>CAKZUT010000161.1 GCA_937922185.1 uncultured Neomegalonema sp.
CTACCTGCCGCGTCACGAACCGAGCCAGCCGCGCCACGGGCGGTGTCGCCGATGGAACCGGTCACGTTTCCGGCCATATCGCCTGCGCCGGACATGGCATTGCCTGCCGCATCGCGAACCGAGCCAGCCGCGCCACGGGCGGTGTCGCCGATGGAACCGGTCACATTACCGGCCATATCGCCTGCACCGGACATGGCATTGCCTGCCCGCGAGGCAATGCCGGAGGCCGCGCCGCCGATGGCACCGGCCACCGCCGCCGCTCCGCCGATCTTGCCGAAGTCGATACCCCCGAAAGCACTGGAGCCGGACAAGTCCTTCATGAAGCTGTGGGGCATGGCTTCGGCGATGTTCTTCTGCTGGCCTTCGAGCAGGCTGGCCAGACCGCGCGCATCCAGACCGTCGCGCTGCACTTCGCTGGTCAGCGTACCGAGGGCCACCGGACCCACGAGGCCGAGCAGCGAGCTTGCCTGCTGCGGGTCGATCCCCGCGTGACGCCCGACAGCGCCCGAAATCGAGGACAGGGCTTCGTCGCCGAGCAGGCTGGACAGATCCTGCCGTCCGGCATCCATCAGGCGGCTCTGATCGTGCGTGCCGACCATCCCGGCAAAGGCATCGAGCATATTGCCCTGATTACCGGTGAGCATACTGAACAGCGACCCGAGGCCGGTCTGGCTTCTGGACTGTCCCGCGACACCGCCGAGAATGGCCGGAAGGGCAACGCTGATCGCCTTCGTCACAAGCGCGTTGTTGATGCCGAGCGATCCCGCAATTTTGTTGATGACCGTCGGGCCGAGGAAATTCATGGCCAGTGATACGATATTCATCATCTCTCTCCGAATGTTACCGTCACACGGGAGATGAGTGAATCACTCCCCCCCACACATTGAGACAAAGCAATCCTACGGAAGAAGACAGTATTCATCCTGTCCCGTTCGGAATACTACCCTCTGCTTTGCGGAGTACATATCTACACTGAAACCATCATTCGCAATAGTCAGAGTAAAAAAATTGTTAAATATTTGTTATTCTCATTTTGAGAGCCATTTTATATTGTAAAATGTCGAAAATGATAGGGTTTCGTGTTCATGGTTCTCCTTAAGGGTGATTTGTAGCCCGCATAGCACGTTGGAGTCGAATCGACTCTGGTTTCACCCCAGCCGGTATGGATGCAGGCGTTCATTTTTCAACCTGACCCCGGCATGGTTTGGCGGCATACTCGGTGCCCATGGGGATTCGGGACAGACGAGCAGCGCGCGATGCCGCGCGGGTGAGCGAGGCGGATACGTCGGCGCAACCGGCGCAGATCGCGGGGGCTTTTCAATGCGGGACCGGATGCCCGCTTTCATGGGAATGACCGGACGATGACGGCCCCCCTCCCCTATCTGACCCGCATCCGCGATTATTACGCGGCCCTCGGCTATGGCGAACCGTATCGCTGGGCACGCTTCGATGCGGTGCCGTTCGCCCCGCTCCGCAAGCCGCTGCGCGAGGCCACCATCGGGATCGTGACAACCGCCGTGCGCCACGATCCGGTGAAGGGAGAACAGGGGCCGGGGGCGGCGTATAACGGGGCCGCGAAGTTTTTCACGGTGTATTCGGCAGAGATCGCCCCGGAGCCGGACCTGCGGATCGCCCATATCGCCTATGATCGCGATCATTCACCCGCGACCGATCAGGCAAGCTGGTTTCCGCTGCGGGCGCTGCAAACGCTGGCGACAACGGGAGAGATCGGCGGGGTGGCCAAGCGGTTTCATGGCCTGCCGACCAATCGCTCGCACCGGGTGACGGGCGAGATCGACGCGCCTGAGATCGTGGCGCGGTGTGCGGAGGACGGGGTGGATGCGGTGGTGCTGGTGCCCAATTGTCCGGTCTGCCACCAGTCCTGCGCCTTTGCCGCCCATGCGCTGGAGGCGGCGGGGATCGCCACCGTCGTGATGGGCTGCGCGCTGGATATCATCGACCATGCAGGCGTACCGCGTCTGCTGTTCAGCGATTTTCCGCTGGGGAACGGGGCGGGGCCGCCCCACGACCCCGGCGCACAGGTGGCAAGCGCACGGATGGCGCTGATGATGCTGGCCGGGGCGACGGGGCCACGCACGACCTGGCACTCGCCGCAGATATGGCCGGGGCGCGCGGACTGGAAGGCCGATTATTCCAATGCCGCGCTACTGTCACCGGAGGAGATCGCGCGGCGACGGGCGGCCTTCGATGCGGCAAAGCGGGCGGCGAGGTCAGGGTGACGGGTTATCCGCCGCAAACCCCTTCATCGCGGCATCGAGGATGAGACGCAGGTAACGCCGCTCGGAGCCGGAGGCGTAGAAGATCAGGTGCTGTTGCGTCGCCAGCTCGACCACCCCATGCACCGCCGCCCAGAGCGCCAGCAGGGCATCATCCGGCACCGCGCCGCCCACGCTTTCCCTGAGCAAGGCGAACAGAGCGTTGCCCTCCTGCCCGACCGACCCGTCCACCGGTCCCTTCGCCCGAAAGCGGAACAGCGCCTCCCAGCGCCGGGGTGCCGCCTGCGCGAAATCGAAATAGGCATCGGCAAGGGCCGCAAGGCGCGCATACGGCCCCTTTCCGGCCCCGTCCAGCGCCACTTGCAGGGCCGCGCGCAGGTCTTTTGCCGTTTGCAGGTTCAGCGCGTAGACGACCCCGTCCAGATCGCCGAAGACATTATAGAGCGTGCCCACCGAACACCCGGCGGCAGCGGCAAGGCGGCGCGCATTGAGGGCCGGGTGGCCGCTCTCATCCACGACGGCACGAGCCGCGCACAGGGTTTTTTCGCGGATATCATCATGGGAAGGGCGCTTTGACATTTTTTTCGATCTCCTCCCTTGAACCATGTTCATGTTCTTGCTAGATGTCAAATGAACACGGTTCAAGAAACCGTGTTTCTTTCGGCCTCGGTGTGAACATTGTTCATATTTTGTTGTAGAAGGAGACGATCATGCTGGAGACCCTGCGAAGCCTGTTCCGCGCATCCCGCGCCGAACACGAGGAGGCGCTGATCGACGGCAATGCGATCACCCTGCTCGCGCAGCACCTGCGCGATGCGAAACTCGATGTGGAACGGGCGCGCCGGGGGCTGGCCGCCCTCATCGCCCGAAAATCGGCAGAGGAACGGCAGGCACTGGCGCTGGATGAGGAAATCGCGCGCCGGGAGGCGGATGCGCTGGCCGCGATGACGGCGGGCCAGGAAGCCCTGCTGCACGAGATCGCCGACCGCATCGCCGGGCTGGAAGATCGCAAGGCACAGGCATCGCGCGCGCGGGGCGAACTCCAGCGCCGGATCGACGCCCTGCGCGAGACCCTGCGCGATGCCGAGCGGCGCATGACCGCCCTGACCGATGAATTGCGCCTTGCCCGCAGCCGATCAGTGCAGCGGAGCGCGCGGGAAGACCTCGACCCCGCCCTTCAGGGCCATGCCTTGCAGAAAGCCGAGGAAGTCGCCGCGCGCCTGCGTGTTTCGGACGCGCGGATGGATGACACCCATGCGGCACTGGCCGATATGCGGCCCGATGCCGATCTCGATACCCGGCTGCGCGAGGCCGGGGTCGATACCCGCCATACCGACCGACGCGGAGCGATCCTCGCCCGCCTGACCACCCGAAAAGGAGAGACATCATGAACCGGCATCAACTCAATTCCCGCGCCTGGATCGCCTTTTGCTATATCAGCTTCGCCGTCGCGGTGGGCTTCACGGCCATCGGCATCCAGGCCATGGACATCTCGCTGGAGATGAAGGCGTTCATGGTGATGGGTCTGCTGTTCAGCATCGGCTCGGCCTTCACGCTGGCCAAGACGCTGCGCGACGAGCATGAGGCAAACCAGCTTCACCATCGCCTCGACGACGCCCGCACCGAAAAGCTGCTGCGCGAGGTCGATCCGATCCGGGACGGGGCCTGACCGTCACTCCACCGGCAGCCAGAGGTCGCGCGGTATGCCACGCCCTTACCCCCCGCGCATACGGGGGAGGAGGTAGACCTCCGCGCCTTCCGGGATCGGCTGACCGGGGGAGTTCTGGTAGACAACGCCGTCGATGCTGACGGCGATGCCGGTCTTCAGATATGGCGCGACGCCGGGATAGGCGGCGGCCAGCGCGGCAAG
>CAKZUT010000162.1 GCA_937922185.1 uncultured Neomegalonema sp.
AATATCGAAACAGCGCCGAATCCAAGGCGGACTGAAATAATACCTCATGTGTCTCATCTACATCTTTTGTTCGATGCAAACGTCTCAATGGTACTTACTATTTATCATAAGACAAATTACAGGTCAAAAGGATGTAGAAAGGTGGATTCTAGATTGGGTTGCGACATCCGCTCTATTCTGAGCGGGAAATGGAGGCCCAGAATGACGCATACCGAGTTGGATTTGATGGAACGGCAGCAGATCGAAGAGATGTTGCTTGCGAAGGCACCGATTGCGAAGATTGCAGAGAGATTGTCACGGCATCGTTCGACGGTCTACCGGGAGATCAACCGCAACACTTTCGCGGATGAAGAGATGCCGGAGTTGGATGGCTACTACGGTAAAGTGGCGCAGAAGATCGCTGGGGAAAGACGTCATCGGCGACGCAAACTTGCCCTCCATTCCGACCTTCTCGCTGCGGTACTCCAAGGATTCGAAGCTGGATGGTCACCCGAGCAGATCGCGGGGCGGATGCGTGTGGAGAAGACGGCGGACACGGTTTCCCATGAGACGATCTACGCATGGGTCTACTCGAAGGATGGCCAGCGCGAGAACCTTGCGCGCTACCTGCCCAGCAGGCGCAGGAAACGCCGTTTGCGCGGATCTCGCAAGCCGCGCGACACCGTTTTCCCGCAGGAACGCAGGATCAAGAACCGCCCGGATGAGATCGAAGGCCGGGAGATCTTCGGCCACTGGGAAGGCGACCTGATGATCTTCCGCCGCGAGTTGGGGCCCGCGAACGTTACCTCGCTGGTCGAGCGAAAGACCCGCTTCGCGGTGCTGTTCAGGAACGGCGACCGGCGCTCGAAGCCGCTGATGACCCGGTTGATCGACCTGCTTGCTCCCCTGCCCCGCCCTGCACGTCAATCCATCACGTTCGATCGCGGCTTCGAGTTCATCGCCTGGCAAAAGCTGAAGAAAGGTATGGGAACCGAAGCGTGGTTCTGCGATCCGCGAGCCCCGTGGCAGAAAGGATCGGTCGAGAACCTGAATGGACGCGCCCGCCGATACCTGCCCCGTGAACTTCCCGTCGCCGCACTCTCAAGCAATTCGATGAAAGAGGTCTGCGACAAGCTGAACGGGACACCGCGAAAGTGCCTCGGATACCGGACGCCGAGCGAGGCCTTCGCCGAAGAAATCAGGAAGATCAAATGAATAGGCAATGTCGCAACCAGACTTGAAATCACAAAACCATTCTAAAATGTCGCCTGCGTGCAATTCAGGAATGTCGCTTACCCTCTCGTGATCCATGATGGGAGATCGGCATGGAATGGGTGGTAATGAGCGAGCGGGAGTTGAACCGCATAGCAGTGTTGTCGCGGGTGTCTGACGGGCGCTGTTCGACCCTTGGCCAAGTGGAAAACTGGCCAGAGAATCAGGCTACCTCTGACGTTACCCGACTATTTCAGGGCTGTGTTCTGGTCCCCGCGTTGAACACCGGGAGCCGACCAGAACGAGACGATCGCCGTCGCAAGATCGAGAGTCTGTCGATAACTCGCCTGTTTGGTAAAAAAAGCGTTCGCACCGTTTCGGTAACAGCGATGCACGTCATGCTCGCTGTCCGAGGTGGAAATCATGATGACCGGCAACAACGACAGTGTCTCATGCTCCTTCAGCAGTTTCAGGAGATCCAGACCAGACATGCCCGGAAGATTGATATCCAGCAACAGAAGCTGCGGATCGTAGCCGTCCTGAATCCTGCCGGACGGCAAGGCATCGAGAAATTCAGGGACAGATCCGAAGCTCTTGAAACTGACGTTCGCCTGCACATCGCGCATGGCACGGCGCATCGTGTAGACGTCCTCTTCGTCATCATCGACCATTGCGATTTGCAGTTTGGCCTCCGCTTCAGTCATTGATCATGGCCGATGACTGTGGCGGCACGGTAATGCTGAATGTCGATCCGGCATCAATCTCGCTATCGACACTTATGATCCACCCGTGGCGGTCGCAGACGGTCCTGCAAACCGCCAGACCGATCCCCGTTCCGTCATACGTCTTGCGGTCGTGCAGGCGTGTAAACGGATCGAAAACGGTCTTGAAATGCTCCTTCTCCATTCCGACGCCGTTGTCGGAGATGCTGATCTGGTGACCCTTTGCAGTCTTGCGGGCACTGACCTTAATGATGGGCGGACGACCAGGCACACGGTATTTCAGGGCGTTCGAAAGGAGATTGCGGAAAAGCTGTTCCACGAGCGTCGCATCGCCTGTCACCTTCGGCAACTTCCCGACCTTTATTTCCGCCCCTGCCTCAGCAATGGCGATCTCAGTTTCGCTGATCAACTCTTTCGCGATGGCGTTGATATCGAGTGTCTCGTAATCCAGCTGCTTGCCGGATGCGCTCGAAAGCGACAGTATATCGCGCACAAGGCTACGCATTCTCTTCGCCGAACCGGCAATGACATCGACGAAGTATCGCCCGTCCTCGGACAATTCGCGCCCGCAGTCTTCCACAAGATATTCGGTGAATTGCATCAGCTTGCGAAGAGGTTCCTGCAGGTCGTGGGAAGCGACATGCGCGAATTGCTTGAGGCTCTGGTTGGTGTTCAGAAGCTGGTCGTTCTTGACCGAAAGCTGGTTGTTCAGCTCGCTGACCCGCTGTTCCTGCTCCTTCATCACGGAGACATCGATCGAGATGACCAGCAATCGGCTCTCGCCCGTGCTCTTGTCGGTATAGGGTACCTTGTCGGTTTTCGACCACCCCTTCTCGCCACTGAGGGGGGTGTACTCCTCGATGATATCGAGCATCGGCTCGCCGGATTCGATAACCTTCAGATCATCGAGATGATATTTACCGGCCATCGCGGGGAACAGATCCTGCGTGTATGCACCCGTTGCCTCCTCGACGGTTACCCCCATGGACATGGCGGCGGTCTTGTTCAGCCGTATGATCTTGTTCTTGTCATCCTTGTACCAGATGCGCGCAGGAACCGTATCGATCACGAGTTGAAGATCGTCGTTGATGCGCTTGAGTTCGGCGACGGCCTTGCTTCGCTCCGCACGGCGGCCCATCCATTCGGCAAGAACCTGTATGAAATTGACTTCCAGTTCGCTGAAAGGCTTTGGACGCGCAGTCCGTGATGCGAAGTTCACCGCTCCGACCGTTTCGTTGTCGATCTCGATCTTCCGGCCGATGTAGGATTCCAGACCCGATGCATTGTAGGCGGCATGGTCTCGATAGTCGCATTCTGTGACGTCGGGAATCGTCAGCGGTTCCGTCCTGCCCACCAGATCGATACAGAAAGTCTGCTCCAGAGGCAGGACCGTGCCGGGTTTCAGGCCCATGGACTCACCGCCTGTGACGGCAACGACCCGGTACTCCCTGTCCACGATATTGCTGAAGATGCCGATCGGCATACCGTAGAACTCGGCACCGATTTCGAGAATGCGCTTCAGGGCCTCGTCGTCACTTTCGTTGAGATCGTAGGGGATGGCCGAGAGCTTTTCGAGCGCGAGGCGGTAGGCGGATGCGATGGAAATATCGCGCCCGACGACCTGGTACTCGACAGGCGGCTTGCCCAGCGGACCAATGGCGCGGATCGTTCCCTCGCGCCATGTGGCCCTCGCTCCCTCACCGCCGTCGTTCAACAGGAACGACGCCGCCTCTCCGACCTTCAGATCCTTGAAGCTGTTCATGAAATCGCGGCGCTGGCCTTTCGGGATCACTTTCCCGAGCGGTTTGCCGATCAGTTCCTTTTTCTCCAACTGCATGATGTTGAGAAAGGAATTGTTGCAGAACGTTATGGTGCGGTCCTTCGCGCTCCAGCGGAAGATGAAATCATCGAGATCCTCTACGATCCCTTCGTATTGCGTGGCGAGGCTCTGGGTCCGACGCTGCTCACGTTTGAGCGCCGAGATGTCGATGGATGTTATCACGGCCCCGGCGATGTTCTGCGGCGTCTTGAGATACGGCAGCACGCGCAGGAGAACACAGGCGTCGTCTATCTCGACCTCGACGTCCTGTCCGGTACCGCTGTCCACGACCTCGCGCAGAGTCTCTACCATGTCGATACCGCCGAAGCGGTTGGTGATATGCTCGAAGGGGCGGCCCACATCCTGTTCGAGGATGTTGAAGACGCGCCCGGCAGCGGGTGTGAAGCGGCGCACCTGCATGTTCATATCGACAAAGATCGTGCCGATTTCCGTCGCCCGCAGCAGGTGTTCCATGTCACCGGTCATTTCGGTGAGTTCGATGATCTTGCGCTGGTGCTCGGCGCTGACTGTGTAGAGTTCCTCGTTGACTGAGTGCAGCTCCTCATTCGTGCTCTGGAGCTCCTCGTTCGAGGCCACCAATGAAGAGCTGATGGCCTGCATCTCTTCATTCGAGGTTTCCAGCTCCTCGATGGTCGATTGCAGCGTCTCTTCCGAGGACTGCAATTCGTGTTCGAGGTCGGCGATGGTCTCTCGCAGGAGTGATGCCGTCTCGCTGTCGTCATCGCCGTCGCCATGCACAGACCCTTGAATCTGCTTCGGCGAAGCCACCTCGACGTTCTGATTTATAGTGAGCAGCAGCAGCTCACTGTTCGACTTCATGTCCTGGATGCGTTCGAGTTTGATCAGCAGAGAGCGGTGCTTATCTCCGGGCAGTTTCGACCTGACCCGTCGCTCGAAAGGTAGCATGTCCGGCATCCGTGCCCGGTCGAGCGCGGCAGCGATTGCGGTACGCAGGTCATGCCGGACGAGCGCGTCGATCCGCTGGAAGAAATCGCCCTCCCCTATTTCGAGATACTTCCCGCCATCGCCGAAGACGCGCACGATCTCGCCGCTGAGGCGGAGCAGAAATCCTGCCGGAGCGAATTTGGACAACAGCAGATCGAGCGTCGTGTCGCTGACCGAACGGGGGCGTGAATAGATGATCGGTCGCTGGGAGGAGTCCGCCGCAGGGCTGGTCGAACGAACCAGTCGAGGGGGTGTGCTGTGCGAAAGCTGCGCCATGGATTCCGTCAGGCGCACATCGCGGCGCTTGCGGAAGATGCGCCATCGCTTGTCGAGTTCCTCGAACTCTTCCGCCAGCTTGCCCATCGTCTCGCTCGGCCCCAGGAAGATCAGGCCATTCTTACGCAGCGCGAAATGGAAATAGGCGAGCGATTTCTGCTGCGCCTTGTCATTGAAGTAGATCAGGAGATTGCGGCAACTGATCAGGTCGATGCGCGTAAAGGGGGGGTCGCTCAGCACGTTATGGACACTGAAGACGATCATCTGTCGCAACACGGATGTCACCTGCCAGCGATCGCCAACAAGCTCGAAATAGCGGTCGCGGATATCCACGGGCAAGTCGGCGACGGCCTTGTCGCTGTAGAGGCCCGCATTGGCGAATTGCAGTGAACGGTGGTGGATATCCGTCGCGAGAATCTTCAGATTTGGGGTCAGTCCGGCCAGTCGCGCCGCCTCGGTAATTTTGATAGCCAGCGAATACGCTTCCTCCCCGCTCGCGCATCCCGGCACCCAGACTCTCACGGGCTGGTTGCTTTCCATGCGGACGAGCAGTTCCGGGATGACGTGTTCGTCAAGGGCGGCAAAAGCTTTTGGATCGCGGTAGAACCGCGTGACCTCGATCAGGAAATCGGAATAGAGCGCCTCCAGCTCGTCGCTGTCATCCTCAAGCAGACTGACGTAATCCTCGATTTTCTTGATATCCAGAAACTCGATGCGGCGCATGAGACGCCGCTGTATGGTCGCATTCTTGTAATGTCCGAAATCGGTGTTGAACCGGTCACGCAGAAGCTGGAACACCCGGTCCACAGGGGCCAGATCCGCCTCTTTCTCGGTATCCCCGAAAGAGTCGTCCAGAGCCTCGCCCCTGGCGATCCGCAGGACCGTTTGCGCCAGGTATTCGGGGTGGCCGACAGCATCTGCCAGATCATTGTCGATTATCGAAGTGGGCATTCCGTCAAATTTCGTCGTCGCAGGATCCTGCGCCATGACCATGCCGCCCGCGCTGCGTATCGCTGCGGCTCCCTTGGTTCCATCGCTGCCGGTACCCGACAGCACGATAGCGATGGCATCTCCTCCGGCTTCGTCGGCCAATGTCTCGAAGAACGAGTCGATCGGCAGGTGCAGACTCATCGTCGCATCGAAATCCTCGAGCCTGAAGATGCCGTTATGTATCGTCAGGGTCTTGCGGGGAGGGTTGAGGTAGATGGCATTGGGCTGGGCGGGCATCCCGTCTTCGATCCGCTCGATAAGCATGGTCGAGTGACGGCTGATCAACTCATTCATCATGCTCTTGAAATCGGGCGATAGGTGCTGGATCACGACAAAGGTGAATCCGCAATCGCTCGGCATGTGATCGAAGAATTGCTCGATCGGCTCCAGACCCCCGGCGGACGCTCCGATGGCAACGATCCGAACCGGCGCATCGGAGGTCGAGTCAGATGGCCTTACCGCGACATCAGTACGCGGTAAATCGGTCTTGCGCGCCATGCGAATTCCTTTTGCAGCTTAACGTATCGCGTACTCTCTGGATCATCCGTATGCAAATCGCAATCGTAAGGCTTGATAGGGCACTTTCACGGATCGTAAAAATTGTACAGAAAGCTGCCGTTACATCATGATATCGTTGAACAAAGTTAGCAAACGTTCACCAATTTAGGAAACCGATTTTTAATTCTACGATGTGATATTTAGCCCCGGCGGCCGAGGGCGAATGCGGCCACGATGCGATGCGATACGACGAGAGCGATCAATATGAACGATGATTTTGATGTGGATATGGATGAGGGTGCGGACGTCCGCATCGAGCTATCGATGGAGGATAGGCTCGATTCCATCCAGCAGTTGATCCACGAGCTGTCCTATTCGATCCGGGCGCAGCGCGATCAGATTACGATGATCTCCGACAGGGCGCGGGAAAACGCCGCCCTCTTCCGCTGAGTCTGCCGCGCGCTCATCTGTGGTCGCTTCAATCGCGATCAGATTCACCCGAAGAGTGTCGGCAAACACGCATTTCCTGACGGTTCTGCCGACCCGACTTGATCGCGAATGCCTCTATGGGCGCAAGCGAGGCCTGTCCTGTGTCGGCGGGAGGCCCGCGTTCTCCCCCGCACATCCCGACCCCGATCCCGATAATAATATCAGGACAACGTCGCTTATCAGATGTGCCTTGGAAACAGCAGATCGACGACCGTGCCGACCCCCGGCGCGCTTCTCAGTTCCAGCGTTCCGCCATGCTCTTCCACGAGAGATTTCGTGATGGGGACGCCCAGGCCCGTGCCGGCGCTCTTCACCGGAAAGCCGCAGTTTCCGACCTGCTCGAACGGGGTCAGCACCGACGGGATATCCTTTGCTGCGATGCCGACGCCATAGTCGCGTACGGTGACGATATCGCTTGTTTCTGTCATGATGCCGGACAGTTCGACGGTACCGCCGGCATGGCTGAACTTGATGGCATTCGTCAGAAGATTGACGAGCATTTGATAGAAGGCCCGCCCATCGACCCTTAGCATGGTCATGTCTTCGGGAATCGCGTTCACGACCTCGATATCGTGGGGTTTCGCCAGCGCGCGCACCACGATCAGCACTTCCTCGACGGTCTTGCGAATATCCTGCGTCTCGATGTTCAGGATCGCGCTGCCCGCTTCGATTTTTGACAGGTCGAGCAAATCGTTGATCAGACTCAGCAGATGATGCCCGCTGCGATGAATGCAATCCGCATAGCGGCTATACGTATCGCCTATGCCCTCGTTGAGGACATCGTTCTTGATGACCTCGGAGAATCCGAGAATGGCATTGAGGGGTGTGCGTAATTCGTGGCTCATCTGCGCCAGAAAAATCGATTTCGTCCGATTGGCTTCCAGCGCATCGTTCCGGGCGACCCTCAGCATCGCTTCGCTTTCGCGCAGTCTCTTCTCAATACCAAACCGGCGGATCGCGAACTGGATCGACCGGCGCAGGGAGGCATCCGACAGCTCGTTTTTGTCCAGCAAGTCAAAGGCGCTCGACCCGATATCGGCTTCCTCTTCTGAGTCGATCTTTTTGCCCGTCAGCATGATCATCGGAATGCCGCAGTCGTTCTGCACCTTGAGGATCAGATCCGATCCCTTGCGATGGCCGATATGATAGTCGATCAGCGCCGCATCGAACTTTTCCGTCCGCAATCTTTTTTCGGCATCGTCGAAATTATCGACGTGTGTAAGCTGATAGCCTGCCTGCATCGACCGTTTCAGCAGCTTCGAGACAATGAAGAAATCTTCGATGTCGTCGTCAACGACCAGGATACGCAATTCCGAATCGCACTCGTCATGGCGAGATGGAGTTGCCGCCGGGCGGCGTCTTTCCGGAATTCTGAGAGCTACCATTACACTGTCAATCAGTTGAGAATAAGTCTCAAAATGTACATAAGTTTGGATAAAAAACTGTTAAGCACTGCAACCTCTAATTCGTGCCCGGCAGGCCTGCACATTATAATTTTATTTCCGCAGCGCGTTACCGTCTTTTCGCTCACAGACCTGTGTACCCTGAGAAGGCAATAGAGGCAGCCTACGGGAATGAATGCAACACAGGGCGAATCGATCCGACAGGCGACATGCCCTGGTGACAAATATCAAAACCAGCGTACGAACAAAACTGTCTTTTAGAATGGTGAGATTCAGGAAGGCGTGCAGGTGATGGACGACACTCAGGCGTCAACCAAGAAGCTTCAGAATCAAGGAATTGAGTTCTGAATCCGAAATAGGTTTGGTCAATACGGGAACATTCGCCAACTCCTTGGCAAGCTGTGTTCGCTCTCCATACCCGGTGATGAAAGCCGTCGGCACACCCTGTCGCATGAGCCGGAATGCGGTAGCCTCGCTCGTGCTTCCCTGCCCCAGATTCACGTCCAAAAGCGCGAGATTCGGTTTCGCGGTTTCCAGAAATTCGAGCGCGGAATCTGCGTTCGAGAAGACTTCCGTGTTCGGGAAACCCATCTTTTCCAATGTTTTTTCCAGACCGGTCGCGATGACATAATTGTCTTCAAGGACCATAACAAGAACATTGCTTCTGCTACCCGAACTACCCTGCACGCTCACCGCAGCGGTGTCGTCGATGGACACCACATCGTCATGCCCTACCGTTACGTTATTGCCCGGAACCCAGAGCCTGGCACGAACACCGTCCCTTTCGAACCGCAGTTCCGCCGTCCCATCCATCTCGAACGGCACAGCCTGCTGGATCAGCGTCGTACCGAAGCCTGTCGAGATCCGGGCCTCGTTGATCGGTGGTCCTCCCATCTCGTTCCAGTCGAGGGCCATGCCGTCGCGCTCGACCGAGAGTGTGATAGCGATCCGTCCGCCTGCCTTCGACAGGGCACCATATTTCGCTGCATTAGTCATCAATTCATGGATGACAAGCGTGAAGAGGGGAGCAACATCGGCGCGAATATCAAAATCGCTGCCCGTGACGCTCATCCGCTCCTCATCGTTTGCGCGGAACGGATTGGATTCGAGGGATATGATCTTCCTGACCGAAACCGACTTCGAAGCGGCTCCTGCGCCCAGATCATGGGCGGTCGCGAGGGCATGGATCCTGGCTTCGAGCGCCTGACTGTAGCTTTCGAGCGATCCCTCCGATTTCCGGGCTTGTTGTGAAACCGATTTCACCAGTGCAAGAATATTGCGAACCCGGTGATTGAGTTCGCCGATCATGATGTCCTGCTGGCGACTGAGTTGCCGCATGTAGGTCTGGCGCTCCGCCACGCTCAGGAGCGGCCAGAGTTGGCTTGCAAGATATTTATCCTCGTCACTCCACGCCTTGCTGCGACCTTCGACGGTTTCGAGATATGTGGCGAAGCTGCCTCGCGGACGCAGACGCAGATTGCCCTCGGCCATTTCCGCTTCCTTCTCCGGGTTTCCGGCCCAGGAAACGGTTGCCCTGATCTCCCTGCGGAACAGCATCAGCGCCCGGCTTTCCGGCTGCTCCACGACAAGCGCACCGGCCAGACCACCGGCGGCCTCCGTCATCTGCGGAAAATCCCTCCTGAACGAGTCCGTCGAGAAAACGGCCTTCTGTTCCGCCCGCGCGCGCTCCGAAATCAGGCTGATCGCCCCTTGATCGACGGTAAGCCCGTAGGAGTAGGTCTGCGATCCGGTGGTAACCGTCAATCCGGCGACATCCAGTTCCTCGCAGATCGTCGCTCCAAACTCATCCAGCATTTCCGGTATTTCCGCGTCTTCATCCAGTCTGAGGCGCAGATCCGTTCGCAGTTCCTCAAGGCGACGACCGACGGCAATCGTCGCACTCTGGCGCAGAACCTGAAGTTTGAGGCAGAAGATCGGAAGGATGCCGTTCGTGAGTATCTGACGTATCTCGGTGGATGCGACCCTGGGTTTGCGATGGTGGAACGAGATCATCCCCCAAAGCACGCCGTCCAGCACGACCGAAAGGGTCATGGTCGCCCGCGCCCCCATATTCTTCAGATATTGCATGTGAACGCCGGAAACGCCGCGCATCTGAGCAAAGGTGATGTCGAGTTCGGGCAAGCTGTCGTCCTCAGCCCGGAGCCTGATCGGACTCTGCTCGCTATCCGTGATCATCCTGAGCTGGAGGCGGGACATGATGGATCGCGCCTGTTCGGGAATGTCCCAGTGAGGGAAGCGAAGGCCGAGGAAGGATTCCATGGAGCCGAGCCGCGATTCCGCCAGGATTTCGCCGTTCCACTCAGAGTCGAAGCGGTAGATCATGACGCGGTCGAAACCGGTGACATGCCGCAGCAGACGTGTCGTCAGACTGAACAGGGCCTCCTGATCCGTACATTGCTGAATCTGCCCGCACAGGAAGGTTTGTTCGCGAAGCATTTCAGGCTGCATTCCGGGTTTTTCGCTCGTGCCCTCAATCTCGAACACGAGAAAATCATCACTGTCCGAAACGAAGACCGCGTGCGCGGCCCCCTCCATTGACAGGATACCCGCGAAGAAGCGCCGGACGACAGGATCGCCCGCACTGTCAAAATTCTGCGCGGCGTGCCAGATTTCACGCCCCAGCAAATCACGGACCGGCATCGACCAGAGTGATTCCAGCGGCTGACCGAACAACGCTTCGGCGTTCTCACTGGCATATCGCAAGCGTCCCTCGGCCTTGTCACAGGCGATGAGAACGCCGATCGGCTGGATGGAACCGGGTACGTGGACAGGCTCGCTGGCACAGCCTTCGAGTGCCCGGAGAATGTCCATTTCGCTTGGAGTTTCTTTCACGGTGCCTTCACTCGAATTTTATCGGACAATAAAAAAGTAGCGACAGTCAGGATATTGGGACAAATCGATCCCGATATGCCCGAATCGGCCCAAACCTCTGATAAGGCGAAGAGATTATTTTCCGCAATGAAGAGCGCATAGAGCTGTGGCAATGCTCTCGCAGGGAAGCCTGCTGTTGCGTTCCGGAAGACTGTGCTGCCATACTTCTTTGAATACCTTATCTTTCGGCGAATGCGAAGAGATTATCTATGGCACAGATCCTGATCATGGAAGATGATATCCACTTCGCTTTCAACCTCAGAACGTTGCTTGAGAAGCACGGACATTGTGTCGAGTGGACAAGAAACGCCACCGAAGCTTTCGCCGCCATAGGAAACGCCCGGTTCGATCTCGTGGTCACGGATATCTTCGTCTCGGAAGACGGCAAGATCGTACCCGACGGGGGGACTAAACTACAGGGCCGGATTCGCGCCGATCCAAAGCTGCATCACCTGCCCATTATCGTGGTGACAGCGAGCAAACCCAGCCCTTACTCCCCGGATTACAAGCAATTTTCGAAGTCTCTGGGCGCGAGAGCGGCATTCACGAAACCGCTCAATGAAGAAGAGTTTATGGCAACGGTCGCCGACATACTTGGCGGTTGACCGATTGGTCGAGCAAGCCGCGTTTGCGGCACACGGCGAGCGAATTTCATTATTCGATCAAACGCATGGGAATGCCGCGTAAGTGGTTCGATCACTCTGCCGGAACGGTGCCGCCTCCGCTGCGTCGTCGTCTTGTAGGGCGGGCGTCACCCCGGCGGGGTTCGGCTTCGCCCACAGCTTCCTTCACGATGCGGTGCAGGACGATGACCATGCTGACGATCAGGAAATATCCGTCGTAATAGGCGAGCGACAGCAGGACACCGCCGATAGCATAGCCCGTGATCGAAACCTGCATCATGGCCGCCAGATCATGCGCCCAGAGCAGGTCTGCCCTGCCCTTCGCCATGCGTGCGATGCGCCCGCAGGTCAGCCATGATCCGACAAGGATAAAGAGGAAGAGGAACAATCCGGGGAACCCGGAATCGGTGATAACCTCGACATAGATGTTATGCGCCGCGCGCACCCTGTATTTTGCTTTGTGCGAGCAGATATGGTCGTCGCTCAGGTAATCGGTGGCAACATTGTGGTTCTGGATCGAACGCAGGCCATGACCGAAGATCGGGCTGTCCAGCGCCATATCGAACCCGAGTTGCCAGTTCGCGACGCGCAGGCAGAAACTCTCATCCAGTTCATTCTCGTCTTCATAGGCGCTTTCCTGACCCGAGAACTGGTCGAAGGTCGTGCTGATCCTGGCCTTATACTCCGACGGCACGAAGGAAACCGCCCCCAGTACAAGAACACCGATCAGGAGGGCGCTGGCGAATTTGTGGTTGGTCTTGGTCCAGAGGAAAAACATCATCGCGGCCATGGTCAGCATTCCGCCGCGCGAGAACGATCCGATAACGGCGAGGAAGCACATGGCCATGCCTGCCAGTGCGAAGTTTCGCATGATCTTGTGATTCGCGTGTTTCCACAGGAAAAACAGGATCGGAGCCAGCATCAACATCGCAATGGCGAAGTGGTTGCGGTCGTCGATCATCGTATCGGCGGGGCCGAAGCCGGTATAGCGCCCGATCACAAAGCCGCTGTAGATCGTCACGAGGCCGATCTTGACCGCGTGATAGCCAAGCGACAGAGCGTAGGTCCAGACCAGTGATATCAGGCGGTGCGGTGTATTGATGACCACAAGCAGGATGACCATGTGAATGGCCATCTTGACGACGAAATCATTGTAGAATTCCAGCGACGCCTCTCGATCCGGGGCAATCACCGCTGTCAGGGTCGTCCAGCCGATAAAGGCCGCGAAGCTCATCGCCAGCTTGCCGCCCGGCCAGCTCTTTCGTTCGCTGGAGATGACGAAGGCGATCAGGGTGACGAGAACGATGATGAGATTCGGACGCAATGACGTCGAGAATCCGAAGGCTTCACGGTGCGGATTGAGGATCGCGATCCATGTCCAGGCGAGAACACCGATATAGGGTCGTCGCAGGATCATCGGGATCAGCGCCAGAATACCGACGAGAATGACGATGTCGCGCATGGGTTCGCCTTCCGCTCACTCGATGAAGCCTTCGTTAACCCCCTGCGGGGCACTGTGCTCTGCGTAGCCGCCCGATACTGAAGGGCACGTTAACCACGGAAAGGGGATGACGATGATCGGCGGGTTGATGTTGCTTTGTGCGACAGGGGCGATGGTCCTGATCGCGTGGTGGTCCATTCCCCGCGATGATGCGGCGGACCCCGCAACGGGGATTCTCGCGCTGCGGTCATGGTCCGAACGAACCGTCTCCCGCAAGCACGGGGCGGCCTCCCGACGTGATCGCCGACCCGAAACGAGCGGCAAGCGCGACCGGCGGCCCGCCGGTGGAACGCGGCGGCGCTGAAACGCCCTGCCCCGCCTCCCTCCCGTCTTGTTTTCAAGACTCCGCATTTCTTTTCGGAAAGTCATCCCATGCGCGTTCTGACCGTCACGTCGCTCTGGCCCAATTCAGCGCAGCCCAATCATGGCATCTTTGTCGAGAATCGCATGGCGCGGGTTCATGCTACCGGGCAGGCGGAGATAACCGTCATCGCCCCGGTACCATGGTTTCCAAGCTCCGCGCCGGTATTCGGGCCATATGCCACCTTCGCGAAGGTTCCCGCGCGTGAGGAGCGCCATGGCATCCGGGTGGAGCATCCACGTTACGGGACAATCCCGAAAGTGGGGATGCGGGTTCAGCCGAGGCTCTATTATGCCGCATTGGCGCGTTGTGCGCGGCGGTTGATCGCCGAGACGGGGCCATTTGATCTGATCGACGCCCATTATTTCTATCCCGACGGGGTGGCGGCGGCTGCGCTGGCCCATGATCTGAACCTGCCGCTGACGATTACGGCGCGCGGCACGGATATCAATCTGATCCCCCTGGAGAGCGATCCGGCGCGACAGGCGATCCTGACGGCTGCCGCACAGGCCGGGGCCTCGATCACGGTCTGTGAGGCTTTGCGGGCCGAGATGATCGGGATGGGTGCTGATGGCGGGCGTATCCATGCCCTGAGAAACGGGGTCGATCTGGACACGTTCAGTCCGCCCACGACGGATCGGGGCGCGCTGAAGCTGGCGCTAGGCGTACCCGCCGATGCGCCTCTGGTCGTTTCAGTCGGCGGGCTGGTGGAGCGTAAGGGGCATCATCTGACCATCGACGCCGTGGCCGCACAGCCGGAGGTACATCTGCGGATTGCCGGGGGCGGACCGGAAGAACAGGCACTCAAAGCCCGGATCGCCGCGCTTGGGGCGGAGGATCGCATTCGTCTGACGGGGCCGTTGCCGCATTCGGCACTGGCGGATTTCTATGGTGCCGCCGATCTGTCGGTGCTGGCCAGCAGCCGCGAGGGATGGGCAAACGTCCTGCTCGAATCGATGGCCTGCGGAACGCCCGTTGTCGCCACGGACGTATGGGGCACCCCGGAAGTGGTGGCGGCCCCGGAAGCGGGATTGCTGTGTTCCCGCGATGCCGGATCTATCGAAGCGCAGGTGGCGGCTTTACTGGCCGGTCTGCCGAAGCGAGCGGCAACACGCGCCTATGCGGAGCGATTTTCGTGGGATGACACGGTTCAAGGCGTTCTGAAGGTCTTCCAGAGCGTCATCGCCGAGTATGCCGGTAAATCAGGAACCGGCACCGGCTGAGCGATCAGCGGCCCAGGCGGGTCTTCAACTGCCGGGCAATATTCTCGACCATCAGGACCGGCGTTTTGCGTTGCAAGGCGATGGCCAGAATGTCCGGCCCCGGTTGTCCGAGACTGGTCTTGTAGCGATTGGTGCCGCCCATAAAATCGTAGATCCCGGCCCCCTGCCGCAGATGATGCTCGATGGCGAGGGCATGGGTGACAAGACCGGGCTTCAGGCGGTTGTCATCCTCGGTGTGAAAGCCGCTGAGATAGAAAAGAACGCGGCCCCGACAGATGAAATTATAGAGCCAGCCGAACGGACGGTCGCCCGCACTGGCACGCAGCAATTCGACCTCGCCACGGGGAAGCGCCTGCGCGATCATGCGACGATGAAAGGTCATGTAGTCGAGATTGGCCGTTGCCCCTGCCCCGCCTGCGGCCTGCCATTTTGCCTCGTGATGCTCGCCCAGTTCGGTGAAGAAGCCTTCGACATCATGGCGGCTTTCGAGACGCAGTGGTCCACGTTCGGCATAAAGGCGCATGGATCGGCGAAGCTGACTCCGGGTATTCTTGCCCAATGTGGCAATGTAGGTTTCTGCATCCGTCACGCCCTGCCCGCGCAAGGCCGCGAGATCGACATAGGCCGATGTGGTCTCCGCGCGACGATGTGTTCTGGTACCCAGACCATCGAGAATATCCGCCGTGTCGCTACCGGCACCGCTGACGATGATCTCGTCCCATCGGCCAAAATCGCGCAGGGATCGCATTGCCGCGTGCCATGCCGCCGATTCCATCCCCGGCTCACAGAGCAGCGTGTTGTATTCTATGGTGATCGCGTCGCGCGCGGTGATGCCGGTATCATGCAGCCGAAGCTGTCGCACGGGCAGTCCGCGCCGCCGTTCGCTCGCCCGGACGAAGAGGCCGAGGGCGATATCCTGACCGCTCGCATCCGTTACGGATAATAACAGCGGGGCGGTGTCCAGACTGTCAAGCCACGTCCCGATCCATGTCCATGACAGGAAGAAGGAACCACCGACCCGCCTTTCAAGGGCGGTCCAGCGTTCGGCGAGGGCCGCCGGATCGCTTATGATCGTCAAATCGCTCGACAGGGGTATCATCGGCCTTCTCCTGCCATGGACAACGATACACCTTAACGCGGTCTTCGTGAATCGAGCGTTATGCAAGGTGCGAACCGATTTCATCGTATAGGCCATCCGTGACACTCGACCCCAGCAGTTTCGATCCGGCGACCCTGCCCGACGCGATGCCTCCGAGCCTCGCGGTCGTCATCGATACCGAAGAGGAATTCGACTGGACGGCACCGTTTTCGCGGCTGTCGCGCGGAACGCGCAACCTTGCGGAACTGCCACGCCTGCAAACGGTTCTCGACCGGCACGGTGCGATTCCCCTGTATGTGATCGACCATCCCGTCGCATCCGACACCATGGCGATGAAGTGGATGAGTGATGTACGGGACCGGGGAGCCTGCGAGATCGGCGCGCATCTGCACCCCTGGGTGACACCGCCGCATGACGAGGCCGTCAGCGACCGGAATTCCTTCACCTGCAATCTGCCCGATACGCTGCAACTGGCCAAGATCGTCACGCTGACCCGCACGATCACCGAGGCGGTCGGAGAGCGGCCCGTGGCCTTCCGCGCCGGGCGATACGGGGTGGGGCGGGCGACGCTGGAGGCTCTGGCTGAAACAGGATATCACACCGATCTGTCACTCGCGCCGCATTCGAGTTTTTCGGCACAGGGTGGCCCGGATTTCTATGGATGGCACAACAGTCCTTTCTGGGCCGATGCGAATCGCCGTTTGCTGAGTCTGCCCGTGACAACCGGCTTTTCCGGCGCTTTCAGAGGGTTTGGTCCGGCGTTTGCACCGTTTCTGGACAACCCTCTGGCGCGGCGAATGCATGTGCCGGGAATACTGGCCCGGACGCGCCTGCTGGAGCGGGCGCGGCTGACCCCCGAAGGGACGGGGCTGGAGGAGATGCAGCGTCTGATCTCGGCACTGGTGCATGATGGAGAGCGGGTGCTGACCCTTTCGCTCCATTCCTCGACATTGTTGCCCGGCGCAACAGTCTATGCGCGCGATGCGCGCCAACGCGATGCTGTGCTGAACCGACTCGATGCGGTTCTGGGCTGGTTCACGTCCACGATTGGCGGGGTTCTTGCACCCGTCTCGGGCATCGACGCGACAATCCGAAATACTCCAGTCCGTTCGTCAAACTTTAAGTCCGATCCCCTAGGATCGCGACAAACCGCCTGACCGAGGGAAGGTCCGTTATGACCCCGATCCGATTTCTCGCCTCTCTGATGTTCTGCCTGGCGCTGAGTGCTTGCAACAGCGTCTCATCACAGCTTTCCTATGCTCCCGATAATCCGCAGGCGAGCGTCGCGGATGCGCGGGGCACGAGTGCAGGTACGACCGCGCCGAACTATCGTTTTGGTCCGGGCGAAACGGTACAGATTTTCGTCTGGCGCTCTCCCGAACTCTCGACGACCGTGCCGATTCGACCCGATGGTCGCTTCTCGATGCCGCTGATCGAGGATCTAACCGCCGCCGGGAAGACGCCGACCGAGCTGGCCCGTGATATCGAGGACAAGCTGCGCGCTTATGTGCAGGATCCGATCGTGACGGTGATTGCCCGCGTTGACGGCCCCGGCGATCCGCGCCAGCAGATCAAGGTTCTGGGACAGGCGGTCAATCCGTCCTCCCTGCCCTATCGCAGCGGTATGACCGTACTGGATGTCATTATTTCCGTGGGGGGGCTGACGGAATTCGCGGATGGCAACTCGGCGGTTCTGGTTCGCCGTGAGGGGCTGGACAAGACGTCCTATCGCATCCGCCTGGATGATCTGGTCCGCAAGGGCGATATCGCCGCCGACCGGCCCCTGCTGCCGGGCGATACGATCATCATCCCGGAAAGCTTCATCTGATCCGAAGCGTACTGCGCCGCTTCCGAAAAAGCTCCCGGTGAGAATCGGGAGCTTTTTTCATGTTCAGGAACCGCCGCCGACCGCGAGGATGGTTTCAGGTCTCAGGGCCGCTCCGATGGCCCCTCGCGCCGCAGGCGACGGAACGCCGAAGGCGCTTGCAGCGGCGGGAAGCATGGAATCGTAGCGCCCTCCTCCGGCAAGCTGGGCCGTGCGGCGATTCTCCACTGCAAGCGTGCGGTCCACGATCTCGAAGACGAAACCGTCGTAATATTCGAGATTACGCCCGAAATCGCCATCGAAGGGCAGCATAGCGGCATCAATTCCCAGCCGTTCCAGAGCCGTCATGCGTGCCTCGAAGGCCGCGAGGGCCGGGGCGATGCCGAGGGCGGTTTCCTGCGCGAGACCGTGCAGGCGATCCAGCGCATCGGCACAGGGCGCTTTCAGGGCGGCGGTCTCTTCGATAGCGGCGACGATTTCGTGTGGCAGGGGGTGAGCCTGTGCATCCTCGGCCTGTTCGAGGAATCGCTGCGAAATTTCCTCATGGGTGCGAAGACCGACATGCTCGGTGCCAGAGAGATCGAGCATATGGGTCACTGCGGAGCGGGCCTGTTCGGGCGCGAGTCCCCCCAGAGCCTTCAGGAAAGCGAGGCGTCCGGCTTCATCGGGGCCGTTTTCCGAGAGTTCCCGCAACAGGGCCTGAAAACGATGCGGACGCCAGACATGACGTTTGAGGCGAGCGCGCCAGCGATCCGGGATCGGGGCGGCGTCGATCAGGGAAAAGAGAATCCCGAGATCGCCCGTCTTTACGTCGATGCTACACCCGGTTTCGAGCAGGGCGGACTGGGTGCGCGCGAAGATTTCCGCATCGATTCGCGCCGGATCATCGCCACCGAACCATTCGCATCCGATCTGCCGGAATTGTCCGGCGCGGGCATCATCGGTCAGGGGACGCCTGAATACGGGGCCGGTCGCGACATAGCGGGCTTCGGACGTTCCGTGCTGCCGGGTCAGGTGATAGCGGCATATCGACAGGGTCAGGTCAGGGCGCAGGCAGAGGTCGCCCTCGGGGCCGTCGAACACAAAGGCACGGGCGCGGACATCCTCGCCGTAAAGATCGAGCAGGGTATCGGCATCGAGAATCTGGCCCGGCTCGATATGTGACCAGAACGAACCGCCGATCACATCAAGGATGCGATTTTCCAGCGCATTCGCCGCGTCACGGGACCGGGCATCGATATCGGGCGACATCATGGGGTGGACTGGCGCTCCAGTATCGCCCGGATGGTGGCGAGGATCTGGCTTTGCCCGACTTCCTGCTGGGCAGGCTGAGCCTTCCATTCCTCGTTCGATTCGATTTCGGAGGCGAGGCGGGTGCCAAGGACAAGATCCTTGATCTGTGCGGTGCCGTTCTCGCGCTCCTGCGAGCCGATGATGATCGCCGCCGGGGCGTGGCGCTTATCGGCATATTTCAGTTGTTTGCCGAGATTGGTGCCGCCGCCCATATAGACCTCCGCCCGGATGCCCGCGTTGCGGAGTTCGGTGGCGATTGTCTGGTATCCTGCCATCCGGTCGCGTTCGAGGGCGAGGATCACGACGGGGCCTTGCGCCCTGCTCTCGCTCGATTTTCCTCTCGCGCGCAGGGCGGCCAGCAGACGGTCAACGCCGATGGATACGCCGGTCGCGGGTGTGCGCTGGCCGGTGAAGCGCATGACCAGATCATCATAGCGCCCGCCCCCGGCAACGGAGCCAAACTGGCGTCTCTCGCCCTTTTCATCGGTGATCTCGAAGGTCAGTTCGGCCTCGTAGACGGGGCCGGTGTAATAAGCCAGACCCCGCACGACAGAGGGATCGATCACTGTCAGAGGTGCGCGATAGCCCTGAGAATCAAGAAACTCCGCGATGGTTTCCAGTTCCTGTACACCCTCGATACCCTGTTCGGATGCGCCAACCAACTCACGCAACCGCGCGCAGGTTGCGGCCCCGTCCGCGCGTCCGGCGGAAACGAACCCCATCAGCAGGTCAATCTGTTCCCCGGCCAGTTCAGCGCCGGTGGTGAAGTCCCCGCTTTCATCCCTGCGCCCTTCTCCCAGCAGTGCGCGGACGCCGCCTTCACCGAGGCGGTCCAGCTTGTCGATTGCGCGCAGGGCGATACCGCGACGGGCTTCCTCACCGTCAGACTGAAGCCCGGCCTCCTCCAGTATGCCGTTGAGAACCTTGCGGTTGTTGATGCGGATGACGAAATCCTCGGACGCGATACCCGCCGCTTGCAGGGCATCGGCCAGCATCGCGCAAATCTCGGCATCGGCGACGACCGTGGAGGTGCCGACCGTATCGGCATCACACTGGAAGAACTGGCGAAAACGCCCCGGTCCCGGCTTTTCGTTGCGCCAGACAGGCCCCATCGCATAGCGGCGGTAAGGCGAGGGTAAATCCTGCCGGTACTGCGCCGCCACACGCGCCAGCGGGGCGGTCATGTCATAGCGCAGGGCAACCCAGCTTTCGTCATCATCCTGAAACCCGAAGACGCCGCCCATGGGACGATCCACATCCGGCAGAAACTTGCCGAGCGACTCGACCGTCTCGATCGCCGGTGTTTCCAGCGGATCGAAGCCGTGCAGATGATAGACCTCGGCGATACGTGACAGCATCCGCTCCCGCTCCAGCACGTCCGCGCCGAATGTATCGTGGAAACCGCGCGGCAATTCTGCTTTGGGGCGCTTCGGTTTATCGGCTTTCTTCGCCATAGGGGTCTGATCTTTCCGCTTCGAGGGGCTGTCGATATCCGGCTCAGGCCCCCGCAAGGGCAGCCTTGAGTTTCTTTCCGGCCATGCCGAAATCCATCCGTCCGAGATGAGCGGCGCGCAGATGTGTCATAACCGCACCCATATCCTTAAGCGAAGTCGCGCCGGTCGCCTCCACCGCCTCGCGGACGGCGGCATCGACTTCGCCCTCATCCATCGGCTTGGGCAGAAATTCCTTGATAATCACGATTTCCTCGCGCTCGCGCTCGCATAGCTCGACGCGCCCGCCGCTCTCGTACAAAACTGCGGAATCCTCGCGCTGTTTTATCATTTTCTGGAGCAGAGTCATGATCGCAGCATCATCGACGCCGCCGCCATCCTCTGCCCCGCGCTCCGCGATATCGGCCTGAGTGATCGCCGCCCGGATCAGGCGCAACGTCCCCAGACGCACGGCGTCGCGCGATTTCATGGCTGTCTTGAAGGCTTCGTCGATACGCTGGCGCATGGCTCACTCCTGCCGATTGACCGTCCTCCTACCCGATCTTCCCCGAATTGGAAAACCCGACTTTGCAAATGGCGCTGTTAACGCTAGAGACACGCCCGACCCGTCCCCGCGAGAGGAGCCATCCGATGTCCGCCGCCGATACCGCCGCGACACCCGTTTTCCTGCGCGACCGGCCCCGCCCGACCGCCTGCCTCGCACTGGCCGACGGTCAGCTCTTCTGGGGCAGGGGATTCGGGGCAACCGGGCGAACCGTGGGCGAATTGTGCTTCAACACGGCGATGACCGGCTATCAGGAAGTGATGACCGACCCGTCCTATGCCGATCAGATCGTCGCCTTCACCTTTCCCCATATCGGCAATGTCGGCGTGAATGACGAGGATCTCGAAACCGGCTCACCCGTCGCGCTCGGCATGGTCACACGGATGGACCCGACGGAGCCGTCGAACTGGCGGGCGATGGAACCGCTCGACAGATGGATGCAGAGGATCGGGCGCATCGGGATCGCGGGAATCGATACGCGGCGGCTGACGCGGCTGGTCCGGGCGCAGGGGATGCCCCATGCGGCGCTGTGCCATGATGCGACGGGCGATATCGACGCCGATGCGCTGGTAGAGATGGCGCGGGGGTGGAACGGGATCGAAAACGCCGATCTGGCCGCCGGAGTGACATGCAGCGCGCCCTATGGCTGGACCGAGGGACGCTGGAGTTGGCCTGATGGCTATGACAAGTCCCCTCAGACCCGGCACAGGGTTGTCGCGGTCGATTTCGGGGCCAAGCATAATATCCTGCGGTGCCTGACCGATGTGGGATGTGATGTGACGGTCGTTCCGGCGCAGACCTCCGCCGGGGACATTCTCGATCTGAAGCCGGACGGCATCTTCCTGACCAATGGCCCCGGCGATCCGGCGGCGACGGGTGTGTATGCGGTGGATACGATCCGCTCCCTGATCGATGCGGACCTGCCGGTCTTCGGTATCTGTCTCGGCCATCAGTTGCTTGCCATGGCACTCGGCGGGAAGACGGTGAAGATGAAATTCGGACATCATGGCGCAAACCATCCGGTGAAGGACGTGGAGACCGGAAAGGTCGAGATCACGTCGATGAATCACGGCTTTACCGTCGATGAAACCTCGCTGTCGGATGCTGTCGTGCAGACACACATATCGCTGTTCGACGGATCGAATTGTGGCCTTCGGGATGCGGAACGGCCCTTGTTCTCGGTGCAGTACCACCCGGAGGCAAGCCCCGGACCCAGAGACAGCTTCTATCTGTTCGAGCGGTTTGCGAAGAATATCGAGAAGAGCAAACGGTCAGGATAACGACCGCTTTCTGTATTTATATGATACATGACCGATCCATTTTGATACATCATATTGACTTCGCGGCTCGATTGCGATCCGTTGTCTTACACAATGGCAAGCCCGCATGGTGAAACGAGCAGTCGCTACCGACAGGAAACGGAAAGCCCTGTAGCTTTTCCGGCCTTGCGTGAAACCTTCGCGTATGATGACAGAGCCGCCCATAAGGCGGAATTCGATTTCAGGCCGAGCGGCTGGGAAGATGTTCTCTGCCGCTATGCGGTCATTCCCGAATTCACTGGCAATGGAGGCATTGTCCTGACGGCAGGCACGTATGCCGATGCCATCCGGGCCGCCGCAGAGCTGGGCGTCCGTGATCGCCTGCGCGATGTCAGGTTGATCCGGCGTTCGGCGATCCTGTCCCGACTTTCCGCGCGTTATGCACAGATGCTGACGAGACGATCCACGAGAGACCTGCGGGATCGGACGCCCGAATATTCGGCAGCGACAGGGTTTCCCGTATGGATGCGGATAGCGTGGTGTGTGATTGCCGTGATGGTACTGGCGGCCCTGTTCTCCGCCCCCTTCGCGACGATCCTGAATCTGTGGGTTTTCTGCCTGCCCTATTTTATCGCGACGATGCTGCTGCGCGCGTATCTGCTCTTCAATGCGGAAAGGCCTGCGATGCCCCTACCGGGCATTCCCGAACGACGGCCCGTCGTCTCGATACTGGTGCCCGTCTATCGCGAGGCCGACAGCCTGCCGGCGCTCATCAGGGCATTGCAGATGCTGGATTATCCGCAGCGGGCGCTGGATATCAAAATCCTGCTCGAAGAAAACGACGTCGATACGATCCGGGAGGCGCGCTGGCTGACTGCCGGCACGGATATAAGCTGCCTCATCGTGCCGCAGAGCGATCCGCGCACCAAACCCAAAGCGATGAATTACGCCCTGCCTTTCGCCAGAGGCGAGATCGTGGGCATCTTCGATGCCGAGGATGCGCCCGAACCGGATCAGATACTCAAAGCCGTGGCCGCGTTGGAAGTCGCCGGGGACGATGTGGTCTGCGCGCAGGCGCGGCTCAGCCATTACAACCCGACGGATAATCTGCTGACCCGCTGCGTGGCGATGGAATACGCCCTCTGGTTCGATATGCTTCTCAAGGGGTTGAGCCGGGCACGATTGCCTGTGCCGCTGGGCGGAACGTCGTTGTATTTCAAAACCGATGTCCTGCGCGATATCGGGGGCTGGGATCCTGATAATGTGACCGAGGATGCGGATCTCGGTCTGCGGCTGGCGAGGGCGGGAAAGCGGGCTGTCCTGTTCGATTCCACCACGCATGAGGAAGCGACGGGCAGTATCACATCCTGGATCAGGCAGCGGTCACGGTGGATCAAGGGGTTCATGCTGACCTGGGCCGTCCATATGCGCGACCCTGCAAGGCTCGTGCGTGAACTGGGACTCATACCTATGCTGGCGATCAATGTGCTGTTGCTTGACGGATTTCTCTCCTTCCTGATGCAGCCGGTGGTGCTTATCGCGGTCATTGCCACGGTGACGATGGATGCGCCGCCCTGGCTCGGGCTGATGGATGTACCGGGAGCCGGTATCCTGCTCGGGGCGCTGTTCGCAGGGCAATTGCTGTTACTCTGCGGTGCATTCGTTGCCGGATACCGGCGTTTCGGGCCGGGGGTCGCGATCAGTGCGCCGCTGCTGTGGCCTTACTGGATGCTCGGCGGTTTTGCGGCGCTCATCGCGCTCGGGCAACTGGTGACGCGCCCGCAATTCTGGGAGAAGACCACCCATTGTACCAGCCCGGTCGCGCGGGCGCGACGGGCGGCGGTACTGGAGAACGGCGATTAACGCTTGCGCCTGCGAAGCCTGCCGCGCAGAACCTCCCGTATGAGCGATACAGCAGCATCCGCCCGCCCCGCGCCCCCGAAGATCGGCATGGTCAGCCTCGGTTGTCCGAAAGCCCTTGTCGATTCCGAGCGTATCCTGACCCGCCTCCGAGCCGAGGGATATGCTTTCGCGCCTGACTATGAGGGCGCCGATGCGGTGATCGTGAACACCTGCGGCTTTCTCGACAGTGCCAAGGCGGAAAGCCTCGATGCCATCGGTGAGGCCCTGCGCGAGAACGGACGGGTCATCGTCACGGGCTGTATGGGAGCGGAAGCCGAGACCATCGAGAAGGCGCATCCGAAGGTGCTGGCCATCACCGGACCTCAGCAATACGAGCAGGTGATGGACGCCGTTCACGAGGCTGTGCCACCCCGCCCGGATGCCTTTACGGATCTGATCCCCCCGCCCCGCGAGGGAGCCGGAGTTCGCCTGACGCCGCGCCATTACGCCTATCTGAAGATTTCCGAAGGCTGCAACCATTCCTGCCGGTTCTGTATCATTCCCGATATGCGCGGAAAGCTGATGTCACGCCCCGTGAATGCAGTGCTCAGGGAAGCGGAGCGGTTGGTCGAATCCGGGGTGAAAGAACTGCTGGTCATCTCGCAGGACACATCTGCCTATGGTGTCGATATCCGGCATGAGGCGGCAGCGTGGAAAGAGCGGGAATACCGCACGGACCTGCATGATCTCTGTGACGGGTTGGGGACGCTCGGGGCGTGGGTCCGGCTGCATTACGTATATCCCTACCCTTCAGTGGACAGGATCATGCCGTTGATGGCCGAAGGTAAGATCCTGCCCTATCTGGATATTCCGTTCCAACATGCCTCGCCCACGGTCCTGCGTGCCATGCGTCGCCCGGCCAATCAGGAAAAGACGCTGGAGCGGATCGCGGGGTGGCGCGCGGTCTGCCCGGACCTGACGATCCGCTCAACCTTCATCGTCGGCTTTCCCGGCGAGACCGAGGAGGACTTCCAGATGCTGCTCGACTGGCTGGAGGAGGCACAGCTCGATAGAGTCGGGTGCTTTCGGTACGAGAATGTGGCCGGGGCGGCGGCGAATGACCTGCCGGGGCATGTGCCGCAGGAAATCAAGGATGAACGGCTTGAGCGGTTCATGGCGGCGCAACAGCGGATCAGCACGGCCAAGCTGTCCCGACTCGTCGGCAAGCGGATGACCGTGCTGGTGGATGCCGTGGATGAGGACGGCGCAGAGGCCCGGTCGGCGGCGGATGCGCCGGAGATAGACGGGAATGTCTTCATCGACGAGAATTTCGCCGATCTCACTCCCGGCGACCTCGTGGACGTGATTGTGGATGAAACGGGGGAGCATGATGTGTGGGCGAGGCGATTCGCATCCCCGTGAGGCGACCGATCAGGACTTAATCAACAAATTGCCATATCTTGTGAGTCATACGTGCACTGGCACAATAAAATTCATCCTTATGGGGATGACTTCATGCGTGTGAAGATAAATTTTTAAAGTGCTATCATGACATCATTATTGAAGCTTTATTCCGGGTCTGTTCGCAACCACAAGCGTTGCAATGTCTTGCATTAACAGGCCGTTTACCCGCTACATCCCCTAATAACCGTGGAACGCAGTACGGCGATAAGACCGATACGCGAACCGGTATAAAACAGAGGGTGGCGAATATGACGATCAAAGGTGTTGAGACGCTTTCACCGGGTGACGACACGGTGATCCTGTAAGCGGTTTCAGATGTGATCATGCCGATCCGGCGCGATCACAGATTGAGGGTGTTACAAGATAAAGGCCCCTGCATATGCAGGGGCCTTTTTTATGATTCAGGTCCGGTGAACGCGGATCAGCCTTTGCCCCGCCACGGGATCAGCCAGCGTTCGAGCAGGCGCATCAGCATCTCGATGCCATATCCGATGATGCCGATGATGATGATGCCGATGACCACGGTATCGGTTTGCAGGAAGTTTTTCGCGATCATGATCATGGAGCCGACGCCCTTTTCGGCGGCAACCAGCTCGGCGGCCACGACCGTACCCCAGCAGACGCCCATCGCCGTGCGGATGCCGGTGAAGATTTCCGGCAGGGCGTTGGGCAGAATGACGTTCTTGAGAACCTGGAATTTCGATGCTCCGAGGCTGTAGGCGGCGTGGACCTTCGATATCTTCACGCCCGAAACGCCGGAGCGCGCCGCGATAATCATGATGAACAGGGCGGCGAGGAAGAGAAGCGAAATCTTGGCCGTCTCGTCAATGCCCAGCCAGAGGATGAACAGCGGGATCAGCGCCAGAGGCGGGATCGGACGCATGAACTCGACAATGGGGTCGAACAGGCCCTTCACGACCGAACTGAGGCCCATGGCGAAGCCAAGCGGAATGCCGATCAGCGCACCGAAGAATACGCCCGCCAGAACACGGTAGACGCTGATGCCGACATGCTCGAACAGGGGGACATTGCGGAACCCCTGATCCATCAGCTTTGTCCAGCGCGCCCCCACGGCCTCGAAGGAGGGCCAGTAGATCGGCTTGACCCATCCGTTCGACGTCGTGACCCACCACAGCAACAGCAGGGCGAGGACGGTAATGATGCTGTAGAGGCGGCCCGAATTGACCGCCGTGGCATCACCGAACTTGACGGTCTTCTGACGGGTAAAGCTGTTATCGGCGATACCGAGCCACATCATCAGTGCAGAGGGCTGTTTCTCGGGGGCCGCAATGGGCCGTGCGGGCCTTTCGACGGGGGTGTCGGTCATGTGGCGGCTCCTCCCATGATCTCTTCTTCCATTTCCCAGATCATCGACAGGATTTCCTCGCGCTTCTCGATGAAGTCCGGGCTGGCCTTGATCTCGCGGGGGCTTTCGGTGAGGCCCCGTTCTGCGAAGGGCAGACGATATTCCCGGTGGATGCGGCCCGGACGGGGCGCCATCACGATCAGACGTTCGCCGAGGAACAGGGCTTCCTCGACCGAATGCGTGATCAGCACGATGGTCTTGCCCGTTTCCTTCCAGAGTTTGAGCACGAGACCCTGCATCTTCTCGCGGGTCAGGGCATCGAGCGCGCCGAGCGGCTCATCCATGAGAATGACGTCGGGATCGTTGGCGAGGCAGCGGGCAAGCGCAACGCGCTGCTGCATACCGCCGGAAAGCTGATAGACCGGCTTGTCCCCGAAATCGACAAGGCCGACGATTTCCAGAAGGTGATCGACCTTCTCTTTCCATTGCTTGCGGGGCTTGCCCATCATGCGCGGACCGAAGGAAATATTCCTCCTGACATCAAGCCACTCGAACAGCGCGCCCTGCTGGAAAACCATGCCCCTTTCGGAGGCGGGGCCTTTGACCTGCTGACCGTTCAGGAAGACGGCACCCTGAGTGGGCGCGAGAAATCCGGCAACGATGTTCAGAAGAGTGGTCTTGCCACAGCCTGACGGCCCGAGAACCGACAGCAACTCGCCGGAGCCGAGGCTGAGACTGACATTGCTGAGGGCATGAACCGAACCGCCGCCCGGCAGTGTGAACACCATCGACACATCGTCAACGAGGAGTCCGTTATGATCGGCTCCATCCATCCTGCTTTTCCTTCAATAGACAAACCAATATCCCGGCACCCGTCCATCTGCTCCGGCGCTCGCGTTCACTCCATGTATCGTCGCACATGCACCAGAGCAGGATGACGAAAGGGTTGCATCATGGATCGCAATCGCAGCGGATGCCGGTTCCGGCCCGCAGAATGAAAAGGAGAACGTCAGCGGACGCAAGGGTTAAGACCGTGACAACTTCGTAATGTTGCGGCGAAACGTCCCCTGTCACACGATTCGGACTCACTGGCACCATCGCCACATGAGCCGAAAGCGACATCGGAGGGGTCGGTCTTTGCACAGACGGTTCATTTGCCATGGCCTCACCGTCTCTCCGCAGCGTTTCCACGGAGAGATTTCATGAAGATCGGTTTTATCGGCCTCGGCAATGTCGGCGGCAAACTCGCGGGCAGTCTGATCCGCAACGGGCATGACGTGACCGTGCGCGATCTCGACCGCAAGGCGGCCCAGTCGTTTCTGGACCGGGGCGCGGCCTGGGGCGAGACACCGAAGGCCATGATTGAGGATTGCGATGCGGTCATCACCTGCCTGCCCTCCCCCGCCGCAAGCGCGGCAGTGCTGGAAGCATCGGACGGTTTGCTGGCGGGCATGTCGCAGGGCAAGATCTGGATGGAGATGTCCACGACCGACGAGGCCGAGGTCAAGCGGCTGGGGGCTATGGTCGCGGCGAAAGGCGGTGAGGCGGTGGATTGCCCGGTTTCGGGCGGCTGTCACCGGGCCGATACGGGCAATATCTCCATCTTCGCCGGATGCGAGCGGGAAACGTTCGAGCGTATCTTTCCCGTCCTTAAATCGCTGGGACGGCGCATTCTGCATACGGGGCCACTGGGAACAGCCTCCGTCCTGAAGGTGATGACGAATTATCTGGCGACCGCGAACCTGCTGACCTGCTGCGAGGCGCTGGTGACGATGAAGGCCGCCGGGATGGATCTCGCCACGACCTATGAGGCGATCCGAATCTCCTCGGGCACCTCTTTCGTCCATGAAACCGAAAGTCAGATCATTCTGAACGGATCGCGCGATATCAGCTTCACGATGGACCTCGTGAAAAAAGATATCGGACTGTTCCAGGCCATTGCCGACCGGGCGGGCGTTCCCCTTGAGATCAGCCCGAAGATGGTCGAAATCTTCGATGACGGGATTGCCCGGTTCGGCGAGCGGGAGCTATCGCCCAATATCATCCGGCGGCTGGAGGAAGCCACCGGCCTGTCGATCCTCGCGGACGGCTTTCCTGCGGAAATGACCGATGACGAGCCGGAAGAAGAAGGCTACGAAGTCGTGCGCGGCGGGAGGGCATGAGCCGCGCGCGGCCCAGCAGGATCGCCGCGACGATCGCGCCGTTCAGAGCGAACAGATAGGCAGGATAAGCGAGCAGGACCGGCTCGACCGCCCCGACCGAGGCCATGGCGCAGGCCGAGGCGACGAAGGAGAGAAACCACGTCGCCAGCGTCTCGCTTTCCGGCGCAAGATACGCTTTCGCGACGGTCACGCCACCACCCAGAAGGCTGATGGTAATGGTGATCGCGAGGGCGTAGACGGCATCTTCCGTGAAGTACCACAGGATCAGCCCGAAAGCGGCGGCGGCCAGCACGGCACAATCGGCGCGCTTGAGAAAGCCACCCACCCCCAACCGGATCGAGAGCAGGAATACGGCTACCGTACCGCTCACCTGCACTCCCGCGAACCACAGGGATGATCCCGCGCCCTCGTAGACCTGCGAGAGGAAAGCGATCGATCCGAGGACGGACCAGATCAGCCATGAGGCCCTCTGCGGTTGCGTGCGGCCTGCGGTGGTGTCCCGGATGTAAGGCAGATAGGCGAAGGTGCTCAGGACACCGGACAGAATACCCAGCCCGATGAGCACAAGCGCCGGATCGTCGAAAAACGTGAACATGGATACACTCCGAAATACGCGACCCCGAACAAGGGGAATGCGGTTTTCGTCATGCATCCGACAGAGCGAGTGCGGAGTGACCAAAATCACGCGAAAGGTGAGGGCATCATCCTTCGATGTTCAGAAATCCGTCGGAGCACCCCCCTCACGCTTACGACGTTCCACGAATTCGTCGAGAGCCGCCCGGTTGTCCGGGTCCATGGCGGGAGGCTCGAACTCTTCGAGAATGCCTTTCCACAGCGTATTGGCCCGCTTTTCAGTGGGAAGCGCGCCACGATCTTCCCAGTTCTCGAAATTGGACCAGTCGGACAGGAAGGGCTGATAGAAGGCGGTTTCGTAGCGTTCCTGCGTATGGGGCGTACCGAAGAAATGCCCGCCCGCTCCGACATCGCGGATCGCATCCACGGCGATATCGGCTTCGGTGACGGGGACGGGCTGCACATAATGCTGCATCTGTTGCAGAGTTCCGCAGTCCATCACGAACTTCTCATAAGAGGCGCAGAGGCCACCCTCCAGCCATCCCGCCGCGTGATAGACCATGTTGGTCTGCCCCGTGATCGCGCCCCACAGAGAGAACGCGCTTTCCCATGCGGCCTGTGCGTCGGGACAGTTGGCCGCGCAGGTATTGGAGGCGCGCAGGGGCAGATCGTAGAAACGGGCCATCTGTCCCGACATCTGGGTCGCGCGCATGTATTCGGGAGTGCCGAAAGCGGGGGAGCCGGTCCGCATATCCACATTGGAGGTAAAGGAACCGTAGACGGCGGGCGAGCCGGGGCGGACACATTGCAACAGGGCAATCGCGGCCAGCCCCTCCGCCGTCTGCTGGGCCACGGCACCCGCAAGCGTGACCGGTGCCATCGCACCCGACAGCGTGAAGGGCGAGACGACGGTGGGCTGGTTGCGCTCAGCCATCCGCATAGCCCCGTCGAGCATCGGCCAGTCATGTTTCAGGGGCGAGGTGGAGTTGATATTCGTGAACATTCTGGGGCTGGCCTCGAAGGCATCATGGCTCAGGCCCGATGCCAGCCGCACCATCTCGATATTGTCCTCTATCCGCTCGGTACCGAGGGAATAGGCGTGGACGACCTTGTCGCAGAGGACCAGCTTGTCGTGCATGGCGTCCAGATGCCGGACAGAGGCATGGATATCGACCGGCTCGACCGGATAGCCGGAGATAAAATGCAGGCAGTTGAAATACTGGGTCATCTTGACGAGATCGCGATAGGCGCGGCGATGACCCGTCTGCCGCCCCTCATCCAGATTGGAGTAATTGGGGGGAGAGCCGACCTGCCCGAAAGTCAGGTGCCGTCCGCCGACGGTAATGCGTCGCTCCGGGTTGCGGGGGGTTATGGTGAACTGCGAGGGAGCGAGCGCGATCTTCTCCATCACGAAATCACGCCCCATCAGGATCGTGACGCCATCCTCCAGCACGGTGCAACCCTCGCGAACGAGGATATCCACCGCTTTGGGGTGCAGGAACTGAATGCCGATCTCCTCCAGCACACGCATCGCCCCTTCATGAACGGCATGAACGCTGTCGATGGACAAAGGTTCGACAGGAGCATCGGTAAAGGTCGGGGTAACCCACGGGCTTTGGGTGATGATCGGCCCCTTGCCGCGCATGTTGGCGGCGCGCCCTCCTCCGCGACGACGTTTAGGTTCTTGCTGCAAGACGGTTTCAGCGGTCATATCGTATCTCCCGGATTTACAAAGAGTGCCGCACACACGATCCGGCAGCGCAAGGACGTTTGCGACGACGGGATGTCGTTTTGAAGCCCCGCTTCTTTCTCGTCAGTCGGCTGCAAAAGTTCTATAGAGGTACAGGGTTCGGCTGCGAGGGACAGTGCCGTGAACGACAATCGACCGACACAGGCGGAGGCGGAAGCCGCCGTCCGCACTCTGATCGAATGGGCCGGAGACGACCCCACACGGGAGGGCTTGCTGGATACCCCCGCGAGGGTTGCGCGGGCTTATCGCGAATGGTTCGTGGGATACGAGAGCGATCCCCATGCCTATCTGGAACGGACCTTCGAGGAAGTGGAGGGCTATGACGAGATGGTCGTGCTGCGCGATATCCGCTTCGAATCCTATTGCGAGCATCATATGTGCCCGATCATCGGCAAGGCGCATGTGGGGTATATCCCGGCGGGGCGCGTGGTCGGCATTTCCAAGCTGGCGCGCGTGGTCGAGGGCTATGCCAAGCGGATGCAGGTGCAGGAAAAGATGACGGCGCAGGTGGCGCAGGCCATTGTATCGGTGCTGAAACCGCGCGGGGTGGCCGTAGTGCTGGAGGCCGAACACCAGTGCATGACCACGCGCGGCATCCACAAGCACGGGGTCAGCATGGTCACGAGCCAGATGCTGGGCCTGTTCCGCAGCGATCCGCGTACCCGCCAGGAATTCATGACAGTGATCGGGAATCCGGTGAACCGGGGGTGATCGACACCCTCGTCTGAACTCAATACAGACCCTGAAACAGATCAGGCCACATCATCCGCCGTATTACCCCTGCGGATGAAATATCGCACCCGGCACGATGCGCTCATTATCATTTAATTTACAGTTGCTCTTGTTTTCCGGTTCGGAACCTCTTAGGTGACGCTTGCAACGTTATACCCATCGCTTCTCTGTCTCCTTTACGGGCCACAGTCATCCGATTTGCTTTGACTGCGCCACAACTGTCGCATTTCGCGGACAGTGTTCCATACAGGAGATCTCACGATGGCCAACGGCACCGTGAAATGGTATAATCCTTCCAAAGGCTTCGGCTTCATTCAGCCGGATACCGGCTCGAAGGATATCTTCATCCACGCCAGCGCGCTTGAGCAGGCTGGCATCCAGGGCCTCGACGACGGACAGAAAGTGACGTTCGACGTCGAAGCAGGCCGTGACGGACGTGAATCCGCCACCAACGTCAAACTCGACGACTGAACCGGATCGGGACGGCCTGAATGCGCCGTCTCTCTCCAATCTGCCCGCTTCCGCACTGCCGCTCCGGCAATGCGGGGGCGGGTCGTGTCTCGCAGCGGAGGACCGTGCCGTGACCGATATCACTGAATCCGAGAGTGTGGATACGTCCACAACAACGGACAAGCCAAAGGTGCGCCAGTGCCTTGCCTGCGGTACTGATTTCGACAGCGCCTGGGCAGGTGAACGCATCTGCAAGCGATGCAAATCCTCGAACAGATGGAAGAGCGGCGGGATCAGATGATCCGCACCGGCTTTTGCCGCGCCGAGCGCCTGTCGAAACCGGGCGCAGTGGGTTAGGATCGACGGTATCCGAGTCGGAGCCGCGTTCATGACCCAGTTTATCCATCTGACCCTTCATTCCGCCTATTCTGTCCTCGAAGGAGCGAACGGAATCAAAGGATTGCCGGGGATGTGCGCCGATGCCGGGATGCCCGCACTGGCGATCACGGATACGGACAATATGTTCGGGGCGCTGGAATTTTCCGAAGTCATGGCGAAAGCGGGTGTGCAGCCGATCATCGGGTGCCAGTTGTCGCTGGCCTATGGAATCGCCGCATCCGTCCATGACACACCGCCCCCCCCTGCCCGTCTGACCCTGCTCGCGCAGGATGAGGCGGGATACATGAATCTGATGGCGCTCGTATCCGCCGCTTATCTCGATACCGATGCGGGCGAGGCGGTGCATGTGACGCGCGATGCGCTGGCGGCACGGAACGAGGGGCTGATTTGCCTGACGGGCGGCCCGAACGGCCCCGCCGGAATGCTGGTGCGCGCACATCGCGCTCCCGAGGCACGGGCGCATCTGGACGGGTTGCATGAGACGTTTCCCGACCGTCTTTATGTCGAAGTGCAAAGGCACGGATCGGGCGAGACGCCTCTGCTGCCGACGGAACGTGAGACGGAGCCTGTGTTTCTCGACTGGGCCTATGGTGCGGGCGTCCCCATTGTCGCGACGAACGATGTCTATTTTCCGAAACGCGAGATGCATGAGGCCCATGACGCGCTGATCTGCATCGCGGAGGGGCGGTATATCAGCGAGGCCGACCGCCGACGCCTGACACCCGAACACCATTTCAAATCCGCCGACGAAATGGTCGCGCTGTTCGCCGATCTACCGGAGGCCGTTGAGGCCACGGTGGAAATCGCACAGCGTTGTGCCTATCGCCCGCGCCTGCGTGATCCGATCCTGCCGCGCTTTGCCGATGACGAGATAGAGGAACTGCGGCGGCAATCCAAAGCAGGTCTCGATGCGCGGCTGGAGGCCGAACCGCCCGCCGCCGAGCGCAAGGTCTATGATGAGCGGCTGGAATATGAACTGGGGGTAATCGAGGGGATGGGTTTCCCCGGCTATTTCCTGATCGTCGCAGATTTCATCAAATGGGCAAAGGAACAGGATATCCCGGTGGGGCCGGGGCGTGGTTCGGGTGCAGGCTCGGTAGTGGCATGGGCGCTGACGATCACGGATCTGGACCCGTTGCGCTATGGCCTGCTGTTCGAGCGTTTCCTGAACCCCGAGCGCGTGTCGATGCCTGATTTCGACATCGATTTCTGTCAGGACCGGCGCGAGGAGGTGATTACCTACGTCCAGCACAAATACGGCAGGGACCGGGTGGCGCAGATCATCACCTTCGGCACGCTGCAATCCAAGGCGACCGTGCGCGATGTAGGGCGGGTACTGCAACTGCCCTACGGACAGGTGGACAGGCTGGCCAAGATGATCCCGATGGAGGGGGTCAAACCCGTCTCTATCGTCAAGTCCATCGAGCAGGAACCGCGTATCAAGGAAGAGATGGAGCGCGAGGAAGCGGTGGGCACCCTGATGCGGATCGGGACGCAGATCGAGGGCCTGCTTCGCAACGCATCGACCCATGCCGCCGGGGTGGTGATCGGGGACCGTCCTCTGGATCAGCTCGTGCCACTCTATCGCGATCCGCGCTCTGACATGCCGGTCACGCAGTTCAATATGAAATGGGTCGAGAATGCCGGGCTGGTGAAGTTCGATTTTCTCGGCCTCAAAACCCTGACCGTGATTCAGGGGGCGCTCGATATCCTCAAATCGCGTGGAACGGATATCGATCTGCCGCGCATTCCTCTGGATGATGAGAAAACCTACGAGCTTTACAGCCGCGCCGATACCGTGGGCGTGTTTCAGGTTGAAAGTTCGGGAATGCGCGATGCGCTGCGGCAGCTCAAACCGACCTGCATTGAGGATATCATCGCCCTCGTGGCCCTCTATCGTCCGGGGCCGATGGAGAACATCCCGAAATACTGCAACGTGAAGAACGGGCGCGAGAAGCGCGATACCCTGCACCCTCTTATCGACAGCATTCTCGACGAGACTCAGGGCATCATCGTCTATCAGGAACAGGTGATGGAGATTGCCCGGAAAATGGCCGGGTACAGCCTCGGTGGCGCCGATCTGCTGCGCCGTGCGATGGGCAAGAAGATTCAGGAAGCCATGGATGCGGAGCGTCCGAAATTCCTTGAGGGGGCGAAGGAAAACGGTGTCGATAAGGAGAAGGCCACCGAGGTCTGGAACCTGCTCGATAAATTCGCCAATTACGGATTCAACAAGTCCCACGCCGCCGCCTATGGTCTTGTCAGCTATCAGACCGGCTGGCTGAAGGCGAATTATCCGGTTGAGTTCATGGCGTCGGTCATGAATCTCGATATCCAGATCACCGACAAACTGGCCGTCTACAAGCAGGAAGTCGAGCGCGCCGGGATCGCGCTGCTGCCCCCTGACATCAATCGCTCCGGCGCGCGCTTCACCGTGGAGGAAACGCCCGAAGGCCTCGCGATCCGCTATGGCCTCGGCGCGCTCAAGAATGTCGGTATCGAGGCCATGGCGTCCATCGTGCGCGAGCGGCAAAAAAACGGGGAATTCCGCGATATTTTCGACGTGATGAGCCGGGTTGACCCCCGACAGGTGAACAAGCGGGCGCTCGAAAACCTCATCAGGGCGGGGGCCTTCGATGCGATGGAGGACAATCGGCAAAGACTGTGCCTGTCGGTCGATACGCTGCTTTCCTATGCTCAGGCGCAGGCGGCGGATCGGGACAGCACACAGGTATCATTATTCGGCGGTGATCCCGATGCCGTGCCGCCGCCACGCCTGTCAGTCTCCGCCGACTGGCCGACCATCGACCGGCTGACACAGGAACACGCTGCGGTGGGGTTCTATCTGTCCGGGCATCCGCTGGACGATCATATGGCCGCACTTGAGCGAAAGAAGTTCTTCACGCTATCGCGGCTGGAGCGGATGGTGGGAGCAAAGCCGCTGACCGTCAGGATGGCCGGGACGGTGCTGGGCAAGCAGGAGCGCAAATCCGCGCGGGGAAATCGGTTCGCATTCATCCAGTTGTCGGACCCCACGGGCCTGTATGAAGTATCGGCTTTCTCGGAAATCCTGACTGCGACGCGCGATCATCTTGAAGTCGGAGCGGCACTGGCCCTGACGGTGGAGGCAAGCAAGGAAGGCGAACAGACGCGCCTGCGCCTGCTGGGTGTGCAGCCGGTGGCCGATGCCGTTGCCGATGCCTCGGCAATGGCGCTGAAGGTGCATATCTCGGAACCGGGGGCCTTCGAGGCCATGAAGACGCGGCTGGCGCGCAGCGACCGACGCCGTGGATCGGGGCCGATCAAAGTCGTGATGCTGCTGCCCGATGAGGAATGCGAGGTCGAGTTCACCCTGCCGGGGGAATACGATCTGTCATCGAAGGTCCAGGCGGCCCTGAAGGACGCGGCGGGGATTTCGATGGTCGAGCAGGTCTGATGCGGAAGGCCCCGGCAGGCGATCCTTTCACGAAAAACCGCTGGCGCAGCGTATACGAACACACTGGCGCAGACGGACAATCGCCGCTAGCGTCGCGTTCATGAGCGAACCGATCCTGCATGTGTCTGACCTCGGCGTGGCCTTCGGCAAAGGGCGTGATCTGCATGAGGTGGTGCGGGGGGTGTCTTTCGCGATTCCCGCCGGGAAGACCCTCGCGCTGGTGGGAGAATCCGGGTCGGGCAAGAGCGTCACCTGTCGCACGATCATGGGGCTGTTATCCGGGAATGCGACCGTCACACGCGGACGGATAGACTATCGCTGCCACCTCGGCGACGGGAAGACAGAAGACCTGCTGAGCGTCTCGAAGCGGCGGATGCGCCAGATACGGGGCGACGGGATCGCCATGATCTTTCAGGAGCCGATGTCGTCCCTGTCGCCTTTCCATACCATCGGGGCGCAGGTGTCGGAGATGCTGGCGCTACACAGCGAAAATGACGGACGCTCGCACCGGGATCGCTGTATCGAAGCCTTTGAAGGGGTCGGTTTCGCCGATCCCGCGCGCACTTTTGACGCCTATCCGTTCGAGTTATCGGGCGGAATGCGCCAGCGGGCTATGATCGCCATGGCGACGATCTGTGTTCCCAACCTGTTGATTGCGGATGAGCCGACAACGGCTCTGGATGTGACGACTCAGGCGTTGATTCTCGATCTGCTCCAGAAGCGGCAGGAGGAAACGGGCATGTCCGTCCTGCTGGTCACGCATGATCTGGGGGTGGTCGCGAATGTCGCCGATTACGTGACGGTCATGCGACAGGGTGAGGTGATGGAGTCCGGCCCTGCCCGCGACCTGCTGATGACGCCCCGGCATCCGTATCTGAAACGCCTGATCGCCGCCGCCCCGGCCATCGATACCGACCGCGCCCATGGCCCCGCGCCGACCACGGACCTGATCGTGAAGGCCGAGAATGTCTCGAAGACTTATGTGTCGCGCGGACGCGGCCTGTTCGGCCTCGGCGCGGAGAATATCCATGCCCTGCGCGATGTGGATATCTCGATCCCACGCGGGGGGACGGTGGCACTGGTGGGCGAATCCGGGTCGGGAAAATCCACGCTGGCCCGCGTCATCATGCGCGATGCAACCCCCGATCCGGGATCGCGCATCACCTATGACATGGGAGACGGTCCCTTCGCGGCGAACGACCTGAAAGGCGAGGCGCTGATGCGCTTTCGCGAACAGGTACAGATCGTGTTTCAGGATCCGTATTCATCGCTCAGTCCGCGCATGACCATTCAGGACATTCTCGCGGAGCCGCTGAGGGTTCATAACTTCTGCGACCGCAGCGAGATGCGCGACCGCAGCGTCGCGATGATGAAACGGGTCGGCCTGTCGCCGGATCATCTCAGCCGGTATCCCCATGCCTTCTCGGGCGGCCAGCGCCAGCGCATCGCCATTGCCCGCGCCCTCGCGCTGGAGCCGAAGTTGCTGATCTGTGACGAACCGACCTCGGCGCTTGACGTTTCGGTGCAGGCGCAGGTGCTCGATCTGCTCGATGATCTGCGCGAGGAATTCGGCCTCAGCTACCTGTTTATCTCGCATGATCTGGCCGTTGTCTCGCATCTGGCCGACGAGATCGCCGTGATGTGCCGGGGGGCCGTGGTGGAGCAGGCCCCGGCGAAGATCCTGTTTGAAGCGCCCGTCCATCCCTATACAAAAGCCCTGATGGCCGCCGCACCCGACCCACACCCGGATCACCGGCTTGATCTGAACGCAATTTCACTGGGGGCCGGAGCGAAACCGGAAGCCTGGCCCGAACCGTACCGCTATGATCGGCGCGATCCGTTACCTCTGCTCGCGGTGGATGATCGCCATTTCGTTCGGATGGAAGCATGAGGTTTTCGATGCTGCGCCCGCTTACCCTCGCCTGCATGATGCTCGCCGGTCCCGCAGGGGCCTTCACGCCTGTCGAGGCACCCTCGCTGTTGCCGCAGGTCCGTGCGGGCGACCTGCCCCCCATCGAGAGCCGCGCGTCGAGCGAACCCCTGATCGTCGAGATGGAGGCGAAAAACCGGGAACCGGGGCGTCATGGCGGAACGTTGCGGACGCTGATCGCGAAATCGAAGAACATCCGCTTCATGGTCGTCTGGGGCTACGCGCGTCTGGTGGGATATGGCGAGGACTACGAATTGCGTCCCGATATCCTGAAGGATGTGGACGTCGTGGACGACCGTATCTTCACCTTCACGCTGCGTGCGGGACATCGCTGGTCTGACGGACATCCCTTCACTACGGAAGATTTCCGATATTGGTGGGAGGACGTGGCCAACAACCCCGATCTCAGCCCGACCGGCCCGCCCAGCTTTATGATGGTCGATGAAAAGCCGCCTCTGGTAACGATACTGGATGAAACGAATGTTCGTTTTGAATGGAGCGGAAAGAACCCGGAATTTCTGGCGCTGCTCGCCGCCGCGCGCCCACCCTTCATCTACCGCCCCGCCCATTACCTGAAGCAGTTCCACGAGCGATATACCGATATCGAGACGCTGGAACCGCTGATCCAGAAAAAGAAGATGCGGAACTGGGCGCAATTGCACAACCGTTTCGACAATCTCTACAAGAACGACAATCCCGACCTGCCGACCCTTCAACCCTGGGTGAATACGACCGGGAAGAAGGGGGAGCATTTCGTGATGGTCCGCAACCCCTATTATCACCGCTTCGACAGCTATGGCCTGCAACTTCCCTATATCGACACGGTTGATATGAGGGTGGCGGCATCAAGCCTCTTCCCGGCAAAAGCCATGGTCGGAGAGGTCGATCTGCTGGCCAAGGGATTGGGCTTCTCGGGCGTTCCGCTGCTCAAGCGTGGCGAGGCGCAGCAGGGTTATCACACCCGGCTGTGGCCGACCGGCGCGTCCTCTCATATCGCGCTCTATCCGAACCTGAACTACCATGACCCGGTCTGGCGCGAGGTGTTGCAGAACCGCGATTTCCGGCGCGCGCTGTCGCTTGGCATCGACCGGCGGATCATCAACCGCACCCTCTATTTCGGGCTGGCCAAGGAGGTCGGTAATTCGGCGCTGGAGGGAAGCCCGCTATATGATCCCGCCAATTCCAGCGCCTATGCCCGGTACGATCCCGATGCCGCGAATGCCCTGCTCGACGGGATGGGCCTGACCGAGCGACGGGGTGACGGGACGCGCCTGCTGTCCGATGGTCGTCCTCTGGAAATCGTCGTCGAGACGGCGGGAGAACGGGCCGAGGAAGTGGATGCGCTGGAACTGATTACCGAAACATGGCGGGAGATCGGGGTGCGACTGCTCGCACGGCCCTCCGACCGCAATATCCTGCGAAACCGATCCTATGCCGGACAGACGATGATGACGGTATGGTCTGGATGGGATCTGGGGGTGCCGACCGTCGATTCCGCCCCGGAGGAGCTGGCCCCGACCCGGCAATCGACACTGATCTGGCCGAAATGGGGTCAGCATTTCCAGACGATGGGGTCAATGGGTGCCAAACCGGATATGCCCGCCGTCCGGGAATTGCTTGAACTCTACAAGGGATGGCGCACGGGACGGCTATACGATGGCACCGCTGTCAGCAAAGAAGACGCCTGGAAGCGGATGCTGCATATCCATGCTCAGGAACAGCTCATTATCGGTGTCGTGGCACAGGCGCCACAGCCGGTCGTCGTTTCCGGGGCTTTGCGGAATGTGCCGGAGATGGGTCTGTACGCCTGGGAACCGGGGGCGCAGTTCGGAGTGCATCGTATGGATGAATTCTGGTTCTCGGAAACGCCGGCGAAAACGGTGGCGCTGAAATGACCGGTGTTGTGACGATGATGATCCTGGCCTCATGATCCGCTATCTGACCAATCGTGTGCTGACCATGCTCATCACCCTCGCGGTGGTGTCGGCACTGGTGTTTTTCATCATCAATCTGCCGCCGGGAGATTTCCTGTCGAACCAGATTGCCGAGCTTCAGGCGCAGGGAGAGGCCGCGAGTGTGGCCAAAGCCGAGTTCCTGCGCGCTCAGTATTCGCTCGATGCGCCGCTATGGAAGCAATACCTGATCTGGCTGGGCGCGATGCCGGGGCCGGACGGGTATTCGGGCCTGCTGCAAGGCGACTGGGGATGGTCGTTCGAGTTCGATCAGCCCGTCTCGGAGGTGCTCGGCGAGACGCTGTGGCTGACGGTCCTGGTCAATTTCGCCGCTATGCTGTTCATCTACGCCGTCTCGCTGCCACTGGGGACGCTGGCCGCCGTGCGCGCCGGAGGGATCACCGATTATGTGGTGGCCTTTGTCGGATATATCGGGCTGGCGACACCGAATTTCCTGCTCGCACTGATCCTGCTCTATTACGGCCAGCGATATCTGGGGCTGCCAATCGGGGGCCTGATGGACCCGGCCTTCGAGGGCGAACCGTTCTCCTGGGCCAAATTCAAGTCGATCCTCGCACATCTGATCGTGCCGACCATCGTGATCGGGACGGCGGGCACGGCGGCAATGATCCGGCGTTTGCGGGCAAATCTGCTGGATGAACTCGGGAAACCCTATGTGACGACGGCGAAGGCAAAAGGGGTCGGGCCGGTGAAACGGGTGACGAAATATCCGCTGCGCGCGGCGCTGAACCCGTTCGTGGCCGATATCGGCAATCTGTTGCCTTCGCTGGTCAGCGGGTCGGTGCTGGTGTCGGTGGTGCTGAGCCTGCCCACGCTCGGCCCCGCCCTGCTGGCCGCCTTGCAGTCGCAGGATCATTACCTTGCGGGTTTCATCCTCCTGTTCGTCTCGGCGCTGACCCTCGCCGGGATGCTGATATCTGATATTCTGCTCGCGATCCTCGATCCCCGCATTCGTTTCGGAGGACGGGGACGATGAAGCGCACCGATCCGACGAAAGGGGGCCGTGTGCCCTCCCCCATCGACCCGAATGAGCATTACGTGAATGCTACGCCCGACGACGAGGGGGTCGATACCGGCGGCGCGCGGCCTGATCTGGATATGCCGACGGGCAAGCTGATCCGGCGGCGGTTCCTGCGGCACAGGCTGGCGGTCATATCGGGCCTGTTCCTCGCGTTTTTGTACCTGTGCATCCCGTTCGTGGAGATGATCGCCCCTTATGGCGCGAACCAGAGGGATGCCGAACATCTGTATGCGCCGCCTCAATCGGTGCATTTCTTCCATGAGGGATCACTGGTCGCCCCCTTCGTCTATGCGACGACGGCGGCACCGGACCTCGAAAACTTCCAGTGGAAATACGAGGAAGATCGCACGGTACGCCAGCCGATCCGATTCCTGTGCCTGGGCGAGCCGTATCGGTTCTGGGGTCTGGTGGAGGGACGGTTCCATCTCGTCTGTCCGCCGGAGGGCGGGACGCTGTTCCTGCTGGGGGCGGACCGGTTGGGCCGCGATGTATTCTCGCGGCTGGTCTACGGGATGCGCGTGTCGCTGACCGTGGGGCTGATCGGAATCGCGATCTCGCTGCTGATCGGGGTGACGCTCGGCGGAATGGCCGGGTATTTCGGAGGGTGGGTCGATTCCATCGTGCAGCGGATGATCGAGGTGATCCGTTCCCTGCCCGAACTGCCGATCTGGCTGGCGCTCTCGGCGGCGGTGCCCCCGCAATGGTCACCGGTATCGGTGTTCCTGATGATATCGATCATTCTCGGACTGCTGGACTGGCCGGGTCTGGCGAGAGCAGTGCGCTCGAAGCTGCTGTCCCTGCGCGAGGAGGAATTCGTGCGCGCGGCGGAACTGATCGGAGCAAGCCCGGCCCGGATCATCCGCACCCACCTGATCCCGAATTTCATGAGCCATATCGTCGTCAGCGCCTCGCTCTCGATCCCGGCCATGATCCTGGGCGAGACGGCGCTCAGCTTCCTCGGCCTCGGCCTGCGGCCCCCTGCCGTAAGCTGGGGCGTGATGCTCAACGATGCACAGGACTTGACCGTCATCGAATTCTATCCCTGGGTTGCGAGCGCGATGGTGCCCGTGATCCTCGTGGTCCTCGCTTTCAATTTCCTTGGCGATGGACTGCGCGATGCCATGGACCCGTACAGCTAGGACCACGCGATGATACCGAACCATTCCTCCTACGACGTCATCATCATCGGCGGCGCGATGATCGGGTCTTCCTCGGCCTGGTGGCTGACCGACAATGCCGATTTCGACGGGCGTATCCTCGTGATCGAGCGCGACCCCTCCTACGAATTCGCCTCCACCTCCCGCACCAATTCCTGCATCCGGCAGCAATTCTCGAACGAGCTGAACGTGCGGATTTCGCAGTTCGGCGTGGAATTCATCAAATCGTTCCGGGAGCGGATGAAAGACCCCGAAGCGCCGTCGATCCGCCTGCAATCCTACGGCTATATGTACATGGCCGACACCGAGGAAATGGCGCGGACGCTGCGCGAGATGCAGGCGGTGCAGGAGGCGTTCGGAGCCGGAACGCGCACATGGACGCCGGACGAGATCATGGAAGCCTATCCGTTCTATGCTCTGGACGGCATTCTCTGCGCCAATCACAATCTGACCGACGAGGGCTATTTCGACGGGTCGAGCATGTTCGAATGGTGGCGCAGGAAGGCCCGGCAGAATGGCGCAGAGTACATCACCAACGAGGTAGTGGGCATTGATCGCGAAGGCGACCGCATCACGGGGGTTCGGCTGAAATCCGGCGAGGTGATCGCCTGCGACACGCTGGTCAATGCCTCCGGCCCCTATGCATCGGTGACGGCGAGGATGGCGGGGCTGGATGTGCCGGTCGAGCCGCGCAAACGTTTCACCTATATCTTCTCCGCAGAGGAACCGCTGGACCGCGACCTGCCACTGACCATCGATCCGAGCGGGGTGCATGTGCGGACGGACGGCAACAACTACCTCGCCGGGTGCCCGCCCCATGAAGACCCCGCAGCCCCCTTCGATGATTTCGAGATGGACCACGATATCTGGGAAGAAAAGGTCTGGCCCGCCCTCGCCACGCGCATTCCGGCCTTCGAGCGGGTAAAGGTCATCCGCGAATGGGCGGGGCATTACGCCTTCAACACGCTGGATCAGAACGCGATCATCGGGCGCGACCCGGAAGTCGGCAATTTCATCTTCGTGAACGGGTTCTCAGGGCACGGCTTCCAGCAATCGCCTGCGATGGGGCGCGGTGTCTCGGAACTGATCGCCCATGGCCAGTACCGCACTCTGGACATGGGTGAACTGGGGGTCGAGCGGGTTCGCAAAGGTACGGAGTTTCTGGAAAAGGCGGTTATCTGATATCGGATCGCCGGAGCAGCGGTGTTCAAATCGGTTTGCGGTTCCTGTTTTCGACCATTCATCCCTCCTCCGGCCCCGGATACGGTCACGAGGGCGAATATGGGTCTCACTCTCAATGGCATCGGCGAACCGTGGTTCTGCGATTTTCATGTGCCTGCCATTGTGTCTTGATGTTCTCCACGTCACAAATGATATGGGACATCCAACCAGTCGAAGTCGGGGGACACCATGAGCGATATCGCAACAGCCGGGGACAGTGCGGGTACGTTCCCGATCCCCTCCGGTGTCTTCGCCGAGACGGTGAATTCCGTCCGCCACTATACCGACCGCTTGTTCGCCTTTCGCATGAGTCGCCCCGCCAGCTTTCGTTTTCGTTCGGGCGAGTTCGTTATGATCGGCCTGCCGAATGCGGAACGCCCGGTCTTTCGGGCTTATTCCATCGCCAGCCCGTCCTGGGACGAGGAACTGGAATTTTATTCGATCAAAGTACCCGACGGGCCGCTGACCGAACATCTTCAGAAAGTACAGCCCGGCGATACGATCCTGATGCGGAAAAAACCCGTGGGGACGCTGGTGCATGATGCCCTGCTCGGCGGAGAGCGATTGTATCTGTTCTCCACCGGCACCGGAATCGCCCCCTTCGCGTCGATCATCCGTGACCCGGAGACATATGAGCGTTTCGCACAGGTCATCCTGATCCATACCTGCCGCGATGCCGCCGAACTCGATTACGGGCATGATCTGGTCGCCGCGACACGGGCCGACCCGCTTGTCGGCGAGGAAGCCACGGCACAACTGGTGCATTATGCCTGCACGACGCGCGAGGAGACGGAGCGGATGGGCCGGATCACCACGCTGATCGGAAGCGGAAAGCTGTTCGATGATCTCACCGTTCCGCCGCTGAACCCGGAAACCGACCGGGCGATGATCTGCGGATCAATGGCGATGCTCAAGGATGTGAAAACGATCTGCGAGGAGGCGGGGCTGATCGAGGGATCGAACAGCAAACCGGGGCAGTTCGTGGTGGAACGAGCCTTTGTGGACTGATTTCGCGAAAGAGGACTCAGGTACGATCTTGACAACGGCGGAGTGCATCCGCTTTATCCCGCAGTGCAGAAAGGGCTTTGCGGTTGGCCCGGTAAGGATGGTCCATGGCAAAGTCCGACACGGGCGATGATTCAGAAAGCTTCGGCGAACTCGTAAGGACCGTGATCTACGCGCTCCTGATCGCGCTGGTGTTCCGTATCTTCTTCTTTCAGCCATTCAGCATTCCCTCCAGCTCGATGAAATCGACGTTGCTGATCGGGGATTATCTGTTCGTATCGAAATATTCCTACGGCTATTCGCGGCATTCGATTCCGTTCAGCCCTCCCCTGTTCGAGGGGCGTGTCTGGTCAGCGGAACCCGAGCGAGGGGACGTGATCGTCTTCAAGAACCGTCGCGACGGCAACAAGGACTATATCAAACGTCTGATGGGTCTGCCCGGAGATACGATTCAGGTCATCGACGGGATCGTGCAAATCAATGGCACACCGGTCTCGATGCGCCGGATCGAGGATTTCGTCGAACCGATCAGCGGTGCCCGGATCAGCAGTCAGCTCTGCTCGGAACGCAAGGTGATCGACGGTGTTCGCGTCTGTGCCAAGGAACAGTATATCGAGACCCTGCCGAACGGTGTCGAGCATCTGGTGTTGAACACGGATCGCAATCGCACGAATAACGACAATACCCGTAAGTATGTGGTGCCCGAGGGGCATTACTTTTTCATGGGTGACAACCGCGACAATTCGAGCGACAGCCGCAAAATCGGCTCGGTGCCATTCGAGGATCTGATCGGACGCGCGGAAATTATCTTCCTGTCCTCGGAAGGCAATCCCCTGACGTTCTGGAAATGGCGTTTCGACCGTTTCCTGCAATGGATCGACTGACGGATCATGCCGCGCCGGCCCGCATCGCCCGAGATCATCGAGGACGCGCTCGGCCACAGTTTCACGAACCACGCTCTGCTGCGCGAAGCCCTCACCCATGCCAGCCAGAAATCGACGGCTTCCAACGAACGGCTGGAATTTCTGGGTGACCGGGTGCTGGGGCTGGTCGTCGCGGAGGCCCTTATCGGAAAATACCCGGAGGAAAGCGAAGGGCAGCTTGCGCCGCGCCTGAATGCGCTGGTCAGCCGGGAGACCTGCGCCGCGATAGCGGAACGGCTGGCACTGGGGGAGCATATGGTCATGGCCCGCGCCGAAGCGCATAGCGGAGGACGGCGCAAACCGGCTCTGCTTGCCAATGTCATGGAAGCGGTAATCGCGGCGATCTATCTCGATGCCGGGCTGGAGACGACGCGGAGCTTTATCCTCCGACACTGGGCGCATCTGTTCGAGGCGCAGACCGATGCACCGGTTGACCCCAAGACGGCTTTGCAGGAATGGGCGCAGGCGCGGGGACGGCCCTTGCCGCGATACGAGGTCGTCGGACAGTCCGGGCCGGACCATGCGCCGCGCTTTACCGTGCGTGTATCGCTCGATGACGGGCAGAGTGCGGAGGCGGTCGCGGCGTCGAAACGGGCGGGAGAGCGCGAAAGCGCGAAGCGACTGCTCGACAGGATCGGCATCTCTTCGTGAGAGCGTTTCTAGCAGCCATGCTTTGGCTGGCATGGGCCGGATGGGCGGGGGCGACAACGCTGGAGGATACGCCCTGCCCCTTCACCGATGATATTGCGACACACAGGGCGACCTGCCAGCGTCTGACGCGCGAGGACGAGGGCACGAGGATCGCATTCGATATGGCGGTCCTGACCCCGAAACACCGCAAGAGCATGGGAACGGTGGTCTATATTCCCGGCGGCCCCGGCGAAGCGCCGGTCTCCGAGGATAAGGCGTTCGGTTCGTTGCTGGTGCCCCTCGCGGATCTGACCATCATCTTGTTCAATCCACGCGGGACGCAGGGCACCGAGCCGCGACTGGAATGCGATTTCGGCCCTCTGATCTGGCAGGATAATTTCGGGAATGAGGCATCACAGGAGGTGCTGAAGGGCTGCATCGAACGGTTCGAGCGCGATGGACCGGCCCCCGAGCGGTTCACGTCACTGGAAATCGCGGAGGATATCGACGCGATGATCGAAGCATCGGGAACCGTTCGGGCTGGCCTCTACGGGATATCCTACGGCACCGAGGCGGCGCTGCATCTGATAGCGCAAGCGCCACCCTGGCTGGATTTCGCGATCCTTGATTCAGTTTCGGTGCCGGGACTGTCGGGGGTCGAGGACGAAATCAGGGCACGGGACCGGTTTCTGGAGGCACTGGATATCCGATGCTTTGAACAGGAGGGATGCCCGGCCCTCGCGCGTGACGGGGCGACCTCGCTGTCGGGCTGGGCGGCGCGGTTCGATGCGGCCCCCCTGACGCTGTATATGCAGGGCGGGGAAGAATGGACCTTCGACGGCGCGGAGATGCTGGATTATCTGGCGCAACTGGGCGGATATCCGCATGGGCTGGATCTGGCTCGAACGACGATACGAATGCTGGAAACGAGCCGGTTGCGCGCCCTCGGATGGATGAGCGCGGACCTGTCCACCAATGCGGAATTCATGGCGCATAGCCTGCCGTTGATGCTGCAAGCCTATGCCGATACCTTCGCACCGGAGGATTTCGGTATTGCGGCGAAACCGACGCGCTATGCCACTGATCGGGAAAGCATGGTGCAGTCCCTGATGTTCCAGCGTCTGTGGCGGGGCACACGCCCGCGCGAGCGGGCCTTTCTGGACGGTGAATCAGGCGAGACTCCCGTGCCGGTGCTGGTGTTGTCGGGTGGGCTTGATCCTTTTACGCCGATGGAATGGGCGGAGGCTCTGGATGCGCGCTTTTCAGGGCTGCAACGCTACATCTTTCCGCTGCTGGGTCATGCGGTCAGCCTCGGGCCGGTAGCGGCGAAGAACGACGATGCGATGACGAAACAACTGCGCTGCGCCAGAGAAGCGGTTCAGGCGTTTCTCGACCCCACGCTGACGGCAGGGCGCGATTGCACGCGATACAAGGCAGGAGAGATGGAATGAGCGGGACACGCGCGGGCTTCGTTGCCCTGATCGGCGAGCCGAATGCGGGCAAGTCCACGATGCTGAATGCGCTGGTCGGGGCGAAGCTGTCCATCGTCACGCATAAGGTGCAGACGACGCGGGGGCGTATCCGGGGCGTTCTGAATGTCGAGACGGATCAGGTGATTTTCGTCGATACGCCGGGCCTGTTCGCGCCGAAGCGGCGACTGGATCGGGCGATGGTCTCCGCCGCCTGGGCGGGGGCCGGGGAGGCGGATGCGGTGGTGTTGCTGATCGACGCGCAGAAGGGGCTGAATGGCGGCGTCAAACGGATCGTGGAGCAATACAAGCATCAGGTCTCGCCCGATAAACCCATCGCCATCGCCGTGAACAAGATCGACAGGGTGCGCCATGACAGCCTTTTGACGCTGACCACGGAAATCACCGAACTGCACGATTTCGACCGCATCTTCTACGTCTCCTCCACCCGCAAGGACGGGCTGGACGATATCGTGGAATGGCTGCGCGACCTGATGCCGGAGGGGCCGTGGCTCTACCCGGAGGATCAGCTCGGG
>CAKZUT010000163.1 GCA_937922185.1 uncultured Neomegalonema sp.
GGCGGCAATCGTTTCGTAGAAACGATGAGAGCCTTTCGTATTGGAGGTTGGTCTACTGGACCGCACCACACGCTTTTCGCGCTGCCGCCTTTTTCCTCGGCACGGCATACGCTCGCATTCGTGGGGCGCGACCGTTGCTGAGCCGGGACGGGATCAGGGGCCGGTCGGAACGGGGGCTTCCTGTCTGAGGCGGGAAAAGACGGCAAGCACGTCCTCGTCCTGCGCTTTCTCCGCCGCGCCGTCCTCGACCTGCTCGCGTGACCACATCCAGGAATGGGCGGGATCGCTCCGCATTGCCCAGTCTCCGAAGATCCGGGACGTGATCGGGGAGCGCATGAGGCGGCGTATCTGCATATGGCGGTCATCACGTTCTATGCGCGTATAGGCGGCATCCACCTTGTCCGTAGGCCCTTCAAGCATCTGGAGATAGAGGTCCGACCGGCAGATCAGGGCGCCCGTTATCCCGTCGCGGACATTGCAGGTGCGGGCGTTGAGGAGGATGCCGCGCAGGATCGACTCATCGAAACCGAAGGGGCGTGACGCATAGACAAGCTGGATCATGGTCATCGGATCGGCCTTCTCGGATTGAGGGCGGTTATCCGACGCTACCACAGGGTCGGGCCGGTGGTGCGGTATTTCTGAAAAGCCGGACGGTGCGCCGACGGGACCATCCTGCGCGAGGAAGATATCGCCTTCCCCCTTTGCGGGCTTTCCCCGCAAGAGGGAAGCAGCGGACCGGGCCGGATCAGGAGATGGCGGGGCGCATGTCGGTGGCCATGAAATCGCGGACGATCCGTTCAAAATCATCGTCGCGGTCCAGACCCAGACTGTCCGCCGTGTCCGTCACCAACCGGCTGGACCAGCCCTGCACGATCCTTTCGATGGTCGGGTCGATCTCGTGATCCACGAGGCCGACGACATTCTCGCCGCCCACGGCCTTGAGGGCATCGAGCATCGCACCCACGGTGATCGTCATGCCCGGCAGGGCGAAATTGCGGATGCCGCCCAGTGCCTTGCCGTCGATCTCGGCCACTTTGACGAGATTGCCCACGGTCACGCGGGGCGAGGCCAGCCAGATCTCCTGATCGACGGAGACCGGGCACATGGCCGGTTCGCCCTGTAACGGTTCGCGGATGATGGAGGAGCAGAAAGAGGAGGCCGCTGCGTTGGGCTTGCCCGGCCTGACCACGACAGTCGGCAGGCGCACTCCGCGCCCGTCGATGAAGCCCCGGCGGCTGTAATCGTTCAGCAGCAATTCGCCGACAGCCTTCTGGGTGCCATAGCTGGTCTGCGGTGTCGTCGCCGTCCAGTCGCGGATGGGCTGGGGCACATCGGTGCTGAAGGAGGCCACGCTGGAGGCATAGACGAGCACGGGCGTATGAACCCGCATCCGGCAGGCTTCGAGAATGTTGAAGGTGCCGAAGAAATTGGTCCGCATCCCGGCCACGAAATCGGCCTCGGCCTGCGCGCTGACCACGGCGGCGAGGTGATAGATGACATCCCAGTCCTCGGAGAGGATCGCATCGACCGCCTCACGGTCGGCGATGTCGAGCGCATGGGCGGTCACCGCGAAATCCGCGTCGAGAGCAGAGGGCGCGCCGATATCGGCCAGCGCCAGATGCGTGATGGTCTCGCCGCGCAGCGTCTTTTGTTCGATCAGTCGCTCTGCCAGCTTGTGTCCGACGAATCCGCCGCCGCCGATGATGAGTACCCGCAAAATACCGTTCCCGTCATGAAGATCGCCCGGAAACCGTTCTGCCCCGGAACGGGCCGCACATGCAATGGAGGTGCGTCGCGCAGCATCCGGGGATGCCACGGACTCGAAACGGTATCTGTTACCGCAGTCGGCGTCAGATGCCGCGCAGGACTGTCTTGACGGTTTCCAGTGCCGTTGCGGCGCGCTGGGTGCGGCGGGCGGCTTCGATGCAGATGCCGGGCTGGTGGATGCCCCGCGCGCACTCGACCGCCTTCATGGCATCGGCGCGCTCGGCATGGACGCGGCGCTTGAAGCGGTTGAACCCGTCGGTCTTCTGGGAGGCCTTGAGGATGCGGTCCACCTCCGCGCAGGTCACGCCCTCTCCGCGCAGGGCCTGACCGAGTTCGGCAGGTTGCGTCGCGCTCTGGCAGAGTTTCCAGATCACATCGGTATGGACGACCGGGAACAGCCGGATCAGCGCGCGGTACTGTTCCTCGATGCTGTCATAGACATTGGCCACGATGTCCGGGGACCAGAATTCATAGCTGGCGAGGAAGGTATGCGGCTCGACCTGTGCGCCGGCATAAGGCTCGGGCTGGAAACCCGGTGGCAGGGGAGGCAGTTCCAGACTGCGCCGCCGGAAAGCGAAGACCACCTCGCCGCTGCCGTCCTGCGGTGTCCAGGTGACACCGAGACCGAGGCCCTTGGGCGTGAGGCGCGCGGTTCCCCGCTTGCCGCGAAAGATGAGGTCGGTGATGACGGAGCCGCCCTGTCGCCGCCCGTTGATCGCCTGTCCGCTGCCATCGGCGGCGGAGATGCGCCCGGTCGCGCCGCCCCCGGCATCCTGCAACTGAATCGTCAGGCCCTGCGCCGAATCCAGACCGTAATAGACGCCGCCCAGCCGTTCCTGCGCGGAGGCAAGGGCGGTGAGCATCAGGAGAACGGCCCCCGCTCCGGTGAAAATTCTGAAGAGCGAACGCCCGTACCCTGCCAATCGTCCCATGCAACCGTCTCCGTATGCGCCGGGTTTCCCTTGTGGTACAGGGTTGTCCGAATTTCAAGCATTCCGCCGAACCATCCATGCGGTAGGGGCGCAGCGGACGATTTTCTTGTGGCGATACTATGGTGCGAAGGGTGCGGAAGTCATGGACTGGGACAAGCTGCGTATCTTCCATGCCGTCGCGGAGCAGGGCAGTATCACCCATGCGGGCGAGGTGCTGCATCTCAGCCAGTCTGCGGTCAGCCGTCAGATCCATGCCCTTGAGCAGGCTGTGGGTGCGCCGCTGTTTCATCGCCATCCGCGCGGCCTGTTGCTGACCTCCGAAGGCGAAATCCTGTTCGAGACCACGGCCCAGATTACCCGGCGCCTGAATGCGGCCACGGGCGAGATGCGCGGTGTCAGGGAAGGGGTGTACGGGGGGCTGCGGGTGACCTGCACGGTCGATTTCGGCCTGCTCTGGCTGATGCCGCGCTTGCCGGAGCTGCTGGCGCAGCATCCCGGCCTGGCCGTCGATCTGACCATGACCGAGCAGGTTCTCGATCTGCCCATGCGCGCCGCCGATGTCGCGATCCGCCAGCGCAAGCCCCGGCAGGCCGATGTCATTGCCAGGCCGCTCTGGACCGCTCCGGTCGGTCTCTATGCCTCCGCAGCGTATCTGGAGCGGGCGGGAATCCCGCTCACCCGTGCTGATCTGGAACAGCATGTGCTCATCCGCTACAGCCCCCAGATGCCTCAGCCGGTGGAGGATCTCGACTGGCTGTTCATCGAGCGTGCGGGGGAGGCGGTGCTGCGGGCGCGCCTTGTCGTCAATTCCAACATGGGAATCGTCGAGGCCGTGCGTCATGGCGCGGGGATCGGAATCCTGCCCGATTACCTCGCACGGGAAGGCGGGTTTGTTCGGGTATTGCCGGAAGTAGAAGGCCCGTCTATTCAACTTTATTTTGTCTATGCCTCTGAAATGAGACAGTCAAAACGTGTTTCTGTTCTTAAAAAATTCATAGAAAAGGAATTAAAATATTAGTTAAAGAATAAATAATTAACTTTATATTCATGGTTAATATTAACCATTTAGCAATTTATGTAATATGTAAGATCGAATATTGTATTGAATACGTAATTATTCGTGTTCAAAAACAGATTATAGGTGTCTGTATGTCGGCAGAAGTTGGCCCACGCCTTGCACTGCTACACCGACACAACGCAAAGTGACCAACTATTGAAGAGGCGACCATGTTCGATTGGAAAATCACGACGTCGCGTGCTGCGCTCGGGGTCGCCGTTACGGCGGTCTCCCTTGCATCCACGCTCAATGCCACCGCAGCGCCCATCAAGTCTCAGGACGACGCGGCGCTGTTCAAGCTGCGCTATGCCGCCAAGGCGGCGACCGGCCTGAAAACCACCCGCAACCCGCTCGACAGCGCGATGATTCCGTTGACCGATGCCTCGGCGACCAATGAATACACGCTTGAGCAGGTCGATTTCGGCAGTCAGTACGGCACCACCGCCGTCACCGGCTCGGTCGGCCCTGCCGTCGATGCGCCTGAAATCCAGATGGACCCGATGATGCGGGCAACCGTGTCGGAAAGCGCCATGCCTTCCTATGGTGTGGTCGAGACCGTTCCGTTGCAGGGCGAAGCCGGTCTGGGCATGGTCGATCTGAACGAAAGCTACGGCACGACGCAGTATCAGCCCGATGCCATCGGTGGCCAGTATGTCGTCAATGACGGCATCGTCGCCGAAGCCGTCAACAGCGGCTATGACGCGGGTGCCGCCTATGCGAACGAATCCGGTTTCGCCGGATCGAGCACGGGCAGCTATTCCTACGCCGTTCCGGCGCAGAACGTGACGGTCGGTGATACGTTCATCTCGAACGAAACCTTCGTCGCCGAAGCCTACAACCCCGGTGCGCTGACCGTCGGCAATGCCGCCATCGGCGACTGCAACTACTCGGACACGATTGTCGAGACCGTGCCCATCGAGCCGTATCTCGGCCCGATCAATATCGTCGAGCAGCCGCAGATCGTGGAAACGATCGTTCAGCAGCCGCAGATCATCGAGCGTGAGACGGTCGTTCAGACGGCACCGCAGACCGTGGTGTGCCCGAACGTTCCGGCTGCACAGCCCTCGAACACCTATGTCAACATCACGACGCCTCAGCAGGCGGCTCCGGTCTTCGCGACGGCGCCCCAGCAGCAGGTGCAGATCGCTCCGTCGGCCCCGTCGTTCTTCGGGTTCAGCGGCTTCGGTGGCTTCGGTGGCGGTTCGTCCTCCAGCCAGACGGTCATCGTCGAGCAGGCAGCCGCAGGCGATACGTTCATCGACAACAGCGTCGTGGATAACCGCCTCTTCGACGAGCGGGTCTTCAATGAGGACAACCGGGTCACGAACAACGACAACCGGACGTTCAACAATGACAACCGGACGTTCAACGAGGATAACCGGACGTTCAACGAAGGCAATCAGACCACGACCAACAACGACAACCGCAGCACGACGAATAACGACAACCGGAGGACCATCAACAAGGACAACCGGGTCACGAACAACGACAACCGGACGACGAACAACACGACCAACAATGTCGATCGTCGCGTCACGAACAACGACAACCGTGTGACGAACAATATCGACAAGGTTCGGAACCAGAACAATACCGTCAACAACAATGCCGGTGGTGCCGGTGTGGATGTCGATGTTGATGTCAACGTCACCGGTGGCGGCGTCAGCAGCAGCAGCAGCACGTCCTCCTCGTCCTCGGGCGGCAGTTCCTCGACCTCCTCGTCCTCGTCGGGCGGCGTTACGAGCAGCACGTCTTCCTCCACGTCGAGCAGCAGCTCCTCGTCGGGCGGCAATGCATCCTCGACGTCCTCGTCTTCCGGCGGCAATGCGTCCTCGTCGAGCACGTCCTCTTCGAGCGGTGCGGGCAACTCCTCCTCGGGCGGTAACAACGGTTCGTCGTCGTCCTCTTCGGGTGGTAATGCTTCGTCGTCGTCCTCTTCGGGTGGCAATGCTTCGTCGTCGTCCTCTTCGGGCGGTAACGCTTCGTCGTCCTCTTCGAGCGGCGCAAGCAGCTCCTCCTCGGGTGGCATGACCTCTTCGGGCATGACCTCCAGCACCTCCTCTTCGAGCGGTGCGACGAGCAGCAGCTCCTCCTCGGGTGGTGGTATGACCTCCAGCGGCATGACCTCCTCGGGCATGGCGTCGGGCGGGATGACCTCCAGCGGCATGACGTCCTCGACGTCGAGCGGCGGTGGCACCGGCTCCAGCAGCGGCGCAGGCCAGGTTCCCGAACCGGCTCCGCTTCTTCTGATCGCCCTCGCGGGCATCGCCGGCTTCTTCCGCCGCAAGAAGAGCTGATCGGTCACAGCGATCTCTGAAACAGGAACGGCCCCGCATCGCGCGGGGCCGTTTTTCGTTGGGCCTGGGGATGGCAAGGCGAAGCAGCGCGCGGTGTTGATCTTTTGACTTGTTTGTGTTTCGTTCTTTTTGAGCGAAACACAGACGGAAGCCCTATGCACTGGAACAGCCTCATCGAGATCAACCGCACGGCCCTGCTGGGGCTGGTGGCGGTGATGCTGGGGATGCTGCCGGGGCAGGGAAATGTCGCGCGGGCGGTGAAGCGGCGGGTGCTGGAGATATTGTTGCCCTCGGAAGCCTG
>CAKZUT010000164.1 GCA_937922185.1 uncultured Neomegalonema sp.
GCCGGTCCGAAGAAATTGCCTTGCAGGCAATCGACCCCCATGCTGTTCAGCAAGGCGGCGGCCTCGTGATTCTCGACCATCTCCGCCACGACGGTCATGCCGTAATGCTTGGCGAGTTGTGTCAGGCTGCGAACGAAAAGCTGGTTATCGGGGCTGTCGAGAACACCCCGGACATAAGACCCGTCGATCTTCACGATATCGAGGCCCAAGGTCTTGAAATACTTGAAGGAAGTGTAACCTGCTCCGAAATCGTCGAGGGCGATGGCGCAGCCCCGGTCTCTGAATTCGCTCAGGCGCTCGACGGTGCGGTTCTCGTCATGGATCGCATAGGATTCGGTGATCTCGATAATGAGCCGCTTCGCCGCCGCCGGATCAGCGCCGGTCAGTCGGTCGAAACTGCGCCCCCATCCGGCGTCATTCATCGTCTGGGGTGACAGATTGATCGACAGGCGCAGGGATTCATCAGCCGAAAGAACCTCGAAAGCGAGTTCCAGAACACGCTGGTCGATCAGGCGCACGAAGCCGAGTTGTTCGGCGACAGGCATGAATTTCGCCGCCTCGACCACGTCACCGTTGCGGCGCACCATGCGGGCGAGGCATTCATAGAACATGACCTTGCCGGTATCATCCGAGCGAACGACGGGCTGGAAGGCGAGGCATAGTCGCTGCTCGCGCAGGGCCGCCGACAGCTCATCGGCCATGGCGATATTGGTCCGGCGGTCGCTCGCCGCCGTCTCGTCGGGCGTGTGGATCGCAAAACCGCCGGGGGCCGTCTGCTTGGCAACGGTCAGGGCATCCTCGGCACAGGCAAAGGCATCCTGTGTCGTGCGCGCCTGAAGCGGCAGGTCGATCATGCCGATGGAGACGGTCACGGCGACCGGGCCGGACCCGGTGAGGATAAATTCGTCGCGGACGGCCTTCTGGATCGCCCGGAGCCGGGTCACGCCCTCCTGCGGGTTGGTCGTGTCGAGGATGACGCCGAATTTAGAGCTGGCGACTCGCCCGATGGCCTCGCCGTCGAGCAGGCGCTCATGGATGCGCCGGCCCACACCGGTCAGGACTTCATCAGCGACATCATAGCCGAAGGCGTGGTTGACCCCGGCCATATTGTCGAGGCCGATCAGAGCGAAACAGAAGCCTGTCTTCTCGGCGAAGGAGGACACGAGGGACTGGGCCAGCACGGTACGCAGCCGGGCGCGCGTGAAATGCCCGGTCAACTCATCGAAGCAGGCGAGATAGGTCAGACGCTCCTGATAGGCGTGAAGCTCGGTGACATTGCGGAGAATACCGAGGCACACCACCGTATCGCCCTGACCGGACACGCGGACCAGACGCTCCTCGACCCAGTGATCGATACCACCGTCATCAATGCGATGTGCGGCGATGAAGCCTCCGACGGCGCGGGGGCGGTCGAGCCAGTGGCGGCGGCGCCTGGCGTGTTCGTCGCCATAGAGGCCGGCGAGGGCCTTGCCGGTCTGGCACTTGCCCAGCGAGGCCAGAGTGCGGTCAAGCACGCTGCGGTCAAGCCATTCGATCCGATCATCCTCGCGACTCCACAGGAATATCGCATCGCCCGCCCGTGCAAGGGCATCGATGATCTGCGATATCGTGAGGGTGTCGCCTGGCGTCATATCTGTCACCGCGAATTCACTGGGGAACGGGTCCGTCCGACCGTTTCTCCCCCATCGACATTAGTTTTCCCTTACCACAGGCGATGCCGGAGGTTCTTTACCATCGGCGATGGAGCGGGCGATGACGGTCTGGACCGTCAGGCCCTGCACGATAATCGAGAACACCACGACGCCGTAGGTCATCGCGAGCACCATCGGCTTGCCCTCGAACTCGGGCAGGGAGAGCGCGAGGGCGACCGAGATACCGCCGCGTAATCCTCCCCAGATCAGCACGGGGATCGCCCCTTTCTCGATCACCCCTCCCCCCCGGCGGATCAACCATGTGGGGATACTGACCGCCAGAGTGCGACCGAGCAAGACGACGGGAATGATGAGCACGATGAGCATGCCGAGATTCGCGGAGAAAGGAATCACGAGGATTTCAAAGCCAATCAGCAGGAAGAGGACGGCGTTGAGCACTTCGTCGATCAGTTCCCAGAACTTTACCAGATGCTCCTGGGTCACTTTCGACATGGCCAGGCGGCTGCCGTGATTGCCGATGAACAGGCCCGCGATGACAACGCCGAGCGGGCCGGAAGCATGGACATAGGAGCACAGGGCATAGATGCCCATGACCAGCGCGAGGCTGATGATGACCTCGACCACGTAGTCATCGATCCGGCGCATGGCGACAAAGGCGACATATCCCAGCACCAGACCGATGAGGACACCGATCACGACCTCCTCGAACAGCAGCACCCCGATCTTCTGCATATCGACATGGCCGGTATCGGATGTGGCGATACCGAGCAGGGCGAGGAAGACGACGACGCCGATGCCGTCATTGAACAGGCTTTCGCCCGCGATCTTGACCTGAAGGGTCTTGGGCACCGTGAGCGTGCGGATGATGGAGAGAACCGCGACCGGATCGGTCGGGGAGATCAGCGAGCCGAAGACCAGACACCAGATCAGCGATACCGGCCAGCCCAGCGCGGCCAGAAGGAAATAGGTGGCGAACCCGATGAAGAAGGTCGAAATGACAACTCCGAGGGTGGCCATCAGCAGAATGTGCCATTTATGTTTCAGCAGGGCATCGAGATCGGTATGCAGCGCCCCGGCGAAGAGCAGCAGGTGCAACATCCCGATCATCAGGCTGTCATGGAAATCGATCCGCGCCAGCGCCGTCCGCGCACGCTCACCGTAGCCCAGATCGAAAGCCGCATCGATGCCGGTCACGGCCATGGAGGCCATGAGCGCGATGAGCATCAGGCCGATGGTCAGCGGCAATCTGAGATACATCGTGTTCAGCCAGCCGAACAGGGCGGCGAAGGCGAGCAGTATCGCGGAAATGTTCAGGAGAGTGGTCGCATCCATTGAAATAGCGGCTCCGCTTGTCGCAATCATGCGAAATAATTCATCCGGCTCCTCCTTTCATATATCGAAATAAACGGAAGATGGACGGGATTTGGATTTTTTTGGAAGGTGTGTACGGATGACCCATGGTCGTTGCGAATGGTGCGGAACCGATCCGCTGTATGTGGAGTATCACGACACCGAATGGGGCGTACCGGAATACGATGACCGCGCGCTGTACGAAAAGCTGATGCTGGACGGATTTCAGGCCGGGTTGTCCTGGATCACGATCCTCCGCAAGCGCGATAATTTCCGGGCGGCCTTCGAGGGGTTCGATCCCTCGGTCGTGGCCCGCTACGGCGAGGAGGATATCGCGCGGCTGCTGGCCGATGCGGGGATCGTGCGCCACCGGGGCAAGATCGAGGCGACGATCGGCAATGCACGGGCATGGCTGGAGGTGATGGAGCACGGGTCGTTCTCGGAGTTCATGTGGCGGCATGTCGATGGTCAGCCGCGCCGGAACACCTTTCGCAGCATGGCGGAGGTGCCCGCGCAGACGCCGCAATCGCAGGCCCTGTCGAAGGCCCTGAAGAAGCGGGGATTCCGGTTCTGCGGCCCCACTATCGTCTATGCGGTGATGCAGGCCTGCGGGCTGGTGAACGACCACATCATCGGCTGTCCCCGGCATGAGGCGGTGGCGGGCATGGCGCGGTAACATGCGGAAAGATTTACGTTGCGAATTTCTTCCCTGCCTTTAGCAATCGCAGGATGCAACCAACCGAATTCATCAGAAAATGGCAGGCGGTCACGCTCAAGGAGCGATCCGCCGCGCAGGAGCATTTCCTCGACCTGTGCCATGTGCTCGGCCACCCCACCCCCGCCGCCGCCGACCCGGACGGCACATGGTTCACCTTCGAGAAGGGCGCGGCGAAGACGGGGGGCGGCGAGGGCTGGGCCGATGTGTGGAAGCGCGGATGCTTCGGCTGGGAATACAAGGGCAAGCGCAAGGATCTCGACAGCGCCTATACGCAGCTTCAGCGATACGCCGTCGCGCTGGAGAACCCGCCCCTGCTGATCGTCTGCGATACCGACCGCTTCCGCATCCATACCAACTGGACCAATACCGTCCAGAAGACCTATGAATTCGACCTTGAGGAACTGGCCGAGGAGAAGAACCTCGCCCTGCTGCGCCATGCCTTCTCGCCCGAAGACGTCACGAAACTGCGCCCCGGCAAGACGCGGCAGGAACTGACCGAGGAAATCGCGCGGAAATTCGCCCATATCGCCCAGAACCTGCGCGCGCGGGGGCATGATCCGCAGAAAGTCGCGCATTTCGTGAACCGGATGCTGTTCTGCATGTTCGCGGAGGATGTGGGCCTGCTGCCCAACCAGATGTTCCGCAAGATGCTGGAGGCGAGCACGGCGGAGAAGGGATCGTTCCCCGACCATGCCGCGACCCTGTTCGCCGCGATGCAAGGCGGCGGACGGGTCGGGTTCGAGAAGGTGGACCGGTTCAACGGTGGCCTGTTCGATGACGATGCCACGGTCTTTCCGCTGGAGGATGCCGAGATCGCGGAGGCGCTGGCGGCGGCAAAGCTGGACTGGTCCCATATCGACCCCTCGATCATGGGGACGCTGTTCGAGCGGGGGCTGGACCCCGGCAAACGCGCGCAACTGGGCGCGCATTACACCGACCGCGACAAGATCATGCTGATCGTCAACCCCGTGATCGTCGAGCCGCTGACCCGCGAATGGGAGCAGGTGCGCGAGAAGATCGCGGCGGAAATGGCAACGACCGGCACGAAACGCAGGCGCGAGAATGCCTATGACCGGGCGATCAGTCTGCACCGGGGTTTCATCGACCGGCTCAAGGCGTTTCGCGTTCTCGATCCCGCCTGCGGCTCCGGCAATTTCCTGTATCTGGCGTTGCAGGCGCTGAAGGATATCGAGCACCGGGCCAATATCGACGTGTTCGATCTCGGCCTTCCGCTGGAGACTCCGGGGGTGGGGCCGGAATGCGTGCGCGGGATCGAGATCAACCCCTATGCGGCGGAACTGGCGCGCGTCTCGGTCTGGATCGGCGAGATCCAGTGGATGCTGCGCCACGGCTTCACGGTGCGGAAAAACCCGATCCTGCGGTCGCTGGGGACCATCGAATGCCGCGATGCCCTGCTGAACGAGGACGGCACCCGCGCCGAATGGCCAGAGGTCGATGTGGTGGTCGGCAACCCGCCCTTCATCGGCAACAAGAAGATGATCGCGGAACTGGGCGAGGACACGGCTGTCGCCGTCCGCAAGGCGTACCCGGAGGTTCCCGGCGGCGCGGATTTCGTGACCTACTGGTTCGCGAAGGCATGGACGATGATGCGCGAGGGCCGCCTGCACCGCGCCGGACTGGTCTCCACCAACTCGATCCGGGGCGGGGCCAGCCGCGAGGTGCTGAAACCCATCGTCGCCGAGGGCCGCATCTTCGACGCATGGGACGACGAGGCATGGACCGTCGATGGCGCAGCCGTGCGCGTGTCGATGGTCAGCTTCGACGGCGAGCATGGCGGGGAGGCAGTGCTGGATGGTGAGGTCGTTGCAGAAGTCTTTTCCGACCTGACAGCGAGTGCAGGTGGGATAGATCTGACCAAGGCCGAACGCCTCTCCGAAAACAAAGGCATTTGTTTTGAAGGCATGAAGAAATACGGAGATTTCGACATTCAGGGAGATGAGGCTCGCAGGTTGATTGCGACGTCAGGAAATCCGAATGGTCTGCCCAATTCCGATGTCATTTTTCCCTGGAAAATTGCGATAGACATCGTTCGTCGTCCAATGGACAGGTGGGCAATCGACTTCGGTGCGAACCCGTCTCTTGGAGAAGCAATGCTC
>CAKZUT010000165.1 GCA_937922185.1 uncultured Neomegalonema sp.
GGGATATCCGGTCATCTTCGCGATCTGCGGGCCGATATAGGTAAAGCGCTGATCCGCGAGATCGGCGGCCCAGGGCACCACATTGGTCGATTCGGCAAGGCGGCGGAAGCGTTCCTCACTGCGCTTGAGTTCGGCGGTGCGCTTCTTGAAGCCCCGGCGATGCTTGAGCAGGCGCTCCTCCGCCGCTTCACGGGCCTGCGCCTCGCGAAGGGTCGCGAAGATAACCGCCGCGCCCGCACCCAGAGCCGCAAGCAGGGCAACGATCTTCCCGAACAGGGTCGATGAGAAAAAGCCGACCCGCGCGACCGGAACCGTCGCAACGAACCCCTGATCGCCTGTCGGAACGCCGATACTGCGCGCATTGCCGTCACCCGCGACCTGAATCCCGTCCGGCAGGGCCACACGGTCGAACGGGCCGGTCAGGGTTGCGGGGGCGGCGGCGATCTCGCTCAGCAGCTTCTTCGCGTCAACCAGCGCGGCAACGGCCCCGACAAGCACTTCCTGACCCGTGGCGGGATCGAATCTCTGCACCGGCATGACACGCCAGAACACGCGCTCTCCGGCATCGGAGAGGCTGGTCTCGGCGAGGGCGCGGATATCGCCGCCGTTCCAGCCGAAGAAGCCCGACGAGGTATGGCCGTTGCGCGCAATGGCCGTGCCGAGCGTGCGTTGCATCTCGCGCCCTGCGGCCAGCGGGCCGGGCAGCTTGCCCCCCGCCCCGATCAGCGGGAAGGTGCCGCCCTGATTGCCGTTGGGCGTCGAGATATCGGCGGCGGCGAGGTAGAAGACCTTGCCCCCGGCCCGGAATTCGGTGATGGCCTCGGCGATGGGCCGGGCGATGCGGTTGGCTTCCTCGCGGGTGGGCGCGCTGCGGAAGAAGACAAAGGCACGGGCGTCATCGGTCCGGCGGAAGAAATCGCTCGTGACCCGCGCGAACCGTCCCCGCTCTGTCTGGGCATCGAAGGCGGAGGACGCCACGAGCGAGGCTGCGGCGGAAAGGCCCTGATCGATGGTGCCGATGGCGCTCGCGCCGTCCTGACCGATCGCGGCGATATAGGCCGCCTGCTGCGTGGCCAGTTCGCTCCGCGCTCCCCCCGACATTGCGGCGAGTGTCGCTATGCCGACAACCAGCCCGATCGCCGATGCTGCTGCCCAACGCATAATGCTCGTGTTCGACATGGCATTCATCGATCCGGTCCGCCTGCTCATACTTCATTCGGTAGCGATACAATGTGCAGACCTCGCCTAAATTTACGTAAAGGGGGCGACCCCAAACCGGGTACGACAGCCGGTCGGGTAGAAGAATTTATCTAAAACTGTGCGGATGTCCTCCCTTACGCCGTCCGGGTTTCGCCCCCGATCCGTGAGCGTTCGGTGCTTGCTGATGTTCTATATTTGTTCTATTAAGTGTAATTCATCCCGATGCCGATAAACCGTTGAGAGATTCCTTGATGACCGTTTCTGCCCCCCCTTCTCCCACGCATGTCAGCTCCCGCCGCCTGCGTCATCTCACCCGGCTGCTGATGCAGGACAACACATTCATATACCTATGTTTTTCCGAAGATAACGCCGGAATATTCGATACCGGCCAGGGAGTGTCCACCCTTGTCAGCCCGATCACGAAAGGCGAGGTCGGAACCTTGCTGGCCAGGGGTCTCGTGCATGAATTCACCCGGTCGCCGCGCGGCGTCCGCTATGCCCGCAGCGGCAGCACCGCCCGGCGGGGCCAGACCGCCGCCGACCGACGCCGCGCGAAGTTTCTGGAGGCCGAGCGATTCTTTCAGAGCGCCCCCGACGCCCGCCCGGCAACGATGACGGTCAATCTCGGAGAATCACCCCTCGGATGGCTGGCCCGCCGCAAGAATGCGAAGGGAAAGGCGTTCCTGACCGATGAGGAGGTCGCGGCAGGCGAAAGACTGCGCGCCGATTTCGAGCGCGCACAGCTTGGCCCCGGCATCACGCAGGACTGGCGGCGCTTTCTCGCGCCCGGTGCGAAAGGTGCGGGCGGCTCCGCACAGGATCGTGATATCGGCGACGGCGCGGAGGCTGCCCGACGGCGCGTGATGGATGCCCTGAGCGATCTGGGGCCGGGCCTGTCCGATGCCGCGCTGCGAACCTGTTGTTTCCTCGAAGGGCTGGAAACGGTGGAGGCCAAGATGTCATGGTCCGCCCGTTCCGGGAAAATCGTCCTCAAGATTGCACTGCAACGTCTGTCAGATCACTATCTCCGCGTGGACCCGTCCATAAAAAATGGAGAAATCCGGGGCTGGCAGGCTCCACCTCCTTGACCTGAAGAAGTGCTCCCGCTACTTATGCTGCAACGCAACAAAGGAGAGAACCATGCATAATCCCATGGTCGAAGAAGCGGGAACGCGGTTTTTCGAAATGGCATCCTCGCTGGGACGGATGCACGAGCGCACGCTGTCCGGTCTGGCCGAGGCCACATCCAAAACGCCCTTCGGGCCGGTCTTCGCGATCAATGCCTCGCTGGCCCGCATGGCGAATGACGGCATGGACACGCTCGCATCGCGCCTGAACGGGGCAGAGGCCCCCGCGCCGACAGCGACGAAATCCAAAGCTGCGGCAAAACCGAAACCCGCGAAGAAAGCGGCGACAGGCTCAAAGCCCGGATCGAAACCCGCCGCTGAAACGGCCCCCGCCATCGCCATAACCGATGTGATCGAGCCGGACGTGGCCGACGTGCTGGTCGATGCGCCCGCAAAGTCCGGGGCCGTGACGACACCGGACGACCTGACCACCATTTCCGGCATCGGGGCCACCACGGCGAAAAAGCTGCGCGGTGCCGGGATCGAGACATTCGCCCAGATCGCGGAAATGTCCGAAGATCGGTTCTCGGCGCTGCTCGCATCGCTCGACGTGAAATCGATCCGCTTCCCGCCGAAGCTCTGGATCGAGCAGGCAAAAACGCTGTCTGCCTGACAGCCTGCCGCCCTCGCGACGCCTGAACGAAAAAGCCCCGGACATCATGTCCGGGGCTTTTTTTCACCGTGCCGCCGCGACAATGGCGAGAAAGTCATCGGCCTTGAGACTCGCCCCGCCGATCAGGCCCCCGTCCACATCCGGGATGGCAAAGATTTCCCGCGCATTGCCGGGCTTGACCGATCCGCCATAGAGCAGCCGTATGCCCTTCCCCGCATCGCCGTAGCGCGCGACCACGGCCTCCCGGATCGTCCGGTGCATCGCCGCGATATCGCCGGTCTCCGGCACCCGGCCCGTCCCGATGGCCCAGACCGGTTCATAGGCCACGACGATCCCGGCGCTGTCGGGCAGCGAGCCGTCCAGTTGCGACAGGACGGTTGCCTCCGCCTCCCCCGAATCGCGCTGCGCCTCCGTTTCGCCGACGCAGATGACGGGCATCAGGCCGGCGGCAAGGGCGGCCCCGGCCTTCGATTTCACGAGGGCATCGCTCTCGCCGTGATCGGCGCGGCGTTCCGAATGGCCGAGGATCACGGCACTGCCCCCCACGGCGGCCAGCAGCGCGGCGGAGACATCGCCCGTATGCGCGCCGCTTTCGGCGAAATGGCAATCCTGCGCCCCGATCCCGATCGCACTGTCCTCACAATCCGCCACGAACGATGCGATCAGCGGAAAGGGCGGGCAGACGAGCACATCACAATGATCGCCCAGTTCGAGCGCATCGATCATCTTGCGAAGCTCGGCGGCGGAACCGGGAAGGCCGTTCATCTTCCAGTTCCCGGCAACAAGAGGTGTGCGGCTCATTGCGCGGCCACCGGTGCGGGGGAGGAAAAGCTGACCGACTCGCCACAGCCACAGGCTTCCGAGACGTTCGGATTGCGGAACCGGAAGCCCGATTCGAGCAGGCCGGTCTCGTAATCGATCTCGGTTCCGATCATGAACATCGTGGCCAGCGGCGCGATCAGGACACGCGCGCCGTCCTGCTCGACCATCTCGTCCCCGGACTGGGCCTCGGTGGCATAATCCATCGTATATTCCATGCCCGCACAGCCCCCTTTCTTCACACCGATGCGAAGGGCATAGACCGGATCATCCGTGCTTTGCATCAGCGTGGTGAGGCGCTTCACGGCGCGGGGCGTCAGGGTCAGAAGAGGCTTGTCGCCGGGTAGACCGAACATGGATATCTCCTTGCGCGAAGCGGTTACATGAAGCCGAGTTCAAGGCGGGCCTCATCGGACAGACGGCTCATGTCCCAGGGCGGTTCCCATACCAGCCGGACATCGACCTGCTTGATCCCCGGCAGCGGCTCGACGGCATCGGCCACCCATCCGGGCATCTCGCCCGCCACGGGGCATCCGGGGGCCGTCAGGGTCATATCCACATTCACCGCGTTCTCGTCATCGATACGGATCGAATAGATCAGGCCCAGATCGAATATGTTCACCGGTATTTCGGGATCGTAAACGCTGCGGATCGCCTCGACCACTTCCTCATAGCGCGGGTGATCCGTGCTGGACTCGGCAATCAGCGGCTCCCCCTCGGCGGCGGTGGGCTGTGCGGCGGCTTCGGTCATCGGTCTCTCCTGATGGAGCGTTCTGGCTTCGCCTCAACATAGGGATTGCGCGCCCCTTACACCAGAGCGAAGCGGTCACACCCCGATATAGCGATCCGTCAGTTCGGGCGTGAGGTCGGTCATCGCACCGCTCCAGACGCTGCGCCCCCGCTCCAGCAGGGTCGCGCGGTCGGCTATGGCGGCGATTTCCTTCACGGATTTATCGATCAGCAGGATCGCCATGCCGCTTTCGGCGCGCAGCCGGGCAATGGCATCCCATATCTGCGCGCGCACGAGCGGGGCCAGCCCCTCGGTGGCCTCGTCCAGAATCAGCAGACGGGGATTGGTCATCAGCGCCCGCCCGATGGCCAGCATCTGCTGTTCGCCCCCCGATAATGACGCGGCGCGCTGACGGCGGCGGTCGGCAAGCGGCGGAAACAGGGCTTCGACCCGGCCCCTGTCCCACGGACCGGCCCGCGCGGCGGCGGTCAGGTTTTCGGTCACGGTCAGATCGCGAAAGCAGCGCCGCCCCTCCGGCACGAGGCCGATTCCGAGCCGGGCGGCACGATGGGAAGCCAGTGCCGTCAGATCATGCCCGTCGAAGATCAGGCCGCCCCGCGCAGGGATCAGGCGACAGATCGCGCGCACGGTCGTGGTCTTACCCATGCCGTTGCGGCCCATCAGGGCGACGACCTCCCCCTCGCCCACCGACAGATCCACGCCGAACAGCGCCTGCGCCGGGCCATAGAAAGCCGTCACGCCCTCAAGCGCCAGCAGGGTCATGCCTCTTCCCCCAGATAGGCGCGCCGCACTTCCGCATTCGCGCGGATTTCCGTCGTGGTGCCGGTGGCGATAATCTTTCCCGCAACCAGTACGCTGATGCGGTCGGCGAGGGCGAAAACCGCGTCCATATCATGCTCGACCAGCAGGATCGGGGCCTCTGCCCGCAGGGTATCGAGAAACCCGGTCAGCGTCTTCGACCCCTCCGCGCCGAGACCCGCCATCGGCTCGTCCATGACGAACGCCTTCGGGGCCATGGTCAGGGCGATCGCGACTTCGAGCTGACGACGCTGGCCATGGCTGAGATCGGCGGTGCGGGTGGCGGCATGATCGGCCAACCCGACCCGTTCCAGCGCCTGCTCCGCCGCCTCGCGCAGGGCGCGATCCCGCATCACAGGCCAAAAGAAACGCCACGGCCTGCCCTGCGCGCCCAGCGATCCGAGCATCGCATTGGCGAGGACCGTATCCTCCATCGCCAGCGCCGAGACCTGAAAGGTCCGCGCAAGCCCCCTGCGCGCCCGCGCCGCGACCGGCAACCCGGTAACATCCTCACCCAACAGCGAGACCGTTCCCGAATCGGGCGCAAGCGATCCGCAAAGCTGCGCGATGAGGGTCGATTTCCCCGCCCCGTTCGGGCCGATCACCGCATGGATTTCACCCCTGTGCAGATCGAGGCTCACCCCGTCACAGGCCCGCAGGGCACCGAAGGTCTTCACGAGATTCCGGGCGACAAGGACCGTCATCGCCTCGCCCCCGCCAGCAGACCGATCACCCCGCCCCGCACGAAAAGCACGACGAGCAGCAGCAGGATTCCCAGAAAGACATGCCAGTAATCGCTGACCCCGCCCAGCAGATGTTCGAGGGCCACGAACATGATCGCCCCCGCCACCGGCCCGAACAACCGCCCCGCCCCGCCGAGGATGACGAAGATCATGATTTCGCCCGACATCTGCCAGCTCAGCATCGAGGGGCTGACGAAGCGGTTCAGATCGGCGAACAGCGCCCCGGCCAGCCCCGTGATCGCCCCCGAAAGCACGAACGCGGCGAGTTGCAGGCGTCGGGTATCGATCCCGACCGTCCGCACCCGCTCCGGCGACTGGCGCGCGGCATTGAGCGCAAGGCCGAAGGGCGAGCGGATAAGCGCCGCATGGAATGCCAGAACCACCAGCAGGATAACGAGACACAATCCGTAGAACTCGATGGGAACCAGCGTATTCAGCCCCGGAAACCCGTTGCGGACATAGATCGACAGCCCGTCCTCGCCGCCATAGGCCGTCCACGAGATCGCGAAGTAGTAGAGCATCTGCCCGAAGGCGAGGGTTATCATGATGAAATAGACGCCCGTTGTCCGCAGGCTGAGCGCCCCGATACCCAGCGCAGCCAGCGCCGAGGCGAGGACCGCCACCAGCCAGATAACCGGCATCGACCGTGTGCCCTCGATGACAAAGGGCCATTCCATCAGCGGTGCATAGCTTTGCGCGTGGGAGGCGAGGATTCCCATGGCATAGCCGCCGATCCCGAAAAACGCCGCATGACCGAGGCTGACAAGACCGCCCTGACCAAGCGCCAGATTCAGCCCCACGGCGGCCAGCGCGAGGATAACGGCACGGGTCGCCAGCGTAATCAGGAACGGCTCATCCGCCGCCTGCGCCCAGATCGGAAAGGCGACAAGACCGGCGAGCAGCATGGCCCCCACGAGCATCCCCCGCATCAGGCGCGCGCTCCGAACAGGCCCGTGGGCCGCCGGATCAGGACGGCGGCCATCAGGATATAGATCGCCATGGAGGCCAGCGATGCACCGAGATTCGCGGCGGTGGCAGGGTCGAGGAACAGGCGGAAGAATTCGGGCAGGAAAATACCTCCCAGCGTATCGGTCAGCCCCACGAGGATCGCCCCGACCAGCGCCCCCCGGATCGAGCCGATCCCCCCGATCACGATGACGACGAAGGCGAGGATCAGCACCGGCTCACCCATGCCGACCTGCACCGACTGGATCGCCCCGACCAGCGCCCCGGCCAGCCCGGCCAATCCCGCCCCAAGCGCGAAGACGATGGTGTAGAGGCGCGAGATATCGACCCCCAGCGCCGCGATCATCTCACGGTCATTCTCGCCTGCGCGGATGCGTATGCCCAGACGGGTGCGGGTGATGAGCAGGCCAAGCCCCCCCGCAACCGTCAGCCCGATACCGATCAGGGCAAGGCGATAGCGCGGATACTCGATACCGCCGGGCAGCGTGACGGGGCCTTTCAGCGCGGCGGGAATATCGAGATGGAGCGGAAACGAGCCGAACAGCCACCGCGTTCCCTCCGAAAAGACAAGGATCAGCGCGAAGGTCGCAAGCACCTGATCGAGATGGTCGCGGGCATAGAGCCGCCGGATCACGACCATCTCCATCAGGGCACCGGCCAGCGCGGCGGCGGTCATCGCGGCGATAAGCGCCAGCAGAAACGAGCCGGTCGCCCCCGCCACGGCGGCGGCGGCAAAGGCCCCGACCATATAGAGCGAGCCATGGGCGAGATTGATAAGCCCCATCACCCCGAAAATCAGCGTCAGCCCCGCCGCCATGAGAAACAGCATGACCCCGAACTGGAGACCGTTGAGGATTTGCTCGGCGATGAGGGCTGGGGGCATGGATATGCGCTCGGGTTTTGCGACATGCGCGATATGCGCCCTCTCCGGCGGGGGAGAGGGCGTCCGGTCATCACCGCGTATTCGATGTCAGAACTTGCACTGCGCCGCATAGGCGTCGCTGTGATCCTTCAGCGCCACGCCGATGATCTCGTTCGTGAAGACATCGCCTTCCCTGATGACGCGGCGGGCATAGATCGTCTGCACCGGATGGTGGTTCGGGCCAAAGGCGAAATCGCCGCGCGTACTGGCGAAATCGGCGTCTTCCAGTGCGGCGCGGAAGGCATCGGCATCGGACGGATCGGCCTTGTCCAGCGCGGAGAGCAGCAGGTTCGCGGTATCGAAGCCCTGACTGGCATAGAGCGAGGGCAGGCGGTCATATTTCGCCTGAAACGCCTTCACGAAGGCGATATTCGTCTCGTTGTCGATATCCTTGTTCCACTGGCTGGTATTCACCACGCCCATCGCGGCGTCGCCCACGGCCTGAAGGATGCCCTGATCGAACGAGAAGGCCGGACCGACCAGCGGAAGATCAAGGCCCGAATCCGCGTATTGCTTGAGGAACGAGATGCCCATGCCGCCGGGCAGGAAGAAGAACACGCTATCCGCGCCCGATGCCCTGATCTGCGCGATTTCGGCGGCATAATCCTTCTGGCCCAGCTTGGTGTAGAGTTCACCGGCCAGCTCACCCTCGAAGAACCGTTTGAAGCCGGTCAGCGCGTCCTTGCCCGCCGGATAGTTCGGCGCGAGGATGAAGGCATTCCCGTATCCCGCCTCGTTGGAATAGGCTCCCGCCGCCTCATGCAGATTGTCGTTCTGCCACGCGACGTTGAAATAATTGGGGTGACAGCCCTTCCCCGCGAGCGCCGACGGCCCCGCATTCGGCGACAGGTAGAATTTCCCCTGCGCGGTGGCCGAGGGCACGACGGCCATGGCCAGATTCGAGAAGATGATTCCGGTCATCACATCCACGCGGTCGGACTGGATCATCCGGTCAGCGAGCTGCACGGCAATATCGGGTTTGCGCTGATCATCCTCGACGATCACCTCGATATCGTCACGGCCCGACTGTTCGATGGCCAGCATAAAACCGTCGCGCACATCAATGCCGAGGCCCGCACCGCCGCCTGACAGCGTGGTGATCATACCCACCCTGGTTTCGGCAAGCGCCGTACCCGCGAGCGCCGCCATACCGGCAGAGAGAAGAAGGGTTTTCAGGTTCATCGTGTCATCCCCAGATGGTTTTTATTATCCGGCGTCCCGCGCCGTTCGCCTATTCTCCTCGCATGGATCAGGGCGATTCAGAAGGTCCTGAATGTCAGGGTCGTGAGCGTTCGCTCGATTCCGTCGATTATCGGAAGGCAGCTTACGCGATGGGGCGGGGGGAGCAAGGGCTGGAAGCGCCCCGCGCGCTATGAACGAAGGCCGCTGCGCTTGCGAAGAGGGAACCATGACGCTCTCGCCATTTGCGCTGGCGCGCAATTGGCTGTCGCTTCAGGGCAATTATTGCCTGAAAGAGTTTTTTCTGCCCCGCACTCGATGCGGGGCCTCCTTATGCTTTGCGTTGACTGCAAATTACAGGTGGTCCCGCATCTGCAAAGCGTCATTTCATCGTGCCTCGCGCAGCGACGCATTGCGTTCGGGACAGCAGCATTTCTTCTTCGGGCGATTGCCTTGGCTCGGCGGCCTCGCTTTTGCCCCCTTGGCGCGGCATTCTGCA
>CAKZUT010000166.1 GCA_937922185.1 uncultured Neomegalonema sp.
AGCCCACGCTCATCAATGCGGCTATCGATCCGGCGGCGGGCAAGGAAAGCGGCAATATCGGCAATCTGAACCCGCAATCGGTGGTGGCCCAGCGCCTCTATCCGCAGGCGCGGACGCAGAAGTAGGATCATGGCAGAAGCCCCGCATACGCGCGACATGATCCCTTGTTCGAATTTCGATGCGCTTATGGCCATCGAGATGGAGACGGGTGTGCGCCATGAGATGTGGGGTGGCTTCGCGCACCGGATGGAAGTCGTCCTGCGCTGTCGTCAGAATAACTTCTCGCCGGTGACACACGACGGGAACGCGACACTCGTTCTTTCCGACTTAAAAACATCAATCCCCGTGCGCGAGTTCTACGCGCAGGTCGATCTCTAACGGAGACTGCTTCCCATGAAAGCCCTCGAAGGTGTCAAGATTCTCGATTTCACCCATGTCCAGTCCGGGCCGACCTGTACGCAGTTGCTGGCGTGGTTCGGGGCGGATGTGATCAAGGTGGAACGGCCCGGTGTGGGCGACGCCACGCGCAAGCAGTTGCAGGATGTGCCGGATGCGGACAGCCTGTATTTCACCATGCTCAACCACAACAAGCGGTCCATCGAACTGAATTCCAAGGACGAGACGGGCAAGGAAGTGCTGACCCGGCTGGTGCAGGAATGCGATGTGCTGGTCGAGAATTTCGCCCCCGGCGCGCTGGACCGTATGGGGTTCGGCTGGGACGCGATCCAGAAGATCAATCCGCGCATGATCATGGCCTCGGTCAAGGGGTTCGGGCCGGGGAAATACGAGGACTGCAAGGTCTATGAAAACGTCGCGCAATGTGCGGGCGGGTCGGCCTCCACGACCGGATTTCTCGATGGCCCGCCGCTGGTGACCGGCGCGCAGATCGGGGACAGCGGCACGGGGCTGCATCTGGCGCTGGGGATCGTGACGGCGCTGTTCCACCGGGAGAAGAGCGGCAAGGGCCAGAAGGTGCTGGCCGCGATGCAGGACGGGGTGCTGAACCTGGCGCGCGTGAAGCTGCGCGATCAGCAGCGCCTCGACCACGGCCCGCTGAAGGAATATTCGCAATACGGCGCAGGCATCCCGTTCGGTGAGGCGACGCCGCGCGCGGGCAATGATTCCGGCGGGGGGCAGCCGGGGCGTATCCTCAAATGCAAGGGCTGGGAGACGGACCCCAACGCCTATACCTATTTCATCACGCAGGCCGCCGTGTGGAAGAATGTCTGTGACGTGATCGGCGAACCGGACTGGAAAGAGGCCGAGGGCTATGCCACCCCGCCCGAACGGCTGGACAAGCTCGACGCCATCTTCGCGCGGATCGAGGAATGGACGATGACCAAGACCAAGTTCGAGGTCATGGATATCTGCAACCCGCTGAACATTCCCGTCGGGCCGATCCTGTCGATGAAGGAAATCGCCGAGGACGAGGGCCTGCGCGCCACCGGAACCATCGTGGAATGCGACCACCCGGAGCGGGGTCGGTATATCTCGGTCGGGTGTCCCATCAAGCTGTCGGACAGCCCGGTCGAAGTGGAACGCTCGCCGTTGCTGGGTGAGCATACGGAGGAAATCCTGCGCTCGGTGCTGGGGTATTCGGACGAGGATGTGGCGCGGATCGCCGAGACGGGCGCGGTCGGTGTCGTGCGGAAGGAAGCGGCGGAATAGGCGCTTTCGTCACTGCCCGCGCAGGCGGGCAATCCACTCCTCCCGTTCGACCGGGGGAGTAGGCTGAAAAATGGATACCCCGTCTTCGCGGGGTATGACGAATGTAGGGGAGATGGGCCTTGAAGATCATCGTGATGGGGCAGCAGGCATTCGGTAAGGATGCGCTCGCCAAGATACTGGAGAGCGATGCCGATGAGGTCGTCGCGGTCTATTGTGAGCCGGATCGGGAGGGAAAGCCTGCCGACCCGATCAAGGTGTTCGCGGAGGAGCAGGGGATTACGGTCCATCAGCCCGCGAATTTCGACGATGCGGGGACGCTGGCCACCCTGAAATCGCATGACGCCGACCTGATGGTCATGGCCTTCGTGAATGTCTTCGTGCCCGAAGCCGCACGCGACACACCGAAACACGGCTCGATCTGCTTCCACCCCTCGCTGTTGCCGCTGCATCGCGGGCCGTCTGCCGTGAACTGGCCGATTATCATGGGGGCGGATAAATCCGGGTTCTCGTGGTTCTACCCGTCGGACGGGCTGGACGAGGGCGACAGCCTGATGCAGTGGGAATGTCCTATCGGGCCGGACGACACCGTGATCGATCTCTACTTCAAGAAGATATACCCGGCGGCTGTCGACTCGGTGCCGCAGGTCGTGGACGCCTTCCGCAACGGCAATCCGCCGCGCATTGTGCCCGACGAGGCGCAGGCGACCTATGAGCGGCGCTGCACGAAAAATCACGCCCGCATCGACTGGCACAGGCCGGTGAAACAGGTCTACGATCTGATCCGGGGCACGAACCCGGCACCGGGAGCCTGGACGACGCTGGCGGGGGCGGAGGTCGGTCTCTTCGATTGCGCGCGGGTGCCCGGTGACGGGGTTTCGGGAAAGGTCGTTTCCGTGACAGAAGATGGCGTTGCCGTTCAGTGCGTCGGGGGCCGTATCCTGTTGAAAAGGGTGCGACCGAAAGGCGCGGACAAGCAACTCGCGACCGATTGGGCCGCGAGTGCGGGTGTCGAAAAAGGCACTGTTCTCGGAAATTGATTGGAAGACGTCCCGCAAGGGAACGCGACAGGGGAAGCTGGAATGTCGGATATCGAAATTGCCCGCAAGGCCAACAAGAAACCCATTCAGGAAATCGGGGCGAAGATCGGTATCGGGGCCGATGACCTGCTGCCCTATGGCCATGACAAGGCCAAGGTCTCCGCTGAATTCATCAAGTCGAAAGCGAATGACGAGGACGGCAACCTGATCCTCGTGACCGCGATCAACCCCACGCCTGCGGGCGAGGGCAAGACCACGACCACGGTGGGTCTGGGCGACGGGCTGAACAAGATCGGCAAGAAGGCGATGGTCTGCATCCGTGAAGCCTCGCTCGGGCCGAACTTCGGGATGAAGGGCGGTGCTGCGGGCGGCGGCTACGCGCAGGTCGTGCCGATGGAGGAGATGAACCTCCACTTCACCGGCGATTTTCATGCGATCACGAGCGCGCATAACCTGTGCTCGGCCATGATCGACAACCATATCTACTGGGGCAACGAGCAGGAAATCGATGTGCGCCGTGTGGTGTGGCGGCGTGTGCTCGACATGAACGACCGGGCGCTGCGGCAGATTACGGCGTCGCTCGGCGGCGTGGCCAACGGCTTCCCGCGCGAGGCGGGCTTCGATATCACGGTGGCCTCGGAGGTCATGGCGATCCTGTGTCTGGCCAATGATCTGGACGACCTGCAAAAGCGCCTCGGCGACATGATCGTGGCCTATCGCCGCGACCGCAGCCCGGTCTATTGCCGCGACGTGAAGGCCGACGGTGCGATGACCGTGCTGCTGAAAGACGCGATGCAGCCCAATCTCGTGCAGACGCTGGAGAACAATCCGGCCTTCGTGCATGGCGGACCATTCGCCAATATTGCCCACGGGTGTAACTCGGTGATCGCCACCACCACGGCGTTGAAGCTGGCCGATTACGTCGTCACCGAGGCCGGGTTTGGCGCCGATCTAGGCGCCGAAAAATTCTTCGACATCAAGTGCCGCAGCGCGGGCCTGAGTCCTGACGCGGTCGTGCTGGTGGCGACCATTCGTGCGCTGAAAATGCAC
>CAKZUT010000167.1 GCA_937922185.1 uncultured Neomegalonema sp.
GCTGTTCGCCGATTAAAGTGGTACGTGAGCTGGGTTTAGAACGTCGTGAGACAGTTCGGTCCCTATCTGCCGTGGGTGTCGGAGACTTGAGAGGAGCTGCCCCTAGTACGAGAGGACCGGGGTGGACGAACCACTGGTGGACCAGTTGTCGTGCCAACGGCATCGCTGGGTAGCTACGTTCGGACAGGATAACCGCTGAAAGCATCTAAGCGGGAAGCCCCCCTCGAAACCAGGTCTCCCCAAGGGCCGTGGAAGACCACCACGTCGATAGGCCGGGAGTGTACGCATGGCAACATGCTCAGCCGACCGGTACTAATCGCCCGAGAGAGCTCGAATACCGATCCAGAAGTGGACAGGATTATATCCTCCATACCGGAAAGAGTTCGATCCAATACCTGATACATCAAGACTTATGCAGCCCGTCACATACACCAATATGACAGGCTTACCGTGTCGCTTATTCGTCTGGCGGCCATAGCGCGAGGTATACTCTCGATCCCATCCCGAACTCGAATGATAAGACCCGCAGCGCCGATGATACTCCGGGTTACCCCGCGGGAAAGTAGGTCACCGCCAGACTAATAAGCGACACACACAAACACACACACAGCTCTCTTCAACAAAACCCATACATAACTATATATAAGATCTTATGAAGTGCGTCAGGCTTCGTCCCTATGGATGAGGTCGAGGAAGACGCCTTCGAGACTCGGCTCCGCCGTCGTCACGTCGCGGATTTCGATCCCGGCGGAAATGACGAGATCGAGCAAGGCCCCGAGGCTTGCATGATTGCGTGAATAGGTAATGGCCACGGCTCCGGCAGGCGTCAGTATCGTGGATACGTCGCTGCGGTCCGCGAGGGTCTGGGGCAACCGGTCGAGCGGTGTGGCCGGGATGATCGTCACCGTCTTGCTGTCGAGCCGACCCATCAGCGCGCTCTTGGGTTCGTCGGCAATGACCTCGCCGTGGTTGATGATCGCGATCCGGTCGCACATCTCCTCGGCCTCTTCGAGGTAATGGGTCGTCAGAATGACGGTCACGCCCCCCTCGTTCAACTCCCGCACATAATCCCAGAGCTGACGGCGCAGGTCGATATCGACCCCGGCGGTCGGTTCATCGAGGATTAGCACGGGCGGTGAATGCGCGAGAGCCTTGCCGATCAGCAGCCGTCGCTTCATCCCGCCCGATAGGGATCGCGCGCCCACATGCATCTTGTCGCCCAGACCCAGCGCCCTCAGCAATGCCTCGGTGCGACGACCCGCCGGGGGAACCCCATAGAGACCGGCCTGAATTTCCATCGCCTCGCGCGGAGTGAAGAACGGGTCGAGATGCAATTCCTGCGGTACGACCCCGATGGAGGCGCGCGACATGCGCGGGTTGGCGTCCTGATCGAAACCCCAGATGCGGACAGTTCCCGCCGTCTTGTTCACCAATCCTGCGAGGATATTGATGAGCGTCGATTTCCCCGCCCCGTTCGGCCCGAGCAACCCGTAGATCGACCCGCGCGGGATCGATAGATCGACGCCTTTCAGCGCCTCTTTCCCGGCCTCGCCGCCCCGTGGCGCATAGGTCTTCCGCAACCCCCGGATTTCGAGGGCGTATCGGGGCGAAGGCTCCGGGGTTTCCGGCGTCGCGGTTGACATCGACACTCCTGATGAAAGAAGACGGCACGAGGCAAGACCCCGGCGCGCCCTGCTACCATCCGCGCGCCCCTGTCGCAACGCGCGAAACGAGGCACCCATGGCCAATGAAGTCACCATCGTCACCCCCGAGCAACGCGATCTCGCCACGGTCGAAGTGAGCACCCGTCTTGTCGCCTGCGACGGGGGTGGCGGGCCGCTCGGGCATCCGATGACTTATTATGAGGTCGGGCCGGAGGGGGTAGCGACCTGTAATTACTGCGACAAGAAATTCGTGCTGGCGCGGCCCGGCGGCGAGGCCCACGGATGAGGGCGCTGGCTCTCGCTGCGATCCTTGTGACCGGTCCTGCATGGGCCGTCGAGATCAAGACCGAGGCGGCGGTGGTTGCGGCCACGCTCTATCCGCAAGGGGCCAGTGTCGAGCGCAGCGCGTCCTTCGAGGTCGAAGCCGGGCGGCACAGCGTACTGATCGGCGGAATGCCCGCCGATTATCGCCGTGAGTCGCTCCGCATTGAAGGGGCGGGGGCATTCCGTATTCTCTCCATCGAGGAACGCCGTGCCGCAAGCCGCGCGCTGGAGGCACAACAGAGCAGCCCGCGTCGGAAGATCGAGGATGAGATCCGGAAGTTGCGGGATCGGCGCGTCTTCGCCAGCAATGCCATGGAGGCCGCGCAGCGTCAGCTTGCCTATATCGAGGCGATGACAAAGGCCCAGGCACAGGCCAGCGCGACGCAGGACGATACCGCTCTCGTCAATGCCAGCCAATGGACCGCCATGTGGACGAGTGTCGGAGAGGGCATCAAAACCGCGCTCGACACCCGAAACCGGGCGCAGATCGAATTGCGCGAAATCGATGAGCAGATGGCCGGGTTGAGAGCGCGGTTGCGCGATGCCGGGATCGAGCGCCGCCTCGGGCCGGTACTGGCCGTCGAGATCGAGGCGGAGGCGGCGGTATCGGGTACGTTGATTGCGCGGTATCAGATGAACGATGCGAACTGGGCACCGGTCTATGATGCGCGGCTGTCGCTGGATGATGATCCGTCTGTGACGCTGGTGCGTCGCGCGCGGGTGCGGCAGGGCACGGGCGAGGACTGGACGGGGATCGCGCTGACGCTCTCCACCGCGCGCCCCGGCGGCAGGGCGGACGCGCCCGATCCGCGCCTTCTGTTCGCGCGCATTGAGGAGGCGCGCGAGGAAATGGCTTTCGGGCAGGGCGGTGTCCTGGCCGATCAGATGATGCAGAAGCAGATGCGTGCGGCTCCTGCCATGGCCCCCCCTCCTTCCCCTGTCGCCGATGCAGCCCCCGCACAGCAAATCATGGCTGTCGCGCAGTTACAGGGGGAGACGGTCGAATACGTGATCCCCGGCGCGGTCGATATCAGCGGGTCGGGCGAGGCCAAGCAGGTACTGATCGACGAACGGGACGGCCCCGTGACGCTGGAAGTCCGCTCGACGCCGTCGCTTGATACGACGGCTTATCTCTATGCCGAATTCGAGAACGCGGCGGAGGCTCCGGTCCTGCCGGGCAGCGCGTCGCTCTATCGGGACGGCGTGTTCGTGGGTACGACGATGCTGGCCCGGATCGCTGGGGGCGAGACGACGCATCTGCCCTTTGGCAGCTATGACAGGATCAGGATCACCCATGCCGAACGCGAGCGCATGGAAGGCGAACAGGGCCTGATCCGTTCCCGCCAGACCGAGCGTCGCCGCTATGTCATGAGCGCCGAGAATCTCGGCGACAAGGCAATGCCTGTCGCGATCCGTGATTCGATGCCCTATGCCGAGAACGAGGATGTGGAGATCACCCTGCGCGCCGATCCCAAACCGGACGGGAAGGATGTGGATGACCGCAAGGGGGCGCTGCTCTGGCGGTTCGCCCTGAAACCGGGCGAGAAACGCGAAATCGCCCATGGCTACGACGTGACCTATCCGACAGGCGTGACCCTGTTTTTGCCACGGTGACGGCGTAGCGGTATGAAATGGGTTGCCTGCCATGACGGCAAGGCTGACCTTCATGAACCGGGAGTGATCCATGCGCCCTATCGCCGTGCTTCTCGCCTCGCTTGCCCTTGCCGGATGTGCCGGGACCGGCGGGGGCTTTCAGAACCTTGCCGTACAGCCCGTGCCGACGCCGCCCCGTGCGCTGGTGCAGTGTACCCCGCAAACCGTGCTTCAGGAAGGCCGGGAGACGCGCCGGTACCCCGCCAATTGCCCTGCTACGGCGCAATTGCAGGATCGCTATGCCCTCGGGCGGGAAATCGCGCGGCTGGAAGAGGAGTTGCGCGAGGTGAACTACCTCATCGCTTCCCGCGATGGTCCGCGCCTGATCGGCGGCCCGAACCGCGTCTTCAGTCGGGGCTTCGGATCGAGCGGTTTCCTGATCGGTCGCCGGGTCGAGATCAGGAACGCGCTCCGGGCGCTTAAGGCCGAGGCGGCGCGAACCTGAAAAAGCCGTGGCAGGCCCCTACTGCGCGGTGTAACCCTTCATCCGATCAGTAAGGGGACACCGATGCCACTCGACAAGGACTCTCACCTCTATCTCGTGGACGGCTCCGGCTTTATCTTCCGGGCGTTTCATGCCTTGCCGCCCCTGACGCGGAAATCGGACGGGGTGCCTGTCGGGGCGGTTTCGGGCTTCTGCAACATGCTGTGGAAGATGGTCGCCGATGCGAAGCAGGACAGCGAGGGCGCGCCGACGCATATGGCCGTCGTCTTCGATGCCTCGTCCAGAACCTTCCGCAACGATCTCTACGGCGCGTACAAGGCCAACCGGTCGGAGCCGCCGGAAGATCTCAGGCCCCAGTTCCCGATGATTCGCGATGCCGTACGTGCGTTCTCCATCGCCTGTGTCGAGCAGGAGGGATACGAGGCCGACGATCTGATCGCCACCTATACGCGGGAGGCGCGCGAGGCCGGGGCGCGGGTGACGATCGTGTCCTCCGACAAGGATCTTATGCAATTGGTCGGCCCGACCGTGGTGATGCTCGACGGAATGAAGAACGTCGTCATCGACGAGGACGGCGTGTATGACAAATTCGGTGTGACCCCTGATCTGGTGATCGACGTGCAGGCGCTGGCCGGGGACAGTGTGGACAATATCCCCGGCGCGCCCGGTATAGGCGTCAAGACCGCTGCGGCCCTGATGGACGAGTTCGGATCGCTCGACGCTCTGCTGGAGCGGGCGGAGGAGATCAAACAACCGAAGCGCCGTCAGACGCTGATCGACCATGCCGAGCAGATTCGCCTGTCGAAGGTGCTGGTGACGCTCAAGGATGATGTGCCCGATGCCGGATCGGCGGCGGATTTCTCGATCCCGGAGCCGGATGCGGCACTGTTGCTCGATTTCCTTGCGGAGATGGAGCTGAACACGCTGACCCGCCGCGTGGCGACCGCCTATGATCGCGAGGCCCCCGAACCCAGAGCCGCCCCCGCGCCGGTGCTCAATACCGCTCCGGCGGGCGAGGACGGGGCGTTGCCTCCCGTCGATCCGCGCCTGCTGGAGCCGGTGAACCACGAAGCCTATGAAACCGTTGCGGATATGGCGACGCTCGATATCTGGCTCGACCGGGCGCGTGAGCGCGGCTATGTCGCCATCGACACCGAAACGACGTCCCTGAACGAGATGGAGGCCGAACTGGTCGGCGTCTCCCTCGCTGTCGAGCCGGGCAAGGCCTGCTATGTCCCTTTCGCCCATATCGAGGGAGACGGTGACCTGCTCGGGGCGGCGCAGCGCGCGCCGGGGCAGGTGGATTTCGAGGCGGGCCTCGCTGCGATCCGCGACGTGCTGGAAGATCCCGCGATCCTCAAGATCGGCCATAACCTCAAATACGACGCCAAGGTGCTGGCCAATTACGGCATCGCGCTCGCGCCCTTCGATGACACCATGCTGATCGCCTATGCTCAGGGGGCGGGGGGCGAGATATCGGGCGGCTATGCGATGGACGCGCTGTCGAAGTCCCATCTCGGCCATACGCCCATTCCCATCAAGGAGCTGATCGGCACCGGCAAGGCTCAGGTGACATTCGACAGGGTTTCCGTCGAGAAGGCCGCCCCCTATGCCGCCGAGGATGCCGATATCACCCTGCGGCTTTGGCACCTGTTCAAGCCGCGCCTGCCCGCCATGCGCGCCACGACCGTCTACGAGACGCTGGAGCGCCCGCTGATGCCCGTGCTGGCGACGATGGAACGGCACGGGATTGCCGTGGACCGCGATATGCTCTCGCGCCTGTCCAATGGGTTCTCGCAGCGCATGGCGGCGCTGGAAGACGAAATCTACGAACTCGCGGACGAGAAATTCAATATCGGCTCACCCAAGCAACTCGGCGAAATCCTGTTCGGCAAGCTGGGGATGCAGGGCGGCAAGCTTACAAAGACCGGGGCCTATGCCACGGGGGCCGATATCCTCGAAGATCTGGCCATGACCGAAAACCTGCCGGGTCGCGTACTGGACTGGCGGCAGCTATCGAAGCTGAAATCCACCTATACCGACAGCCTCCAGAACCATATCAACAGCCGGACGGGCCGCGTTCATACGTCCTTTTCCATGGCCGCGACCTCCACGGGACGGCTGGCCTCGACGGACCCCAATCTCCAGAACATCCCCGTCCGCACCGAGGAAGGCCGCGAAATCCGCAAGGCTTTCGTGCCCGAGGACGGCAATGTGCTGGTCAGCCTCGATTACAGCCAGATCGAACTGCGTATCCTGGCCCACATGGCCGATATCGACGCGCTCAAGACGGCCTTCGCGGAGGGGCAGGATATCCATGCCGCCACTGCCAGCGCCATGTTCGGCGTCCCGCTCGACGACATGACGCCGGAAATCCGCCGCCGCGCGAAGGCGATCAATTTCGGGGTGATCTACGGCATCTCCGGCCATGGTCTCGGGCGCAACCTGCGTATCCCGCGTGGTGAGGCGCAGGCGTTTATTGATGCCTATTTCGAGCAGTTCCCCGGCATCCGCGCCTATATGGACGCGATGAAGGCCAGGGCGCGCGAGGACGGATATGTCGAGACCCTGTTCGGACGGCGCATCTATACCCCCAATATCAACGCGCGCGGCCCTCAGCGCGGCTATCAGGAGCGTGTGGCGATCAATGCGCCGATACAGGGCACTGCCGCTGACGTGATACGCCGCGCCATGATCCGCGTTCCGGCGGTGCTGGAGGCTGAAAAGCTGTCGGCCCGGATGCTGTTACAGGTGCATGACGAACTGGTCTTCGAGTGCCCGAAGGACGAGGCCGATCCCCTGATCGCGCAGATGCGGACCGTGATGGAAAATGCCGCCGACCCGGTTGTCAGCTTTTCGACCCCGCTCGTGGTGGAGGCGGGGCAGGGCGGCAATTGGGAGGCGGCGCACTGAGCGCCTGAAAGCTCGCCCGTTTCCGCCCGAGGATCAGCTTCGCACGGCGCTCTTGCATTGCGGGGTCCAGCTGTCGGCGGCGAGGCCCCAGCGGTATTCGAGCGGCGCATGGGGGTCGGAAACCAAACGCCCCGCATCCATGCCGCGATACAGCTCCCGCAGGCTCATATTGCGTCCGCCCTGGATATCGAAGGGCACCGCGCAGAACGATCCGACCTGCTCCTCCGGCATGGTGCTTTCAGAAGCGAAGATCGCCTCGATTACCGGCTTTTCCGGGAAACTCGCCTCGTCCCATGCCGGATTGGACCTCATCGCATTCAGGATACGGAACTGGGCTTCGAGCTTCTTGTCACGGCCCGGTGTCGAGTATTCCGCATATTCGCCGATGCTCATGCATTGACGGCCATTATTGTCGCCCATGCGAGCGAGATAGTTCAGCCCGTGATTCACGATATCGACCCGCTGCACCGCGTAATCGCAGAGCGAGGCGAACAGACGCGAGGCTTTCTGGGCCATCGGCTCCTTGATCGAGGCAAGCGCATCCTGCGTGGCAAGGGCGAAGGCTTCGCGGCTTCCGCCGAGGCTTGCCGCGACTTCCCATTGTTCCTCGCTGGCACCGGGTACCTTCGCCGCAGGGGTCCGAAGCTGATCAATGGGCTTGAAGCGACGATACCCGTCACGCTTTTTGCGGTCCTCGGGGGCCTCGGCGGGGAAGTCGTTGATTTCCGCCATGATGCGCCATGCGCGCGGGCTGGAATGCGACAGGGTTGTCATCGCCCCGGTCGGCTCGATCTTCTTGACGATATAGGCGTGATTGCGGGGCAGCAGGAACATATCCCCGGCCCGGATATCATCCAGCGCGACCGGATAGGTGTCATTCACGAGGTTGAGGGTGCTGGTCACGTCGCTGACATATTCGATGAAGGCGCGGACCTTATCCTCTTCGGTATATTCCGGGCCTTTGTAGCTGGACCACGATCCGTCGTCATTCTCATGACGCAGGGTCTCGCGATACCCGTCCCATCTGGTGAATTCGTTCGACAGGGTGCGCCGCTTGCCGGTCGGATCGTTGATCGCGAAGGGCAGCTTGTTTTCGTAAGCGTAGATGATCCGCATCGCATAGATCGCATCGGAACAGTCGAGCGCCAGCCCGAAGACGGTGGTGTATTCCGGCTGGTGGAAGAAATCCTTGTCGAAACGCTCGCGTACCCAGGTCGAGTAGGCCTGTTCATGCGCTTCGGTCCATTCGTTCTGCGCTTCCCAGATTGCGGCTTTCGCGGGCAGGGCGGCAAGGCAGAAAAGGGCACAGGCGGCACCGGCAAGGCGACGGGTGAAGCGCTTCACCATGATAATCTCCCGCAAGGAATGTGCATGTTTCGCGACACTATAACTATATAGATCGCGCCGGGGGTATTGTCCCGACGCGATCACTCTCTCAAGTCATTGTGACCTTACGGTGTTGATACGGGATCAACCGACGAGTTCGATGCCCGAGAAGAAATAGGCGATTTCGATCGCCGCGTTCTCGGCGCTGTCCGATCCATGGACGGAGTTTTCGCCGATGGACTGGGCGAACAGCTTGCGGACGGTGCCGTCGGCGGCTTCCGCCGGGTTGGTTGCGCCCATGACTTCGCGGTGTTTGTCCACGGCGTTCTCGCCTTCGAGAACCTGCACGACGACCGGAGAACGGGACATGAATTCGGTCAGTTCACCGAAGAACGGGCGTTCGGCGTGGACCTCGTAGAACTTGCCGGCCTGTGCGGGGGTCAGATGCAGGCGCTTCTGCGCGACGATCCGCAGACCGGCATCCTCGAACAGGGTGTTGATCTTGCCGGTCAGGTTCCGCTCGGTTGCGTCGGGCTTGATGATGGAAAGGGTGCGCTGTGTGGCCATGGGAAGGCTCCTTCGGAAATGATCGGAAAAGGTCGCGGCGCGCTTACCACGGGGGCGCAGCGCAGGGAACCGCTTTTCCGTGACAGGGTGATGATTTGCGCTGAATCGGCCTGCTCGCCCCCCGCGCGAGTTCGCGTTATGTCTTAATTGGGAATGCTAACTACTCTGAAAAACGACAGTGTTCCAGCGTGGAGGTGTGGCAGTTAAATCTCTCGAAATTAACGTCTTTTCCGGTTAGGATTTGCCCCGAACAGCCGTATGGCTTCCAAGTTTCTGGAGAACGGATAAATGACAATCGCCCTCGCCCTCAACGTCCTCATGGTCATGGCCGGAGCGGCCCTCTTCGGATGGCTCGTCCGGTGGAATTCTGTCCAGGGCAGCGACCCGATCGATCCACGTGAACTGTCGCGGCGTGAAGCCGAACGTCTTGCTGAAATGGAAGGACGCTCGGTATGAAAACGCTTCTTCTCTATCTTTTTCCGCTCCTGCTGATGCTGGGCGGCGCTCTCTTCGGATGGCTTGCGCGCTGGTATAAGTACGGAGGGCGTTGTGGTGCCAAAGGGCTGGCTGACGGGGTTCCGAATGTCGATCTGAACACGGGTACCGTCCGCCTCGACGGGACCGATCCGGCCACCGCGATGGACGTCCGCACTTCGGGCGCTTCTATCGGAAACAGCACGGCTCTCGACTCGCTCAAGACCGGGTATGCTGAAGGCAAGGCTACCGGCACGACGTCCGGCAGTTCTGCGGATGGCTCGACCGTCGCGAAGGTCGGGGCCGTTGTAGGCGGTGCCGCCGCTGCGGTCGGTGCGGGCATCGCCAGCGCCACCGGAACTGTCCGCGATGCCACGAGCGATGCAGTCAAAGGCACGAAATCGGGTCTCGCGGCAATGAAGGGCGGCTACTCGGATGGCAAAGCTCCGGGCGAGATGCCGGACGCGCCTGCGGACGGTTCCGTCGCCGCCAGAGTAGGGGCAGCGGTCGGCGGTGCCGTCACCTCTGTCAAGGACACGGCGGCCAGTGCCGTCGAGGGCACCAGAGCCGCTGTCGCCTCTGTCAAGGACGGGTCTGCCAAAGAAAAGGTCG
>CAKZUT010000168.1 GCA_937922185.1 uncultured Neomegalonema sp.
CGCCGACCTATCCCCGCCGCCGCCTCACCAGCCCTTTCGACGGGTCATAAGCGTAGATCGCCGCGCCCAGAAACGCCGCTGTCACCGCGATGACGACCCCGGCGGCCATCCAGTTCACCTGTCCGTAGAGGGCGAAGCGGATCAGCTCGACGGCATGGGTGAAAGGGTTGATCCAGCAGATATCATACAGCAACTCGCTCGATTCCTGTATTCGCCAGAGCGGGTAGAGCGCCGAGGACGCGAAGAACATCGGGAAGATGACGAAATTCATCACCCCCGCGAAATTCTCCAGTTGCCTGATGGTCGAGGACAGCAACAGCCCGATCGCTCCGAGCATCAGGCCGGAGAGGATCAGGGCGGGCAACAGCGTGAGATAGCCGATCACAGGCGGGCGGATATCCCAGAACCATGCGATTGCCAGAAAGGCATAGACCTGAAGGATCGAGACGGCGACCCCGGCGACCAGCTTGGCGCTCAACACGAACCAGCGGGGATAGGGGCTGACCAGCAGGGTCCGCATCGCCCCCGTCTCCCGGTCATAGACCATGGACAGCGATGACTGCATCCCGTTGAAAAGCTGGATCATCGCGATCAGGCCGGGGGCGATATATTCCTGATAGAGAACATAGGTCTCATAGGGGGGAATGATCGACAGCCCCAATACCGACCGGAACCCGGCAGCGAAGATGAACAGCCAGACCAGCGGACGCACGAGAGCCGACAGAAAGCGTTCCCGCTGCTGCGCGAACCGGATCGCCTCGCGCCACACGATGCCCGACAGCGCCACGAGGCGGCCTGACCAGCCGAGGCGGTCGGGGGTCACGTCGCCCTCCTCATGCCGCGATCTCCCGTTCATCCACCCCGGTCATGGCGAGAAACCGGTCGCTGAGCGTGGCCTCGCCCGCGATGCTGTCGGCGGTGCCCCCGGCCAGCACCTCGCCCCGGTGCAGCAGGACCACGGGGTCGCTCCCACGCACCTCCTCGAACAGATGGGTGGCCCATAGCACACCCACATCCCCCGCATCGGCCAGCGCGCGCACCGTATCGACCACATCCGTCCGCGAGCGGACATCCAGCCCGACGGTGGCTTCATCCAGCAACAGCAGGGTGGGATCATGCATCAGGGCGCGGGCGATCTCGGCGCGGCGAACCTGACCGCCGGACAGGGTGGCGACCTTCGCCCCGCCCCTGTCGAGCAGGCCCACACGCTCCAGCACCCGGTCACCGCGTTCCATCGCCTCACGTCGTCCGATGCCGTGCAGGGCCGCGTGGTAGCGCAGGTTCTGGCGGATGGTCAGGCTCATATCGAGAGAGCGCGACTGGAACACGACACCCATCCGCGCCAGCGCGGGGCCGGGTTCGCGGCGCACATCATGGCCGCAGACCTCGATGGAGCCGCTGATATTGTCGTAAAGCCGCGTGACGAGCGAGAAGAGCGTACTCTTGCCCGCGCCGTTCACCCCCAGCAACGCCACGAATTCGCCGCGCCCGACATTCAGGGAGACATCCTTCAGCGCCTGAACGTTCCCGAAGGCGTGGCTGACGCCCTCGACCCGCAGCGCGACCGGAGCGCCCGTTTCCGTCATGCGTCCGCCGATTCGACCTTGATGCCGGAGCGTGCGCGTTCCTCCAGAAGATTGGTCAGCCAGTCGGGGTCCATCTCCGGCACCGAGGAGAGCAGCAGGTCGGTATAGGGATGGTGCGGGGGCTGGAACATCTCGACCTTCGGTCCCTGTTCCACCACCTTGCCATGCTGCATCACCACCACCTCGTCGGCAATGGCCCGGACGGTGGCCAGATCATGGGTGATGAACATATAGGCAAGGCCGAGTTCGGTCTGGAGACGGTCCAGCAGGCGCAGAATGCCCTCTGCGACCAGTTGGTCCAGCGCGCTCGTCACCTCGTCGCAGATGATGAATTCGGGGTCCGCCGCCAGTGCTCTGGCGATCCCGATACGCTGTTTCTGCCCGCCCGACAGCTCTCCGGGGAAGCGATGGGCGTACACATCCGGTTCCATCTCGATCAGGTTCAGCAATTCGCGTACCCGCTCGTCCCGCGCGCTGCCCTTGAGGCCGAGATAGAATTCGACGGGGCGACCGATGATCTCGCGGATGCGCTGCTTGGGGTTCAGGGCCGTATCGGCCATCTGGTAGATCATCTGCGCCTGACGCAACTGATCCTTGCTGCGCCGTTTGAAGCTGGGGGGCAGGGTCTTGCCGTTGAACAGCACCTCGCCCTGACTTGGGGGCAGCAGGCCGGTGATGACCCTGGCCGCCGTGGACTTGCCCGAGCCGGACTCGCCGACCACCGCGACGGTGCGTCCCTTGTGGATATCGAAGCTGACACCGTGCAGTACCGGCACGGGACCATAGGCGGCGTCGATATTGCGGAGGCTGACGACCGGCACCGCATCGGCGGCGGGCATCGGCTTGGCGGAGGCCTTGAAGCTGCGGACGGCCCAGAGGGATTTGGTATAATCCTGCGTCGGTGCGCTGAGCATGGTGCGCGTGTCGGCTTCCTCGACCAGTACGCCGTGTTTGAGCACCATGATCCGGTCGGCCATCTGTGCCACGACGGCGAGGTCATGGGTAATGTAGATCGCCGCCGTGCCGAACTGTGCCACCGCATTGCGGATTGCGGCCAGCACCTCGATCTGCGTCGTCACGTCGAGCGCGGTCGTCGGCTCGTCAAAAATGATGAGATCGGGGCGACAGGACATCGCCATCGCCGTCATCGCGCGCTGGAGCTGTCCGCCGGATACCTGATGCGGATAGCGAAAGCCGATCTCGTCCGGGTTGGGCAGTTGCAGGCGGCGATAGAGGTCGGTCGCGTCCGCTTCGGCCTCGTCCTTCTTCATTACCGAATGCCGGACCGGGGCCTCGGTATACTGGTCGATCAGGCGATGGGCCGGGTTGAAGCTGGCCGCCGCCGACTGGGCGACATAGGCGATGCGCTTGCCGCGCATTTCCCGGCGTCTGGCCTCGCTCACCTTCGCCAGATCGATCCCGTCGAAATCGATGGTCCCGCCGGAGATGCGGCACCCGCCGCGCACATAGCCCATGGCCGCAAGCCCCATGGTGGACTTGCCCGCCCCGGATTCCCCGATCAGCCCCAGAACCTCGCCGCGCCGCAGGTCGAGATCGATGCCCTTGATGATCGGCAGCCAGTCATCCCCGGTCTTCCCGTCGATCTTCACGCCGCGCATCTTGAGGAGGATATCGTCGCTCATGTCATGTATCTCATTGCTTGCACCGGGTCAGGTGCGGTTGTCGCGCAGGCACTCAAGTGCTTCATCCAGTTCAGCTTCGTCTCGCTGGCGATTGAATTTCTCTGTATCGGTGGCATCGTTTTCCATACTCGACACGCCCCAGAAGACCAGAGAGCAGAAAAATCCCACCCCCGAGAGTGACACGTCGATAAGAACCGGCAGCGCGATTTCAGTGATGCCGGAGATCGGAACGCCTAGAACCGTCAACTTATGCGCCACTTTCGGTGAGCGTATCCGTTCACGCTTGACGCGGCTTTTCTCGATCCGATCACGGATTTCGGTGATCTCCTCCCGTGAGTGACTCATCGCTTCAGCTTGGCACCTGTCGGTTCGTGGCCGAGGGCAATATCGATCTGCTTCAGCTTTTCATCTATTTCGGCGTCCGCACGTTCCTCGCTCGCCATCCTGCTCAGCTCCGAATAGACGAACAGGCAAAGTGACACTGCAAGCAGCCCCATCACGATCTTTTCCGTCGGAGAGTCGAAATACCAGAAGACGGAAGCCTTATCCCCTCCGGGATTCTGCGTAAAACGCGAGGCCACCTCATCGAAAAACGCGACAACCAGCAGGATCAATGTCGCGATACGGATGTAGAAATTCCGCATTCTGGTTTGCAGGTGACGCAACGCCAGATGCTCATCGATCCGAAGCCTGTCAGAACCATGCAAGGTATCGATCATGATTTATTCCTTCAACCCGCTCGACCGGTGCAGCATCCAGTCCACCACGAAGTTGACCGCGACGGTCAGCAGGGCGATGGCCCCGGCGGGGTAGAGCGGCACGGCGACACCGAAGCTGATGA
>CAKZUT010000169.1 GCA_937922185.1 uncultured Neomegalonema sp.
CATCCCCCCTTCGATGCGCCATGACCCCTGCATCGTTGCGGAACCGCGCCCGTACTGCACCTGCCCGTGTTCATCCTCATAGGCAAATGCACCCTCGGAGAACTGCTCGAATTGCTGTAGCCCGAAACGGTCGATCAGGGCGGCAATACGGGGTTGGCCGGACCAGAACCACGAGGGGCCGAGATCGAACCGCCCCCCTTCCACCGCCTCGCTCAAGACGCGCCCGCCAATCCGGTCGCGCGCCTCCACCAGGATGAAATCGCCCCCCTGAGCATGGAGCAGATCGGCCAGCCGCAGACCCGCCAGCCCGCCGCCGACGATCAGGATATCGGTCTTCATGCCGTGAAAATAACCATCTTTTCAGACCGCAGGGGGTGTGACGTAGCGCAGGTGACCCGTCTTCACCCAGAGTTTTGCACCCTCTTCCCCCGCAACGACGGACAGGGGCACACCGACAGGAAGCCGCAGCCATGCACCCTTGGCGAGCCTTTCGCCCTGTTCTGTCACGGCCCCGTCGATGACCAGCATCTCGGTGCCCCCCGGATCGGTCTTGTTGAGGATCGCACCGGGATCAAGCTGACTGTAGGTCACGATTTCACGCTCATCACGGTGCAGCGCCGCCGTGGCAACCCCATCGACCGGCGCGCCGAGTTCATCGTCCATCGCCTTGCGAAACTGGTTACGATCATCGGGATTGAACTGCCATAGCTTCACGAAGATCGTGCAACCGGGTTCCGAGCCGGGAGTATGCGCGGTGGTGGGCGGGTTGCGGACATAGGTTCCGGCGGGGAAATCGCCGTAATCGTCCTGAAACACGCCGTCCAGCACGATGAACTCCTCGCCGCCCGTGTGGATGTGTTCAGAAAACCGACTGCCCGGCGCATAGCGCACGATGGTCGTCGCACGGGCAACCTCACCGCCAATCCGGTCGAGCATCCGCCGGTCCACCCCCGCCATGGGCGATGCCTGCCATTCGACGGCTTCCGAATGAACAACGGCACGGACGGAGAAATCAGCATTCAGATCCATTGTCATCGTCCTTCCCGATTGCACTGCAAAAGCCGCCCACACAGACCGCCGCGAAGCCGATGGTACAGTTCATCGCCTGACCCGACTTGATCGAGACTGTAGGACACTCTGGAGAGAACGGTCCGAAAATTCGACTGTCCGCATGACATGACCGACATGACACGCACGCATCCGAGGGTCGCCGATACCCTATGGATCGAGTTTGCGCGCCTCATCGGGCAGCATGATCGGCACACCATCGCGGATGGGATAGGCCAGACCCGCGCGCTCACTGACCAGTTCCTGCGCCTTGCGGTCATAGCGCAACGGGGTCCGGGACATCGGGCAAATCAGGGCTTCCAGCAGCTTCGGATCGATATCCGAACGGGTTGCGCCATCGCTCTCGTTCATTGAATTCCCCCGCTCCCCTCATCTCCGGCAGCGTCGATTGTCAACAGGATATCAAGGGCTTTGCGCCGTTCGCTCAGGTCTGCGGCCTCCAGAAGCACCTGCTTTTCCTGCTCGCTGAAGGGACATATCATGCACAGGGCATTCACGATGGTTTCCTCGCTCGCCTTTCCGAAGGCATCCCAGTCGGTATCGAGCGATTTTGCCTGAAAATACCGCTCCACGATGGAAAGGAATGCGGAGCGGTCGAAATCCTCACCATCCTCGCTGGGGGTCTTGGTATCGAGTTCAAACTCTCCCCATGCCACCTGTGCCTGCCGATAAGGCGCAAAGCCCTCGATTTCCTGCATGACCCGAAAGCGCGATACGCCACTCAGACCAATGAGATAACGCCCGTCATCCGTCTCGGACAGGGTGGTGATGCGCCCCGCACAGCCGATATCGAACAGCTTTTTACAGCCGCGCGTATCGCCGTCTCCATTCGGCTGAATCATCCCGATCAGGCGATTGTCAGTCTTCATCGCATCGTCGATCATCACGAGATATCGCGGCTCGAAGATATTCAGCGGCAATCTTCCGCGCGGCAGCAGCAGGGCACCGGGCAGCGGAAAGATCGGAATGACCGACGGCGCGTCATTGGGCGAGAAACGGGAGGCCATCCGGGTCACGCGAACACGATCGAGGACAGCTTGCGCCTGCCCTTGAGTGTCAGCGGATCAGTCGGCCCCAGAGCCTCGAAAATCTTGAACAATTGCTGGCGCGCGGCATCCTCGTTCCACTCGCGGTCCCGCCTGAACAGGTCAAGCAGATGATCGATCCCCTCCTCCGGCTTGCCCGCAGCCACCAGAGCAAGGGCCAGATCGTGCCGCGCCTGATGGTCGTTCGGGTTGGCCTCAAGCGCCGCGACAAACGCCGCATGATCCCCCGTCGATCCGGCCTGTTCCGACAGGGCGATCATCGAGCGGACCTGCACGACCATCGGGTCTTCCGCCTTGTCTGCGGGGGCGTAGTCCAGCGTTTCCCGCGCCCGCTCCAGATCGCCGGTGGCGATATAACAGCGTGCCAGCCCCGTAATAGCCCGCAGGTTTTCAGGGGCCGCTCCCATGACCTGCGCGTATATCTGCGCCGCTTCCGCGACGGCATTATCGGCCAGATTCTGCTCCGCGACATCGAGAGCGCCGTCAATCTGTGCCTCCGCATCGCTCGGCCCCGCCGCATTGCTGAGGCTGGCGATGAAGCGGTCGATTTCGCTGGCCTGCTGCACGCCCATGAACGCATCGACCGGACGACCGCCCACAAACCCGAACACCGCCGGGATCGACTGCACCTGCAACTGCCCGGCAATCTGGGGATGCTCGTCGATATTGATGCGGACCATACGCACCTTACCGTTTGTCCTGGTGACGGCGGCTTCCAGTTGCGGTCCGAGCGTCTTGCAGGGGCCGCACCACGGGGCGGTGAACTGCACCACCACGGGGGTTTCCTGCGACGCCTCGATCACGTCGGTCATGAAGCCCGCATCGGTGCCGTCGATCACGGCTCCCCCGGCCTGCGCGCCTTGGTGTCCACCGCCGAGTTCGAGCATCGCATCACTCCGTAAAGTATTGAAAGACCGAGAGGATCATGCCTCCAGCCCATCGAAATCAATCAGCACCGCATCATGCCCGCAAGCCGCTACGAAACGCATCAGGTCTTCGGCAGAGATAGCAGTCGTGGCTTCATTGTGTAGGGGATGACAGTGAATTAGGTCATGTCTGAGCAATGACTCATCAATGGCGAAGGTCACGCGCGGGGTTTCGCCCCGGTCATTGATAAGCGAGAAAGTAGTT
>CAKZUT010000170.1 GCA_937922185.1 uncultured Neomegalonema sp.
CCGCCACGCCCATGAGCGCGTGGCGGAATTGCGCGAAGTGATCGAATTGTTGACCGCCTGGTATGACGACATGAACCGGGTGGAGACCAGGCGTCTCAAGCAACTGCTCGCCATGGGGGCGCGTATCCAGAAGCTGGCGGATAAAGCCCGCATTCTTCCGCTGCGCCGTGAAAAGACCGCTGATATCAATAGAAAGGCCTGACCGATGGATGAGCTGATCCTGTCGCGTATTCAGTTCGCGGCCAATATCTCGTTTCACATCCTGTTCCCGACGATCACGATCGCTCTGGGCTGGGTGTTGTTGTTCTTCAAGCTGCGGTTCAACCGCACCGGAGACGAACGCTGGATGGCCGCCTATCGTTTCTGGGTGAAAGTATTCGCGCTCAGCTTCGGCCTCGGCGTCGTGTCGGGTATTACGATGAGCTTTCAGTTCGGCACGAACTGGCCGGGCTTTATGGAGACCGTCGGGAACATCGCGGGACCGCTGCTCGCCTATGAGATCCTCACGGCCTTCTTTCTGGAAGCGGCCTTTCTGGGCATCATGCTCTTCGGCTTCCGGCGTGTCCCAGGCTGGCTGCACACCACCGCGACTTTCCTCGTTGCCTTCGGCACGAGCATGAGCGCGTTCTGGATTCTCGTTCTGAATTCCTGGATGCACACGCCGCAGGGCTTCGAGATGATCGACGGTGTTGCCCATGCGACCGACTGGTGGGCGATCATCTTCAACCCGTCGCTGCCCTATCGTCTTGTCCACATGATGCTGGCCAGCGGCCTGACCGTGGCTTTCCTTCTCGCGGGTGTCTCGGCCTATCGCCGCCTGATCGGTGATCGCACCCCCGGTGTCCGGCTGACCCTGAAGACGGGTGTATGGCTCGGCGCGATCCTGATCCCGCTCCAGATTCTCGCGGGTGACATGCACGGCCTCAATACGCTGGAGCATCAGCCGCAGAAAGTTGCCGCCATGGAGGGCAACTGGCAGACCCGTGGTAATGTGCCGCTCCTGCTGTTCGCGCTTCCGAACGAGGAAACCCGCTCGAATGACTTCGAGATCGGTATTCCTTCGGGTGCAAGCCTGATCCTGAAGCACAAAGCCGACGGTGTCGTGCCCGGCCTCGATGATTTCGTGGCGGAAGACGGCACGCCGCTGCATCCGCCCGTGTCCCCCGTCTTCTGGTCGTTCCGCGTGATGGTGGGCACCGGTATGCTGATGCTGCTCATCTCCTGGTACAGTGCATGGCGGCTGTGGCGCCGGGGCGGTGTGGAGACCTTGCCAAAGCCCTTGCTGGTCGTTCTGCTGGGCATGACCTTCTCCGGCTGGGTCGCCACGCTCGCAGGCTGGTATACGACCGAGATCGGACGTCAGCCCTGGCTCGTTCACGGCGTGGTCAGCACGAAGGAGGCTGTTGCCGATGTTCCGGCCAGCTATGTCGCGGGTACATTGACGGCCTATCTCGTCGTCTATGCCGTGTTGCTGATCGCCTATATCGCCACGATCTTCGGACTGGCGCGCCGGGCCGCGAAGGGCGAGACGGTGGCCGATGCGCCCCGAGCGGGCATCGTCGGGGGCAAGCGCACGACGCCCAACCCCAATGCCGTCCCTGCGGAGTGATCTGATGCTTGGTTTTTTCGATACGCCCGAGACGACGCTGCCCGTGATCTTCGCCCTCCTGATGGGGGCGTCGATCCTCGTCTATGTCATCCTCGATGGTTTCGATCTCGGCGTGGGCGTGTTGATCCCCTTCGCCGAGGATACCGAAAAGGATCGCATGATCGCCTCCATCGGTCCGTTCTGGGATGCCAACGAGACGTGGCTGGTGCTGGCCATCGGCTTGCTGCTCGTCGCCTTTCCGGCAGCGCATGGCATGATCCTGACGACGCTTTATCTACCCGTCGCGGTGATGCTGTTCGGTCTGATCCTGCGCGGGGTCGCCTTCGAGTTCCGGGGCAAGACCGCCACAATGCGGGGCAAGCGGCAATGGAACGGGTCGTTCTTCATCGGCTCTCTCATGGCCTCGCTCTCTCAGGGCTACATGCTTGGCCTCTATGTGATGGGCCTTGAAACCACCACGATGACGATTGCCTTCGCCATGCTTACGGCGCTGTGCCTTACCGGTGCCTACGCCTTCATCGGCGCGACGTGGCTGCTGATGAAGACCGAGGATGTTCTCCAGCTCAAATCGGTACGCTGGGCGAAGTTGGGGCTGGTGGGGATCATTCTCGGTTTCGCCGGTATCTCCGCCGCGACCCCTTTGGTCAGCGACCGTATCTTCGACAAGTGGTTCTCTTTGCCGGAATTTGCCTTCCTGTTGCCCCTGCCGCTGTTATCCATGGGTCTGATCGTCGCCCTGTGGGTCTCGCTGCGGCATTTGCCCGATGCGGTGGACCGGTGGTGCTGGATACCTTTCGCCCTGACCTGTGTTCTCTTTACACTGGGCTTCTTCGGCATGGCCTATTCCTTCTATCCCTATGTCGTGCCCGATCAGATGACGATCTATGAGGCCGCCAGCGCGCCCGAAAGCCTTGTCATCATTCTTGCGGGGGCGTGTGTCGTGTTGCCGATCATCATTGCCTATTCGGCGCTGGCCTTCATCATCTTCCGGGGCAAGGCCACTGATCTCAGCTACGACTGATCAGCGCCGGGAAGGATGTTCCTTCCCGGTTTCCTTTCGGGCATCGCGCAGGTATCTGGAGCGGGTACGTCACAGAGCCGAGGCCGCCCATGACCACCACCCGCTTTGCTCCCTCACCCACGGGCCGTCTGCATGTCGGCAATCTGCGTCCTGCACTGCTCAACTGGCTCCATGCCCGCAAGCAGGGGGGCACATTTATCCTTCGGATCGACGATACCGATGCGGAACGCTCGAAAGAGGAGCATGTCGAGGCGATCAAGCGTGATCTCGACTGGCTGGGCCTTGGCTGGGACCGGTTCGAGCGCCAGTCCGAACGCCTCGCCCGCTATGATGCCGCCGCCGATGCCCTGCGCGCGGAGGGTCGGCTTTATCCGGCCTATGAAACCGCGACCGAACTCGATCTGCGCCGCAAATATCAGCGACAGGCCGGACGTCCCCCTGTCTATGACCGCGCCGCCCTGAAACTGACCGATGAGGACCGCGCGAAACTGGAGGCGGAAGGCCGTCGCCCGCATTGGCGCTTTCGGCTCGATCAGGAGCGGGTGACATGGACCGACGGCATTCGGGGCGAGACGACCGTGGATTGCGCCTCCGTGTCCGATCCCGTGCTTATCCGGGAGGATGGCGGCTATCTCTACACCCTGTGCAGCGTTTGCGATGATATGGATTTCGGCGTGACGGATGTGATCCGGGGCGAGGATCATGTCACCAACACGGCCACTCAGGTCCAGATTTTCGACGCTCTGGGCGACAAGCCGACCGGCTTTGCCCATCATTCCCTGCTGGTGGATGCCGAAGGGGCCAGCCTGTCGAAGCGCCTCGGCTCCCTGACGCTCGAATCGATCCGTGAGGCGGGGATCGAGCCGCTGGCGTTGCTGTCCTATATGGCCCGTCTGGGATCGGCGGACCCCATCGAGCCACGTGCCAGCCATGCGGAACTGATCGACGGCTTCGATCTGGCCCGGTTCGGTCGGGCACCGGCCCGGTTCAGCATGGATGATCTGGGCGCACTGAATCTCAAGGCCCTGCACGGCAAGCCCTATGGCGATGTCGCCGAGCGTCTGCATGACGCGGGCGTTCCCGATGACCGGGCCGAGCCGTTCTGGCTGCTCATCCGCGAAAATATCGCGGGGCTGGACGATATTCCCGATTGGGCGGCGATCCTGAAAGGGGATTGCACACCCGCAATCGACCCGGAGGATGCGGAATACGTCACCCTCGCTCTTGCCGAACTGGAGGCGGCCAGGCCCTGGACCGGCGAGACATGGCGCACCGTCACCGCCGATCTGAAGGAGCGGACGGGCCGCAAGGGCAAGGCTTTGTTCATGCCGCTCCGCAAGGCCCTGACGGGGCGCGGCGATGGTCCCGATATGGCGGCTTTGCTGCCTTTACTCTGTCGCTGAAACGGAAAAGGACGCTGACATGCTGCGTGTCGTCATCGATTTTCTCTGGATTTCCATCCTGCTGTCTATCCTGCTCGGATTACTGGCCAGTGTGGTCCCGGCCATCGGCCAGTCAGGCGCTTTCCTCAGTTCGATGATGGGCGCGCTCGGGGCGGGAATGCTCTACCGTCGGCGCACGGGAATGGAGGCGACAAGTGCCTATGCCTGGAAAGCCGCTTTTCTGGTGACCGTCGTGTCGCTGATGCTCAGCGCCGTTCTGGTCGCCTGGCTCAGCCGGTCGGGGGCATTCCCTGAACTCGGCGAGATTTCCACGACAGCCTATATCCTCGGAGTCGCGTTCGTGGGGATCATCACGGTGCTGGTCGTGCGTTTCTTCTTTCGCTGGGGTACGCGGCTGGGTGCGAATGATCCATAGGCCCTTTCGGAAAGCCGACGATGCCCCTATATCGGCCCCATGAACCCGTTCCAGAAGATCGCCGCCACTGTCGGCGGCATCGGCATCCTCGCTCTGGCAATTTGGCTCGGCACGATCATTTTCGTGGCCCTTCTCGTTCTCGCGCCTGTCCTCTACCTCTACGGGCGGTGGAAGATGGGCAAGATGCGAAAGGAATTCGAGGCCACGCACCCCGAACTGGCGCGGCAGATGCGTGAGAGACAGGCGGCCCGACCGGGCGGTGATGTCATCGAGACGGAATACGTCGTTGTCGAAGAACCGCTTGACGACAAGCCGCCGCCGAAGTCATAACCGACCGATGAGAACCGCACCCGCAATCATCGGCTGCTGCATTATCCGCTAGCATATCGCTCGCGGCCCGTTTTCATTCACCCCTTCCGAATGCTACAGCGTCGCCGCAGCGCCCTATCTTCGCGCACGGGAGACGACTTATGGCAATCCGGCTCTACAACACGAAGACCCGCACGAAGGAAGACTTTGTGCCCGTCGATCCGACCGATGTGCGGATGTATGTCTGCGGGCCGACCGTCTATGACCGCGCGCATATCGGCAATGCGCGCCCCGTGGTGGTCTTCGACGTTCTCTATCGCCTGCTTCGCCATGAATACGGGGCTGAGCATGTCACCTATGCCCGGAATTTCACGGATGTGGACGATAAGATCAACGCCAAAGCCGCCGAGACGGGCCGTTCGATCCGCGATATCACAGACGAGACGATAGGCTGGTATCACGAGGACATGGACGCCCTCGGCGCGCTGCGCCCCGACCATGAACCCCGCGCGACCGAATATATCGCGCAGATGGTCAGGATGATCGAAGACCTGATCGCCAAGGGCCACGCCTATGAGGCGGAAGGCCATGTGCTGTTTGCCGTCGCGACCGATCCCGAATACGGCTCCCTCTCCCGCCGCTCGCTCGACGAGATGCGCGCGGGCGCACGGGTCGAGGTCGCCCCCTACAAGCGCGACCCCATGGATTTCGTCCTCTGGAAACCGTCTACCGGCGAACAACCCGGCTGGGACAGCCCCTGGGGCAAGGGCCGCCCCGGCTGGCACATCGAATGCTCCGCCATGGCGGGGGAGTTGTTCGGCGAAAAATTCGATATCCACGGCGGCGGCATCGACCTCGCCTTTCCCCACCACGAAAACGAGTGCGCCCAATCCCGTTGTGTCGGCCACGATTTCGCGACTGTCTGGATGCATAACGAGATGCTGAAGGTGGACGGTAAGAAGATGGCCAAATCGCTGGGCAATTTCTTCACGGTCGCCGACCTTCTGGCGAAAGGCATCCCCGGCGAAGTCCTGCGCTTCGTCCTGCTTTCCACCCATTACGGCTCGCCCATGGACCTGACGCAAAAGGCGCAGGACGATGCGGA
>CAKZUT010000171.1 GCA_937922185.1 uncultured Neomegalonema sp.
CTGTCGATCTATGTCGATACCTATGGCACCAGTGAGGTCCATGCCTCCGTGATCGAGGATGCGATCCGCAAGAGCATCGACCTCACCCCGCGCGGCATCCGCGAGACGCTGGGCCTCAACCGCCCCATCTACCGGCGCACCGCCGCCTACGGCCATTTTGGCCGTACCCCCGATGAGGACGGCGGCTTCTCCTGGGAAAAGGTCGATCTCGCGGAGAAGCTGAATAGCAACGTCTGAGACGACACCGCATATCGAAGCGATGATGAAAACCGCCGACGCGATGCCCGCGTCGGCGAAATCATGTTAGACCGATTACCCGCCAAACTGAAAAAGGGACGCCGCATGTCCAATGTTACTCATGACGTCATCGGCGTCGGTGCCGCCATCGTCGATATCATCGCGCGTGTGGACGATGCCGTGCTGGACGAACAGGGACTATCCAAGGGCGCGATGACCCTGGTGGACGAGGCGGGATCAGCCGCGATCTATGACGCTCTGGGCGAGACGACCGAACGCTCCGGCGGCTCCGGCGCGAATACCATCGCGGCCCTCGGGGCGCTCGGACGCAGCACGGCCTTTATTGGCAAACGCCGCGATGATGAATTCGGCGACATCTTCGCCCATGACATCCGCGCGACCGGCACGGCCTTCGATGTACCGGCGGCGACCACCGGCGAGGCCACTGCGCGCTGCCTCGTGATGGTCACCCCCGATGCCGAACGTACCATGGCCACTTATCTGGGCGTCTCGGGTGATCTGGGGCCGGACGATATCAATGCGGATGCCGTCTCAGGCGCGGGCATCCTCTATCTTGAAGGCTATCTCTGGGACAAACCCGACGCCAAAGACGCTTTCCGCCGCGCCAGCGAGATCGCGCACGGCGCAGGCCGCAAGGTCGCGCTCAGCCTGTCTGACGCCTTCTGCGTTGATCGACACCGCGAGAGCTTCCGCGAGATCGTGGCGGGAGAGATCGATATCCTCTTCGCCAATGAATCCGAACTCCTCTCCCTTTACGAAACCGAGGATTTCGATGCCGCCATCGAGGCCGTCGCGAAGGAGGTCGCCATTGCCGCCGTCACGCGCGGTCCCGATGGTGCCGTCATCGTCTCCGGGGACGAGCGCATCGCGGTCCCGGCCCAGCCCGTCGCGGCTCTGGTCGATACTACCGGCGCGGGCGATCTCTTCGCTGCCGGGTTTCTCAACGGCATAGCCACCGGCCAGCCCCTTGCCACCTGCGGGGCCATGGGCTGCGCGGCGGCAAACGTGGTGATCCAGATCCTCGGCGCCCGCTGTACCGATGCCCTCAAGGCGAAATTCGCCATCGAAGACTGGGGCTGACCGACAGTGCTTGACGGATGACCGGGAGAAGGCACTTCTGTGGAAGTGCCTTTTTTCATGGAGCCGCCCCATGCCACTGACCGATATCGACCGTCGCTTTCTGCGTATCGCCTATGACGAGGCAAAAGCGGGCTTCGACGAGGGCGGCTGCCCTATCGGCTCGGTCATCGCGCGCGGGGATACCCTTGTTGCTCAGGGTCGCAACCAGCGCGTACAGCAAGGCGATCCCATCGCCCATGGTGAGATGGACGCGCTTCGCAAGGCGGGGCGTCAGAAGACCTACCGCGATACCACTCTCTACACCTCGCTCTCGCCCTGCATGATGTGTTCCGGCACTATCGTGCAGTTCGGCATCCCTCGCGTCGTGATCGCCGAGAACACCACTTTCGGTGGGAATGAGGATTTCCTGCGCGAACGGGGCGTGGAAGTGATCGTCGCCGATGACCCGGACTGTATCGCCCTCATGCAGCGGTTCATCAGGGAGCGCCCCGAACTCTGGGCCGAAGACATTGCCGATGACTGAACCGCAGAGCGCCTACACCCCTCAGCATTGTGACGGCTACAACGGAACGCGGGGCAATCCGGTGTCATCCAACGGGCGCTTGCCCCCCGGACAGCGCAGTACGATCCCCGCCCGTGAGGGGCGTGCCGTACATCTCAACAAGGGCGACCGACTGTTCATCCTGAACGAGAAGGGTCATCAGGTCTGCGATTTCTTCGCGCTCGTCCATGGGTGCCCCGCCGAGATGCTGTCGATGGAGCATACGCGAACGGCTCTGGGCCGGGTCTATGTCGGCGAGGGCGATACGCTCGTCACCAACCGCCGTCGTCCGCTGATCGAGATCGTGGAGGATACGTCGCCGGGCGTTCATGACATCCTGATCGCCTGCTGCGATCAGCCCCGTTATGCTCAGCTCGGGCATGAGGGCTACCATGACAACTGCGCCGATAATTTCCGCATGGCCCTTCAGGCCATCGGGGTTGAGCCGGTTCATGTCCCCTCCCCGTTCAATATCTGGATGAATATCCCCGTCGCCGGGGACGGCACATTCCAGTGGACCGCCCCGACATCGCAGGCAGGCGACCACATCGCGCTTGAGGCAAAAGAGACCTGCCTGTGCGTCATGTCGGCCTGTCCGCAGGATATGACCCCGGTGAACGGCAACGATACCCAACCGGCGCACCTGATCTTCTGGATCGAGCGACCCGCAGGCTGATCCTGCATCGGAGAGGCAGCATGGATTTTCACATTCCCCCCGAAACCGAAGTCCTGCGCCGACGCCTGCGCGACTTCATAGACCACGACGTTCTGCCGCTTGAGGCGGATCGCGCCCATTTCGATGCCCATGAGAACATCGCCCCGGAGCCGCTGGCGCGGATGCGGGAAAGGGCAAAGGCAATCGGCATCTGGGCACCCCAGGCCCCGGTCGAACGCGGCGGCATGGGCCTGTCCATGGTATCGAGGGCGGTTCTCTACGAGGAGGCCAACCGCTCGATCTTCGGCCCCGTCTGCATCAATGCCGCCGCTCCCGATGACGGCAATATCTCCGTGCTGGCACGGGTCGGCACGCCGGAACAGCAGGAACGCTGGATGCAGCCGATCATCGACGGCACGGTCCGCTCCGCCTTCGCCATGACCGAGCCGCATCCGGGCGGCGGCTCAGACCCCTCGATGATCGGGACGACCGCAACGCGACGCGGCGACAGATACATCGTTCACGGGCGCAAATGGTACATTACCGGGGCGGCGGAGGCGCGGCACTTCATTCTCGTCGCGCGCACATCCGATGACCCGCGCGCGGGCCTGACCGCCTTCCTGTTCTACGCCGATCAACCCGGCTGGCGCATTCTCCGCCGCATCGGAATCATGGGGCCGGAGGAGCATGGCGGCCATTGTGAGCTGGAATTCGACGGCCTTGAAATCCCTGCAGAAAACGTTCTCATCGGCGAGGGTCGGGGCCTGAAGCTGACACAGACCCGTCTCGGCCCCGCGCGGCTGACCCATTGTATGCGTTGGCTGGGCCTTGCCCGGCGCTGCGTCGAGATCGCCCGCGCCTATGCCGGGGAGCGCGAGGGCTTCGGTATCCGGCTGATCGAGCGCGAGAGCATCCAGATGATGCTGGGCGGTCTGGCAATGGATATCGAGACCGGGCGTCTGCTGACGATGAAAGCGGCATGGGAGATCGACCGGGGCGGCTTTGCCCGCAAGGAGGTTTCCATGGCGAAGATCCACGTCGCCAATCTGCTCCACCGCGCCGCCGATACGGCGATTCAGATCAACGGCGCGCGCGGGTATTCCAAGGATACCGTTCTCGAATGGATCTACCGCTATGCCCGACAGGCCCGCCTCGTGGACGGCGCGGATGAGGTCCATCGGATGGTCCTCAACCGCGAACTCTCCGGCTCAGGCGACGGGTTTTTCGCATGGCCGACCGATGAGTGATGCCGATTTCGACCCCGCTGCCCTGCACGGCTTTCTGAACACCGCGTTCGGCACCGCAGCCCTGTCACTGGAGCGGATCGGGGGGGGACAGTCGAACCCGACCTATTTCGTGACCCATGGCAATGCCCGGATGGTCCTTCGGAAGAAACCCAACGGGGCCACCTTGCGCGGTGCCCATGCCGTGGACCGCGAATATCGTATCCTCGGTGCCCTGCTCGATACTGACGTGCCGGTGCCTCGCCCGATCCTGTATCACACGGACGAGACCCTGCTGGGTGCGCCCTTCTACCTGATGGAGCGGGTCGAGGGCCGTGTCTTCCATGACAGCGCCCTGCCCGACCTGTCGCCTGTGGATCGCAAGGCGATCTATCTCTCCATGGCTGAAACGCTCGCCCGTCTTCATGCCGTCAGACCCGATGCGGTCGGCCTCGGCGATTACGGCAGGCCAGGCAACTATTTCGAGCGACAGATCGCACGCTGGTCGGGCCAGTGGGCAGCTTCGGGCAGTGATCCGATCCCCGCGCTTGATACCCTGATCGCATGGCTGCGCGACCGGATGCCCGAAGACGACGGCGCAGTCGCTATCGCCCATGGCGATTTCCGCCTCGGAAACATGCTGATCCACCCGACCGAGCCGAGGGTCGTGGCGGTGCTGGACTGGGAACTCTCGACTTTGGGGCATCCCCTCGCCGATCTCGGATTTTGCTGTATGCCATGGCACACAGCCCCTGTGGAATATGCCGGAATCCTCGGCCTTGACCGGGCCGCACTCGGCATTCCGACCGAAGAGGCATTCATCGCCCGCTACCGCGAGACCGCGCGCGCTACCCCGCCCCTTGATCGCTTTCACGTCGCGTTTGCGCTCTTCCGCTTCGCCGTCATCTTCGTCGGCATCGCGGATCGCGCACGGGCCGGGAACGCGGCATCGGAGCAGGCCGCCACCCTCGGCCCCCTCGCCCCCCGTTTCGCGCAGCGGGGGCTGGAGGTCGCCGAAGGACGGCAGGCGTTTGCAGGGGCCTGATGCCACTTCAAAGGGTTATCCGGGTGCAGAAACAATCATGTGATCCGGTCAGACCGGCGCGATCCGGTTGGCTATATGCGCGACACGGAGCAATGCCTCGTCATCCATCGCGTACAGCCCGTAGGCACCCACGGCGCTGCCCGCGATCAGCAGGGCAAGCGAGGCGGTTGTGAGGGTGCGGGCTGTGGAGGCCTCCCGGAAGGCGAAGAAGAAGCTCCTGTGCCATGCCGCGACCGCTTCGCGCCAGTCTCCCCGCCACAGCGCCGCCCGATATGCCTTGCCATGCGCCTCGATCTGCGGCCCCTTGCGACGGTCGAAGACCTGCAACACGCCGCTGGCCATGGCACCGAGCAATGACAGCGCGCACAGGCCAAGTCCCGTCGCCAGCGCACATAGGTCGAAGCGGGCGAGCAGGCAGGCAAATGCCATGAGAAACAGCGCCGCCGGTATCACGATGGCGGTACAGAGGATCATGAGGGTCTTGTTCATATCCGCGACCCTACCGCCATTGCCATAAGGAAGCGTTATGCGGAGTCCGCGCGGACAGGCGTTATCCGAGCCACCGCTTGCGGCGGCGATAGGAGCGGACGTTACGATAGGACTTGCGCCCCTCCTCGGACATGCCGAGATAGAATTCCTTCACGTCCGGGTTCTCGCGCAGATCGGCGGCGGGGCCGTCCATCACCACGCGGCCCGACTCCAGAATATAGCCGTAATGGGCGAACCGCAGCGCCACGTTGGTATTCTGCTCGGCAAGGAGGAAGGTCACGTTTTCCTTCTCGTTCAGATCCTTCACGATCCCGAAGATTTCCTCAACAAGCTGCGGTGCGAGGCCCATGGACGGCTCATCCAGCAGCACGGTTTCGGGGCGCGACATCAGCGCACGCCCGATAGCGCACATCTGCTGTTCGCCACCCGAAGTATAGCCTGCCTGCGACTTGCGCCGCTCCCGAAGGCGAGGGAAATAATTATAGACCATCTCCAGATCGTCCCGGACCTTCGCCCCCCCGTCGCGGCGCGTATAGGCCCCGGTCATCAGGTTTTCCTCGATGGTCAGATGCTCGAAGCAGTGACGCCCTTCCATGACCTGAATGACACCCTTCTTCACCAGATCGGCGGGCATCAACTCGGTGGTTTTCTCGCCGCGATAGCGGATCGTCCCTTTGGTCACCTCGCCCCGTTCGGAGCGCAACAGGTTGGAGATCGCCTTGAGCGTCGTCGTCTTACCCGCCCCGTTGCCACCCAGCAGGGCCGTGATTCCACCCTTCGGCACGGCGAGACTGACCCCTTTCAGCACCAGAATGACGTGATTGTAGATCACCTCGATATTGCTGACTTCAAGCAGCGCGTCTTCGGCGGCAGGTTCCGCATCGACGGGAAGGGGGGCAGCGGCGGTCATGAAGCGGCTCCGGCTATGGAGGAAAGATCGGTCCCGGCATCGATCCGGGGCCGGTCATGTCGATGGGAGGCCCCGGACGGTGCCGGGGCCGCGTCAGTCGATCAGCTACACGCTTCCTCGACCTCGTTTTCCTTCGCATAGGCGGCGGAATCCTCGTCGATCAGCGCACCGATCACGTCCATGTCACTCTCGGAATATTCGCCGAGTTGCTCCCAGGAGTCCGCTTTCGCATCCCACTGGTTGACCGTAACAAGACCTGGACCGCCGTGGTTTTCGCAGGAAACCTTGAAGGAGGGGCCGAAATTCGGCAGGCCAAGCTCCTCCATCTTCTCCTCGGTGATTTCCAGCGCCTCCATGCCGTCGCGCATCATCGCGGGGGTGATATCGGCGACATCGTGGATTTCCTGTGCCTTCTTGGCCGCTTCGACGGCCAGCATCGCAGCATACATGCCCCGGTTATAGAGAACCGTGCCATGCTGATCGCCCGCGCCGGTGGCATCGCCCGCATCGTAGACATGCTTCTTCAGATCGTCATAGACCGGGTAATCGTCACCCACACCGTGGAAGTTGACCGCCTTGTAGCCGTTGGCCTTGGCACCCACCGGGCGCACGTCGTTCTCGGAACCGGACCACCACACGCCGATGAAGTTCTCCATGGGATAGCGGATGTTCGCCGCTTCCTGAATGGCCGTCGCGTTCATGACACCCCAGCCCCACATCGTCACGTAGTCGGGCTTTTCGCGACGAATCTGAAGCCACTGGGATTTCTGCTCCTGACCGGGATGATCGACCGGCAGCAGGGTCAGCTCGAAGCCATGCTTCTTGGACAGCTCCTCCAGCGTACGGATAGGCTCCTTGCCATAGGCCGAGTTGTGATACACGAGCGCGAGGGTCTTGCCCTTGATATCGCCGTCATTGATGTCGAGCAGATGGTTCACGACCGCCGATGCCCCGTTCCAGTAATTGGCCGGGTAGTTGAAGACGGTGTTGAACACCTTGCCGTTCGCTGCCGAGGTACGGCCATAGCCCATGGTGTGCAGCGGAATGCCGTCAGCGGCGGATTTCGGGATGAGCTGATAGGTGATACCGGTCGAGAGCGGCTGATAGACCAGAGCGCCCTCACCCTTGGTGGATTCGTAGCACTCCACACCCTTCTCGGTATTGTAGCCGGTCTCGCATTCGATGACCCTGGCCTTCTCGCCCCCGATGCCGCCGTCGCGGGCATTGATGAGCTTGAAATAGTCCTCGTAGCCATCGGCGAAGGGAATGCCGTTCGCGGCATAGGGGCCGGTGCGGTAGCTGAGCGATGGGAACACGAGGTCGGCCAGAGCGGGCGTGGCCGCGAAGGGTGCGCCCATTGCAGCAATCAGCGTCATGGCGGTGAGTGTCTTGAGTTTCATAAGTCTCTCCCTGTTTCGTTTTTGTTTTGTAGGTGGTCAATGCGGCGGTGATGGGGTGTCCACCGCAAGAATCAAAGGCAATCCTAGTGCGGGAACGGCCAGAGCCGCAGCTTCTCCTTCACGATACGCCAGAGCTGCGCCAGCCCGTGCGGTTCAAGAATAAGAAACATCACGATGAGTGCGCCGACAATGGCGAACTCAAGATGCGTGGCGATATCGGTCGGCCAGCCGAGCGTTCCAACCAGAACGTTCTTCAGCAGGACGGGCAGGAGCACCATGAACGCCGCCCCCGCGAACGACCCGAAGATCGAGCCGAGACCACCGATGATAATCATGAACAGCACGAGGAATGATTTCTGGATACCGAACACCTCGCCCACCTCCACCGCGCCGAGATAGACGGCGAAGAGCAGCGCCCCCGCAACGCCGATATAGAAGGACGAGATGCCGAAGGCCGTCAGCTTGGCCTTGAGCGGGTTCACGCCGATGATCTCGGCGGCGATATCCATATCGCGGATCGCCATCCACGAACGACCCAGATGCCCGCGCGTCAGGTTGCGCGCGACAATCGCGAGGATGACGACCAGCACGAGGCAGAACAGGTACGTCACGGGCGCGGAGGTCTCGGCCCCGGTGATCTTGTACCCGAACATCGTGCGTTCCGGCGCGTTGATCTGGCCCGAGGCGGAGTAGTTGTAGAACCACGCGACCTTGTTGAACATCCAGACGAGGAAGAACTGCGCCGCCAGCGTGGCGACCGCCAGATAGAACCCCTTGATCCTGAGCGACGGCAGCCCGAACAGCATCCCGACCAGCGCCGTAATGATGCCCGATACCAGAACGCAGATCATGATGTTCAGGTCTGGGAAGCCCGTCATCAGCTTGTAGCAGGAATAGGCCCCCACGGCCATGAAACCGCCCGTGCCCAGCGATACCTGCCCGCAATACCCGGTCAGGATATTTAGACCGATGGCCGCGATGGAATAAATCAGGAAGGGCAGCAGGACCGCGTTCAGCCAATAGTCATTGATGATGAAAGGCACCACCGCGAACGCGACCAGCAACACGGCATAATAGCGCCAGCGGTCGAACCGGATCGGGAAAGTCTGCCCGTCCGCCCGGTATGTCGTCTTGAAGTCGCCGACTTCGCGATAGATCATCGGTACGCCTCCATTCCATTCGCCATTCCCGCAACAGCGGGAACCCTGCCGTCATCGCGCAGAGGACGTCCCGCTGTCGCACGCAAACCCGCCTTAAACGCGCTCAATGATCTTCTCCCCGAACAGGCCCTGCGGGCGGAAGATGAGGAACACGAGCGCCAGCATGTAGGCGAACCAGTTCTCGGTCGCCCCGCCCAGGAAGGGCGCGCCGATCAGGAACTCGAACAGCTTTTCGCCGACCCCGATGATGAGTCCCCCGATGATCGCGCCGGGGATCGAGGTGAACCCGCCAAGCATCAGCACCGGCAAGGCCTTGAGCGCGATGAGCGACAGCGAGAACTGCACCCCCGATTTCGCGCCCCACATCACCCCGGCAACGAGGGCCACGAACCCGGCGATGGACCAGACGATAACCCAGATCGTCCGCAGGCTGATGCCCACCGACAGCGCCGCCTGATGGTCATCGGCCACAGCGCGCAGGGCGCGACCCGTCTTGGTATATTGCGAGAACAGGATCAACGAGGCAACGAGGATGACCGCGATCACCGTCGCGTAGATATCGAGCGTATCGAGATAGAAACCGTAGAAGTCGTCCCCGCCGAGAAAGGCCGTGCTCTCCTCGATCCAGAGATTGCCGCCCTGCGGAATGCCCACATCAAGCTTCTTGATCTCGGCACCCCACATCAGATCGCCGAATCCCTCAAGAAAATAGGCCAGCCCGATGGTCGCCATGAACAGAATGATCGGTTCCTGATTGACGAGATGCTTGAGGATCAGCTTTTCGACGATGATCGCGAAAAGCACCATGATGCCGATAGTGATCAGGATCGCGATAAAAGTGGGTACGTTCCATCCGAAGTGATGAATCTTCGTGCCCAGCATCGCATTGATGAGATGCGAGAAGGGAATCAGACCCGTCTGGATGCCCACCAGCGTCTGTGCCGCAAACAGCGCCATGACCCCTTGCGCGTAATTGAAGATACCCGATGCCTTGAAGATCAGAACGAACCCGAGCGCCACGAGGGAATACATCACCCCGGCCATCAGACCGTTGAGCAGGACTTCGACACCGAACAGGAAATCAGCGGACATGGGCGAGGCTCCCCGTCATCGTCATGGCACGATCAGTCATGGCTCACCCCCAGATAGGCCGCGATGACCTTCTCATCCTGTCGCACCTCATCGGGTGTGCCATCGCCGATCTTCGCGCCGTAATCCATCACGACGACCCGATCCGAGATATCCATGACCACGCCCATGTCATGCTCGATGAGCGCGATGGTCGTGCCGAACTCGTCATTCACGTCGAGGATGAAGCGGCTCATGTCTTCCTTTTCCTCCACGTTCATCCCCGCCATCGGCTCGTCGAGCAGCAGCAGCGAGGGGTCCGACGCCAGTGCGCGGCCCAGCTCGACGCGCTTTTGCAGGCCGTAGGGAAGGCTGCCCACCGGCGTCTTGCGGATCGTCTGGATTTCGAGGAAGTCGATGATCTTCTCCACACGCTCGCGGTTCTCGATCTCCTCTCGCTCAGCCGGGCCTTTCCAGAAGGCCTGTGAGGCGATGGAGGTATTCATGTGGATCAGGCGACCGGTCATGATATTATCGAGCGTGGACATGCCCTTGAACAGCGCGATGTTCTGGAAGGTGCGGGCGATGCCCTGCCGCGCGATCTGGTAGGGTTTCATGGGGCCACGTTTCTCGCCCCGGAACCAGACCTCGCCCTCCTGCGGATGGTAAAAGCCGTTGATGACATTGAGCATCGAGGACTTGCCCGCCCCGTTCGGCCCGATGATCGCGCGCACCTCGCCCTCGCGGATATCGAAGGAGATATCCTTGATCGCCGTCACCCCGCCAAAGCGCAGGCTGATGTTTTTCATCTCCATCACCACGTCGCCGATCTTGCGGCCGTCGGGGGTGGTGTAGCTCTCCTGAAATGCAGCGTCAGTCATTCGGCAGCCATCTTCTGAGCGTCGGGCGTCACGACCGCCGCATCGCGGATTTCCAGAGTCGCCTTGATCGCGCCCTTGCGTCCGTCCTCATAGGTCACTTCAGTCTCGATATAAACGCTGTCGGAGCCGTCATAGAGTGCTGTCATAAGCGGCTCGTATTTCTCGGCGATGATCCGGCGGCGCACCTTGCGGGTACGGGTCAGTTCGCCGTCATCGGCATCAAGTTCCTTGTGCAGCACGAGGAAGCGGCGCACCTGACAATGGGACAGCAGCGCATCCTCGGCGATGGAGCGGTTGGCTTCCTCCACATGCTCCTGAACAGCGGCATAGACGCGCGGGTGCCCGGCCAGCTCCTGATAGGACGCATAGGCGATATTGTTCCGCTCGGCCCAGTTGCCGACCGCCGTGAGGTCGATATTGATGAAGGCAGTACAGTAATCGCGCTCGTGGCCGAAGGCGACGGCTTCCAGGATGTTCGGATAGAACTTCAGCTTGTTCTCGACGTATTTGGGCGCGAACATCGCGCCGTTGGTCAGCTTGCCGACATCCTTGGCACGGTCGATGATCCGCAGGTGGCCGCTGTCCGGCTCGAAGAACCCGGCATCGCCCGTAGCGACCCAGCCTTCGGCATCCTTCGTCTCGGCGGTCGCCTCGGGATTCTTGTAATATTCCACGAAGGTACCCGGCGAACGGTAGAAGACCTCGCCGCTGTCGGCGATCCTCACCTCCACATCGGGGCTGGGCACGCCCACCGTATCGGCACTGACCTCGCCGTCGGGCTGCTGCGTGATGTAGATCGTGCCCTCGGTCTGGCCGTAGAGCTGTTTCAGGTTGATGCCCAGCGAGCGATAGAACTCGAAGATTTCCGGCCCGATGGCCTCCCCGGCGGTATAGCCCACCCGCACCCGGCTCAGCCCCGTCGCGTTCAGCAGCGGACCATAAACGAGCGCATGGCCGATCCGGTACTGCATCCGGTCGCCTGCGCTGACCTCCTTACCGTCCAGCAGGGCGGGGCCGACGCGCTTGGCCAGGTTGATATACTTGTGGAACAGCTTCTGCTTGAACTTGCTGGCATCTTCCATGCGGATCATGATGGAGGTCAGCAGCCCCTCGAAGAAGCGCGGCGGTGCGAAGAAATAGGTCGGGCCGATTTCCTTGAGGTCCGCCTGCATCGTATCCGCGCTCTCCGGGCAGTTGACGCAAAAGCCCGCCCAGCACGCCTGCGCCATTGAGAAGACGTAATCCCCGACCCATGCCATAGGCAGATAGGCGAGCACGTCCTCCTTCTCGGTGAGCATGTCGAACGCGCAGGAATTCTTCGCGGTGACAAGGACGTTGCGGTTGGTCAGCACGACGCCCTTGGGCCGCCCCGTGGTGCCGGAGGTGTAGAGAATGATGCAGGTATCGTCCTCGGTGGCCGCCGCAATGCGGGTCGCCAGCTCGTCCTGCGTCTCGCTTTTGCGCTCCTCGCCCATCCTGCGGACATCGGCGAGCGAGATCAGATTGGTATGGTCGTAGCGGCGCAGCCCGCGCGGATCGATATAGATCATCTGCTTCAGGGCCGGAATACGGTCAGCCACTTCATGCAGCTTGTCCACCTGCTCCTGATCCTGCACGACGGCAAAGCGCGCGCCGCAATGGTCGAGCACATAAGCCATCTCATCGGCCACGGAGTCCTGGTAGACTGGCACAGGGATCGCGCCCGCATACTGTGCGGCGAGCATAGACCAGTAGAAATAGGGGCGGTTCCGGCCCACGATCGCGATGTGATC
>CAKZUT010000172.1 GCA_937922185.1 uncultured Neomegalonema sp.
CCGCCAGTCGCTCATTGCTCAGTCCTCTTGTTCGCGTACTCATCGAAGCGAGTATCGGCCACCCGCACGAGCCAGTGGTAGAAGCGCCTCTGGTTGACGCCCTGCTTGTCACCCCCGACCAGAACGATCACCCGACGTGACGGATCGAATGCAAAGGCAAAGCGCCATACGCCATCGTCTGCCTCGAAACGCAATTCCTTCATGTTCGCATGGCGCGAGCCGGACAAGGTATCCACCAACGGTCTGCCCAGCGCGGGTCCATCGATTTCAAGTGCTGTCAGCGTCGTTCCGAGTGAACGCCGCACCTTTGCCGAAAGCATCTTCACTTCGTCTCTGAGATCGGGATGAAGGTCGATTTTCCAGGTCATCGACTTATATTAGCTCAGAGCAATATCGCATTCAATGTTCTTACAGAGAGCGCATCCCCGCCGCTCAGGACAGCATCCGCAGGGCGGTTCCCGGCAGGGGTGCCGCAATGGCGGATAGGGGGCGACGGGGATTTCCATGACAAAAACATGGACGATCCCCCGCTCCAATTCCATAACGATGCCGTCGAAACCCCTCACGGAGCCACCCCATGCACACCACCCCTCTGGGCCGCACCGGCGTTCAGGTCTCCGAACTGTGCTTCGGCACCATGTCTTTCGGCGGGGATGCCGATGAGGCGGAATCCGGGCGCATGTATGCGGCCTGTCGCGAGCGGGGGATCAACTTCTTCGACTGCGCCGACGGCTACACGCGCGGGGCGGCGGAGAGCATCCTCGGCAAGCTGATCGCCCATGAGCGGGACGAGCTGGTCGTCACATCGAAATGCTTCGTGCCGATGGGCGACGACGTGAACGCGCGGGGCGCGAACCGGCGGCACATCCTGCGGGCCGTGGAGAACTCGCTTACCCGCCTCGGCACCGACCGGCTCGACGTCCTCTTCATGCACCGCTGGGATACCGGCGTCCCGCTGGAGGAAACCCTGCGCGCGCTGGAGAAGCTGGTCGCAGACGGCAAGGTTCTCTATCTCGGGGCCAGCAATTACGCGGCCTGGCAGATCGCCACCGGCCTCGGGATCAGCGCGCGCCATGGCTGGCCGCGCTTCGATGTGATCCAGCCGATGTATTCGCTGGTCAAGCGGCAGGTCGAGGCCGAAATCCTGCCACTGGCCCGGCATGAGGGCCTCGGCGTCATCTCCTATTCCCCGGTTGGCGGCGGTCTGCTGAGCGGCAAATACGGCACGGCGGACAAGCCGAACGCCGCCCGCATCATCGACAACCCCGAATACGCCAAACGCTACGCCGAGCCGTGGGTCTATGACGTGGCTGAGCGGTTCACCGCGTTTGCGCGCGAACAGGGCGTCCACCCCGTCTCCCTTGCCGTGTCATGGGCGGGCGGGCACCCGGATATCACCTGCCCGATCATCGGCGCGCGGTCGCTGGAGCAGTTGCAGCCCTCGCTTGATTCGGTACGGATCGACATGACCCCCGATCTGCGCGCGGCCATTGCCGCCCTCTCGCGCACCCCGCCCCCCGCCACCGACCGGCTGGAGGAACAGGGTTAGAGCACTCTGAATTCTATCTGAATCAGGAGTATCACCATTCACACACGTCTTGGTGTGAATGGTGATTCGTATGAAATTCAGTGTGCTCTAGCCTTCCGCATTCTCCCGGATCGTCAGCCGCCGCGCCGCCAGCACGATCAGCAACAGGACAGGCACCCCCAGCGCCGCCGCGATCAGGAAGAAGGACGAGTATCCCACGCTGTCCACGATGGTGCCCGAATAGCCGCCGATGATCTTGGGAAACAACGTCATCAGTGAACTGAAGATCGCGTATTGCACCGCCGTGAAGCTGACATTGGTGAGGCTGGACAGGAAGGCGACGAAGGCCGCCGAGGCCAGCCCCGCCGTCAGGTTGTCCGCCGAGATCACCAGATACAGCAGCGGCAGGTTCCGCCCCGTCTCGGCCAGCAGGATGAACAGGAGGTTCGTCACCACCGTCAGCAATGCCCCCGCGAAGAGGATGCGGATCACGCCGTAGCGCGCGGCCAGGATGCCCCCGATGAACCCCCCGGCGATGGTCATGAACAGACCGTAGGTCTTCACGGTCGTCGCGATCTCCGATTTCGTGAAGCCCATATCCTGATAGAAGACGTTCGAGATCACCCCCAGCACGATATCCGAGATGCGATAGAGACCGATCAACGCCAGCAGCAGCAGGGCGAGGCTGGTGCCATAGCGCGTGAAGAAATCGCGCACCGGATCGACATAGGCATCGACCACCATGTCCCGGTCCGCCAGCCCGGCCAGAACGCCGATGAAGGCAACGCCCCCGGCCACTGCGATCCCGGCGATCAGGCGCACGAGTTCGACCAGAAAGCTCGCCAGCGCCTTATTGCCCAGCGCCCCGGTCAGGGCCGCGCGCGCGCCCTCCACCACCTGCGCGGTCAGCATGAAGGTGACGATGAATCCGCCCACGGCCAGCACGAACAGCGCGACGAAGCGCAGGTAATGGCCGGTATCATGCTCGTGCCGGTCGCTGCG
>CAKZUT010000173.1 GCA_937922185.1 uncultured Neomegalonema sp.
ATAGAGACTAGAACTCCTATCAGAATTGCTTCTTGATTTCTTGTAAAAAACTCCATCCCCTCAACTCCCCCCAATCACCACACCCGCCCCCATCAGCACCCCGCCCGTGCCCCGGTTCAACCGGGTCAGGGTGCGGGGGGAGCGGAGGAGGGTGCGGGCGTGGCTGGCGGCACCGGCATAGGCGATGTCGCTGGCCAGCCCGATAGGGATCGTGAACGCGAGGATCACGAGCGCGTCGATCCAGCCGATCCGCGCCATGTCGAAGAATCCGGGGAAAATCGCGGCGTAGAAAAGGGCGGCTTTCGGATTGCCGAGATTGAGCAGCAGGCCGGTCAGGAAAGATTGCCATGCCGGGCCGGGGTCCGGCACCGTCTCGCCCGAAAACGTCTCCGCCCTGCCGCTGACCAGCTTCAACCCGATCCAGAGCAGCCACGCCGCCCCGATATATTTGAGGATTTCGAGCGTCCACGCATGGGTCTGCGCCAGTGTCGCCAGCCCGAAAATCGCCAGCGTCACGAACACGATCTCCGCCATCGACCCGCCCGCCGCCATGGCAAAGCCGGAGCGGAAGCCATGCGCTGCCGACCGCGCCGCGATCGCGGCCACGAACGGCCCCGGCGTTGCCACCATCACGAAAAAGGCGAGCAGGAACAGGGCAAGCTGCGACAGCTCGATACTCATGCCGCACCGGGTTTGAACGGGTTATTTTTCACCCCCGCAGTTTACGCCGTCAATGCCCGGAATGTCCAAGAATTCCTTATGGTTCCGGCTCCTGAAATCACCCCTCCACCGCCGATCCCGTCTCCCCCTCCCGCACCACCAGCCTCTGCGCCGTGCCCTCCATCGCTTCGAACAGTCCCGGCTCGGTTCCGGTCATCCAGGCTTGCGCGCCCAGGGCGGCGATCTCGGAGAAGAGGGCCACCCGGCGCTCCGCATCGAAATGGGCGGCGATTTCATCCAGCAGCAGAATGGGGGCCACCCCCGTCTCCCCGTGCAATGCGCGGGCATTGGCGAGGATCAGGCTGACCAGCAAGGCTTTCTGCTCTCCCGTCGAGCATTCGGCGGCGGGAGTATCCTTCGACGCATAGCGAACCGCCAGATCGTTGCGATGCGGCCCGGTCAGGGCGCGCCCGGCCTGAGCGTCCCGATGTCGGGCATCATGCAGCAGCCGGGCGAATGCCTCCGGCGTCATGGCGGGGTCGAACTCTCCCACGATCCCGGCCTCCGCGCGGGGAAACACGCCTTCATCCGCCTGTGCCGACAACAGCGCATCGAGCGCGTGGGCACGCCCTCCTGCCAGCGCGACCCCGTACTCGCCCATCTGCGTCTCCAGTGCCGACAGCCAGCGGGGGTCGTCATGGCCGTCCTTGAGCAGCCGGTTCCGTTCCCGCATCGCGCGGTCGTAGCGGGTGGCTGTCTCGGCATGATCGGGCAGCAGGGACAGGGTCATCCGGTCGAGGAACCGCCGCCGTTCCCCCGGCCCCTCCACGAACACCCGGTCGAGCGCGGGCGTCAGCCACAGCAACCGCGCCACCCGCCCCAGCGACAGCACAGGAGCGGCCTTGCCATCCTGTTTCGCTGACCGCCGCCCGTCCTCCCCCGCCCCGGTCCATAGCATCACCGGGTCGGTCTGCGTATCGAGCAGGGCCGAGAGCGCCCAGCCGATCCCCTGTTGCTTGCGCGCGAAATCCGCCGGAGAGGCCCGCCGCAGCCCCCGCCCCGGCGCGAGCAACGACACGGCCTCCAGAATATTGGTCTTCCCCGCCCCGTTCGGCCCCGTCAGTGCGATCATCGGCGCATTCACATCCAGATCGAGCCGCGCATAGCTGCGGAACGCCACCAGCTTCAGATGCCGAACGGCGAGGCTCACGCGCGGCCCGCCAGGGCGGCAAGCGTCGCCCGATGCAGGTCTTCTCCGCCCCGATAGGCGATTTCATCGGCCCCCAGCGGCCCGATCGCCTCCCGCAGGGCCACTGCCTGCGCGTCGGTCAGGGCTTCCAGCGGGTCGATAAATGTTCGGATGCCGAACACCACCGCCCCCGAGCGGGGCAATCGCAGAAAGGTCTGTCGCTCGACCCGGATATGCAGCGGCCCGTCCTCTGCCTGCCGCCAGTCACCGGAGGGCTGATGCAGTTCGTCGGTCGGGTGGACTGTCCAGTTCGCCCGCCACAGGGGGTGTCCCGCCCGCACCCCGTCGAACAGCCGGTTCACCCGCCGTGCGAGGTCATCGCTGTAGTCCGGCACCGGCCCGTGGATACGGGTCAGCGGATGCCCCAGTTTTTCGGCCAGCGACCAGCGCGACGGAAAGCACAGGATTGCTCCGGTCAGCCGGTATTCCCCCTCATCCCCGTGCTTTTCGAGCAGGCAGAAATCCTCCTGCACCATCCGCCCCACCTGTCCCAGCGGCGAGGGGTCGTCCGGCACCGGCCCGCCGGTATGGTCGGCCACGGCTTTGCACAGTTCCTCCTGTGCCGTCGCACTCCGGGGCAGGGCCGCCAGCACGACGGACCTCTGCGTCTCGATCAAATCCCGCCGACGGGCCATCTGCCCCGGCGTATCGGCCCCTGTCTCCAGCCAGCGGGCGGGGTCGAGCGGCAACGTCCCCGGTTTGCGCGCGAGGCGAGGGTCGGTCCAGGGGGCATAAGCGATCATTCCGGCACGATAGGGCGGCCCGGATTTCGGTCAAGGTTCCATCGCGTGGCATTCCGCGCTATCCGGGGGGATGCAAAATTCTGTCGTCATCCTCGGTTACGGCTCCCTGATCTGGGATCTTGATGATCTTGCGCCGAAGGTACGCGGAGGGTGGCGCATGGGGGCGGGGCCGTCCCTGCCGCTGGAATTCAGCCGCGTCTCGCCCAAGCGAAAGCTGTCTCTCGTGGTTGTCATCGACACGGCGGCGGGGGATGCGTGCCCCACCCATGTCATCGACAGCACCCGCGAGACTGTGGCCGAAGCCGTGATCGACCTCGCCGCCCGCGAGCGCACACAGCCGGCCCATATCGGCTGGGTCGATCTCGATGCGGGCACGGCCCGTTCCAGCCGCGAGGGTGTGGCCGGGGCCGTCCGTGCATGGTGTGAGACGACCGGCATCCGGGGGGCGGTCTGGACCGATCTCGACGGCAATTTCGAGCAGGCGACCGGCAGGCCCTTCACCGTCGAGCGCGGTATCGCCTATCTCGCGACGCTGGAGGGGGAGAGCCTTGCGGCGGCCCGTGAGTATATCAACGGTGCCCCCGCCGAAACCGACACACCCCTGCGCCGGGCGCTGGGGGCCGAGCCGTGGTGGCACCCCGGCGATTGAAACAGCCCCTGTCCCGTCGCGGGAGCGAAGATCAGTGTGTCGCCGTCTGCGAATACTGGCTGAAACTCTCGCGATTTCTGCCCGCGATATGCTCTCCCGGCGTGATCGGGCTGTGCCGTGCGGTTTCGCCTTCGCGCAGGAACAGGTGCGGGTCGATCACGGCATCGGTCCGGGGGTCGTAGAAGACGGGGATCGAGTATCGCGCTCCGGTTGTGCGATTGATGACCCGATGCACGGTCGAGACGAAGCGGTCATTGCTCCAGCGTTGCAGCAGGTCGCCGATATTGCATACCAGCGTGCCGGGCATCGGCGGGGCGTCGATCCATTCTCCGTTCGGTCGCCGCACCTGCAAGCCGCCGCTGTCATCCTGGAGCAGCAGTGTCAGCACGCCGAAATCCGTATGGGGGGCCACGCCGAAGCGCCCTTCGGCCTCGTCCTCCGGCGTTCGGGGGGGATAGTACACGGCCTGTCCCCGTGCCAGAGGCCGCGCATAGAACGGCGCGAAATCCTCCGGCGATCCGCCCAGCGATACGGCCACCGCTGCCATGACCCGCGCCCCCACGTCGCAGACGGCCCCGTAATAGGGCGCGATCCCCTCGCGCAGACAGGGGACGGTATCTTCCGGCCAGCGGTTCGGGGCGACCATCGGCTTGCCCATATCGGGATCGTCCGCCGCGATCTCGCGCCCCCAGAAGAACACTTCCTTGCGGTCGGCGGCCCGCGCTCCGGGCAGCATCGACATGCCCGGAGCCATCCATCCGCGCTGATCCGTCCCGACCGCCACTGTCCGCTTGATCCCCTCCGGCATATCGAAGAACAGCCGCGCGGCGGCAAAGGCTTCATCGGTGGTTTCGCGATCAATGCCGTGGTTCGCGATATAAAAAAACCCGATCCCGCTCGCCGCCTCATGAATCGCGGCGGCAACGGTGTCGATATCTTCCGACAGATCGATAACAGGTACACTTTCGGCACTCATGGGTACTCACTCGTATTGTGGATGGCAGATCGTTACTTGTAAAAATCATTCCCGTGAACGCAGGAAGTTATTTCTTATTGCAATAAATTCTGACCGGGTCGAGCAGGAAAGCGTCATCAAACGCGCGCCTCACGACGTACAGCGCCCGGCGCGTTCGATGACCCGACGGGATCGAGGATAACCCCCGAAGATGCCTGTTTGCGTGGCTGCGGCAAGAACGGTTGTA
>CAKZUT010000174.1 GCA_937922185.1 uncultured Neomegalonema sp.
AGGGCCGTTGGTATGATCCGGTACGCCTGTGAAGCCCGTCTGCCATTCCTGCCCCTCGTCCTGATGCGGGGCCGGTTCCGGCGGCGAGAGGCCCGGACAGCCGGTTCTTGCCGAGTGACTGGCTTTCCGCCGCAATCAAGGTGCATTCTGATTCCCGATACGCCCGGATCGGATCATTGTGGTTCTGTCGAAGGGCCTCTGTCACCGGGAGCAACCCATGTCCAAGGGCGATAAATCGCGCAGCAACCGCGAAACCAAGAAGCCGAAGAAGGTCAGGGAGAAGGTGCCCGCAACCGCGAATTCCAATGCCGGGAAGGATACCCTCAATATCGGGGCGAAGAAGACCCGATAAGCATCGTCTCTATCACAGACAAAAAAAACGGCGGCTCCGGGGAGCCGCCGTTTTCGATTCGGTATAGCGTGGGATCAGGAGCTGGCGCCCGGATCGACGCCCAGTTCACGCATGACCTCGATGGTGAGCTGGCCCTGTGCGATGCCTTTGGACCGCTGGTAGCGGCGCACGGCTTCCATGGTTCCCGCACCGAGCACACCGTCGGCAGTCCCCGGATTGTAGCCCTTTTCCTTGAGCGCAAGCTGAAGTTCGCGGATCAGCTCGACCGAGGCGTTGGTGCTGCACAGAATCGGACGCCATTCCATCTTGCCGGCGCCGTCTTTCTGGACCTCGTAGACGGTCTCGTACTGGGCCGGAATCTCGATCTTCTTGACCTCGGCTTCCTCGACCAGCTTGCGGATCGTCACGGTCCGGTTCTCGGCGGGGATGACTTTCTTGCGGGTGGTGGGCGGCTCGACCATCACGCGGCGCTCGACCTTCTCGGTCACGGCGGGGATGACCTTCGTGATCGTGCGGGGCGGTACCTTCACGACGCGCTTGGTGACGGTCTTGTATTCGGCGGGGACAGTCACGAGACACATGATCTCGCCGGTCGCCTCGTCATAACGCTGGATCGGGCCTTCACCCTTTTTCCAGGTGGTGTAGGCGTCGCGCACCTTCACCTTTTCCTCGACCTCTTCATAAACCGCGTCCACGACGACCTGTTCTTCGCGCTCAGGCTCGACGATGACGGTCTCGAACTGGGTCTCAAAGACCGCCGGGACGATTTCGAGTTCCTCGAATTCGCTCTGGATCTCGACGACCTCCTCGGCCTCCTCGTATTTCGCGGGAATGACCTCCAGCTTTTCGGTCGCTTCCTTCACGAGAACCTTGTTCTCGACCCGCTTCGTCTTGGCGGGGATGTAGACGCGGGCGTAGCATTCGCCGGGGCGCGCCTCGGGCGGCAGCAGTTGCGTCGGATCCTGATAGGCGGAATCGATCTCGGCCTGAGTGGCCGACTGAGCGAGCGCCGCGCCGGTCATGCCAAGCGAGAAGGCGCAGGCGAGTGCGACATGGGCCTGTGTGCGTTTATAGATCATCGTTCTCGATTCTCCGTTAGAGACCTTGGTCTCAACTTGTCAGAGGGGAGCGGCGCATAGCGCCCGTACACGGGCGATCATTGCCAAGCCATTGCGGCAAGAGCAAGCCCGTTGTGGCGATATACTGTTGTTCATCGCGGCACGGGGTCGTCCCGCAAGGGAAGCAGCAGGGAGCCGTCCCCATAGGAATAGAATCGATATCCCTTTGATATCGCGTATGAATACAAAGTACGAATTTGATCAAAACCCATCAGAGCACTGACCAGCATCAGCAGAGTCGAACGCGGTAGGTGGAAATTCGTCACAAGTCCGTCAATCATGCGAAAACGGTATCCGGGCGTGATGAAGATATCCGTCGAGCCACACCAGGGCCGGATATACCCGTTCTCGTCTGTCGCCGTCTCCAGCACACGCAGAGATGTGGTGCCGACGCTGATGATCCGCCCCCCGGCGGCCCTGGTGGCATTGATGCGGTCGGCGGTTTCCGCGTCGATCTCGCCGGTCTCGGAATGCATTCGATGGGCGCGGATCGTGTCGGCCTTGACGGGCAGGAACGTGCCGGCCCCCACATGCAGCGTCACGGTCGCCGTGGCGATTCCCGCCTCTTTCAGCGCCGCCAGCAGAGCCGCGTCGAAATGAAGCGCCGCCGTGGGCGCTGCGACGGCCCCGTCACGGGCGGCAAAAAGGGTCTGGTAATCCTCCGCATCGCGCGAATCGGCAGGACGGCGTTGCGCGATATAGGGGGGAAGCGGCATCGCCCCGACCAGGGCGATGGCCTCATCCAGCGCCGCGCCGACACGGTCGAAGGCCAGATCGAGCGTCCCGTCTTCGCGTTTCGCCTGCACCTCGGCGGACAGGGCATCACCGAAAGTGATCCGGTCTCCCGGTTTCAGCCGCCGTCCGGGTCTGGCGAAGGCGCGCCAGCGGGCGGCATCGAGCCGCTCGATCAGCGTCGCGTCGATGGTCACGCTGCTGTTGTCGCGCGCGCGCGCTCCCGAAAGCTGCACCGGCAGAACGCGGGTATCGTTGAATACCAGCAGGTCACCGGGGCGCAGGATCGCGGGCAGGTCCGCCATGGTGCGGTCAGTCAGCGTTCCGCCCTCGGCATGGAGCATCCGCGCCGCGCGCCGGGGGCGAACCGGGCGCAGCGCGATCAGGTCTTCGGGCAGATCGAAATCGAAGGCGTCAACCGGCAGATCCGGTCGATCCGTCATGCTGCGATCACTGGGTATCGGCCACGACCCTGACCGAGATCATCTTGTCGGGATCGGGCACCATATCCGTGCCGGGAGGGGCCTTTTTGATCGAATCCACATGGTCCATGCCTTCCACGACCTGTCCGAAGACCGTGTACTGACCGTTCAGATGCGGAGCCGCGTCCAGACAGATGAAGAACTGGCTGTTCGCACTGTTCGGATTGGACGAGCGGGCCATGCCGAGCGTGCCGCGCATGAAGCTCGCTTCGGTGAATTCGGCGGGCAGGTTGGGCTTGTCGGAGCTGCCGGTGCCGGTGCCGGTCGGGTCGCCGGTCTGGGCCATGAAGCCGTCGATCACGCGGTGAAAGACAATTCCGTCATAGAAGCCCTCGCGCGTCAGCTCCTTGATGCGCGTGACGTGGCCGGGCGCGAGATCAGGCGCGAGTTCGACCACGACATGGCCGTCCTTGAGTTCGATGAGCAGGGCGTTTTCAGGATCGTTCAGGTTCATGATGGCTTTCTTGGTTTCACTGTCCATCGTTGCCGTATCCTCGCCGCAGCCCGCCACCGCCAGGAGGCAGACCAGCGCAAGCGTTCCGAGTCTCGACATCGTGTATTTCCTCGTTTTGACGCGCCCGTATTTAGCACGGGAAAGGCGGGCGTCACGCGAAAACTGGACTCAGTCCGCCGTACCGTACCGTCCCCTGAGAGTCTCGTTCACCCGTGGGGTGACGAAGGTGGAGACATCACCGCCGAGACGCGCAATCTCCTTCACCAGCCGCGAGGCGATGGCCTGATGCTCGGCATCGGCCATGAGGAAGACGGTCTCGATCTCCTTGTCCAGCGCGCGGTTCATGCACACCATCTGGAATTCATACTCGAAATCCGACACGGCACGCAGACCCCGGAAGATCACCTGTGCCTTGATCCGGCGCGCGTAGAACATCAGCAATTCGCTGAACGGTTCGACCCGGACAACCGCATCGCCGGGGCCGCTGGGCAGGGCGGCAACCTCCTCGCGCATCATCGCGACCCGTTCCTCGGTGGAGAACAGCGGCCCCTTGCCTTCATTGGCCGCGACACCGATCACCAGTTCATCGACCAGTCGCCGGGCGCGCCAGACAACATCGAGATGGCCCAGCGTCACCGGGTCGAAGGTGCCGGGGTAGAGTCCAGTCCGCTTCATGGGAGTCTCTATCGTTTTTATCGTTCGGGTCGGGCGGGGTATCAGGCGACGCCGGAACGGATCATCGTTTCCATGGCTTCGTTATCCTGTTCGAGTTCCTCGATCTTGGCCTTGACCATATCGCCGATGGAGACGAGGGAAATCACCGTATCCCCCTCCATGACCGGCATATGCCGGAACCGGCCTGCGCTCATGCGTTCGAGGATGGAGGCGGCGCTGTCATCGGGGGTGCAGGTCATCACGTTGCGGGTCATCACGCTCGATACAGGCTGATCGAGGCATCCGCTGCCCTGCTCGCCCACGGCCCGGACGATATCACGCTCCGAGAGAATACCGCATAATCCACCCTGCGCGTCGAGAACCACGAGACAGCCGATCTTCAGCGCACCCAGTTTCGTCGCCACATGCGAGAGCGTCGCATTCGCCGTGGTCGATGCGACATCGTTGATCGCCTTGCGTTCGGAAATCTGTCGTACCTTCATGGCCGGTCCCTTCCTCGCTGATGGAAACAGCCTAAGCACCCCATCCTGCCGGTGAAAGGAAAACCTTGTGCCGGAAAAGAAAAAAGGCGCCCTCTTGCGAGGACGCCTGAAGTTGGATTGAGGCAGGTTTCATACAGGCAAGAAACCTATCGAGCAGTGATGTGAAATTACCAATGCGAATGCGGAATTAGCAAGCCCTAAAGCAACCCGGACACCCCGCGACGGCGGGGCGATGCGCGGTGGCACCGGGGGGGTTCATGACGCCGTCATATCATGCGATAGAGTATGAAGAACGAACTTCCAAAGGATTCAAAGTGTTGCAAAATTTCTTTAATCTTGCCTTCCTTTTGCCTCTGTTCGTTCTGATCGCCCCGGCCAGCCATGCGGAACCTGCCCACGGGGTCGCACTTTACGGTGATCCGGCCCTGTCCGAAGGCTTCGAATCCCTTCCCTATTCCAATCCTGACGCTCCGAAAGGGGGGCGAATCGTCTATGGCGAACGAGGGCGATTCGATTCGCTCAACCCCTTCACGACAAAGGGGCGCGCGCCCCCGGTGATGAGAACCCATGTCTTCGAATCGCTTATGGCGCGAAGTCAGGACGAGCCGTTCAGCCTGTACGGATTGCTGGCCGAAAGCGTGGATATCGCCGCAGACCGCAAATCCGTGACCTTCACCCTGCACCCGCAGGCCACGTTCAGCGACGGCACGCCCGTCACCGCCGATGACGTGATCTTCTCGATGGAGATCCTGCGGGACGAGGGCCGCCCGAATTTCGGTGCCTATTACGGGCGGGTCGCGCAGGCCCGGCAGACCGGCGAACGCGCCGTGACCTTCACATTCCATGAGCCGGAACGGGAATTGCCCCTGCTGCTGGGCCTGATGCCGATCCATTCCCGTGCGGACTGGAAGGGCCGGGACTTCCGCGAGACGACATTCATCGCCCCCGTCACCTCCGGCCCCTATCGCATCACCTCGGTCGCGGCGGGGGATCGCATCGTGCTGGAAAAGCGGGCCGACTGGTGGGGCCGGGATTTGCCGGTCAATCGCGGCCTGCATAATTTCGATACCGTGACGGTTCTCTATTTCCGCAACGGCAACGCGCTGTGGGAGGCGTTCACGGCGGGCGTCGTCGATCTGCGCCACGAGACGGACCCGGCCCGATGGCTGGACGGGTACGATTTTCCGGCGGCAAAGGCAGGCAGGATCGCGCGGGACACGCTGGCGCACGGGCGGGCCACGGGGATGCGGGGGCTGGTGTTCAATACCCGCAAGGCTCTCTTCGCCGACCGCCGTGTGCGGCAGGCGCTGCAATATGCCTTCGACTTCGAGTGGCTCAATGCCGCGCTGAACCGGGGGGCCTTCAAGCGCATCCCCAGTTATTTCGCCAATTCACGGCTGGGGGCCACAGGCCCCGCCACGGGGCGGGAGCGGGCGTTGCTGACCCCGTTTGCGGATGTCCTGCCCCCCGGCGCAATGGCGGGGGATTTCGCGCTGCCCGTCTCGGCGGGGGACGGTCGCAACCGCGACACCCTGCGAACGGCGACCCGCCTGTTGCGCGAGGCAGGGTGGCGTATCAGCGAGGGCAAGCTGCAAAACGGCGCGGGCGACCCCTTCACCTTTGAAATCCTGCTGCAGGGGTCGGGCGATGAGGAGAAGGTCGCAGCCGCTTTCGCGCGATCGCTGGAACGGCTGGGGATCGACGTATCGCTGCGGCCGGTGGACGGGGCGCAGTACCGGGCGCGGCTGGAAACCTATGATTACGACATGATCCTGCGGCAATGGTGGCTGTCGCTTTCCCCCGGAGCCGAACAGGAATTCTATTTCGGCTCGCGGGGTGTCACGGAGCCGGGCACCCGCAACTATATGGGGGCCGACAATCCGGCCATCGACGCGATGATCGACGCGCTGCTGACAGCGCAGGACGAGGAGGGCCAGGTCGCCGCCGTGCGGGCGCTCGACCGGGTGCTGACCGCCGAACGCTACGTCATTCCGCTGTGGTACGACCCCGTGGAACGCCTCGCATGGTGGAAGCCGCTGCAAAAGCCCGACCGGACCCCGCTCTACGGCTATCGCCCGGAAGTCTGGTGGATGGAGGAGGATTGACGCATTTGGGCAGTCAGGGAGAAATGCCGCTGCGCTGCGAACACGAAAGGAAGAGATGCGCCGGAAGCGGTCGAAAACGGTTCTCTGATTGCGGCTTTGTCAAGCGGGTGAGCGATGTATCCGTCCGGGGTCATGGTTCTCTCCGAGGTCGCGGTTCAGCGCGCCTCATAATGGTATTCGGT
>CAKZUT010000175.1 GCA_937922185.1 uncultured Neomegalonema sp.
GAGGCATTCCGCACGATCAAGGTGGCGGAGGCATCGGTGGTCGATGTGCTGGGACCGATGGCCGATCATGCCATTGAGATGAGTCGGATCGACGACGGGGAAAAATGACATTTCGGTCAGAAAAGTTAACGGCAGGGGCTGGGCGTTAACCTTTGGTTAATCAAACCCGGCAAATCTGAACATGCTCAACAGACAACCCGGATCGGAGATGACGATACCCCTGCCTGATGATCTTCGAGCGATATCAGGAGTTTGCCCCATGGTCGCGATGGCCCTGACGGCGAACGGTGCAGGGGACACTGTGGCGACCATCGTGCCGCAGGTCGAACGAAGCCGGGCTGCTCTCTCCACTATCTGACGACACTACACCCAAGACACCCACACCATTGTGCAATACTGAAAAGCCCCGCTCACGCGGGGCTTTTTGCATTTCTGACGATAACGCACAGCGGCAGGTGCCGCCGGGGTCAGTTCTTCGCTTTATCCACCAGAGCGTTGCCCTTGATCCAGGGCATCATGCCGCGCAGCTTCTCGCCGACCTGTTCGATCTGGTGCGCGTCGTTGTTGCGGCGGATGGCCTTGAAGCTGGCCTGACCGGATTTGCACTCGACCATCCAGTCGCGCACGAAGCGACCGTCCTGAATGTCCTTGAGGACAGCCTTCATCCGCGCTTTCGTCTCATCATAGGGCAGAATGCGCGGACCGGAGACGTATTCGCCATATTCAGCGGTGTTGGAGATCGAGTAGTTCATGTTCGCGATGCCGCCCTCGTAGATCAGATCCACGATCAGCTTCACTTCATGCAGACACTCGAAATAAGCCATTTCCGGCTCGTACCCGGCCTCGACCAGCGTTTCAAAGCCCATGCGGATCAGCTCCACAAGGCCGCCGCAAAGGACCGCCTGTTCACCGAAGAGGTCGGTTTCGCACTCTTCCTTGAAATCCGTCTCGATGATGCCCGAGCGACCGCCGCCGATACCGGAGCAATAGGACAGGCCGATTTCCAGCGCCTTACCGGAGGCATCCTGATGCACGGCCACGAGGCAGGGCACACCGCCGCCCTTCTGGAATTCGCCACGCACGGTATGGCCGGGGCCTTTGGGGGCCATCATGATGACATCGACGCCGGGCTTGGCCTCGATCAGGCCGAAATGCACGTTCAGACCGTGGGCGAAGGCAATCGCCGCACCGTCGCGCAGGTTGTCATGGATATGCGCGTAATAGGTTTCGGCCTGAAGCTCGTCAGGCATACACATCATGATGACGTCGCACCACTTGGCGGCCTCGGCGATATCCATGACTTTCAGGCCCGCACCTTCGGCCTTCTTCGCCGAAGACGATCCGGGGCGCAGCGCGACCACGAGGTTCTTCGCACCGCTGTCATGCAGGTTCAGTGCATGGGCATGGCCCTGCGAGCCATAGCCGACGATGGCGACCTTCTTGTCCTTGATGAGATTGATGTCGCAATCGGTATCATAATAGACGCGCATGGTTGTCCCCTGTTTTCGGCGCTTAAGCTTTGATCGCGTGGTTAGACGAGGGGGGCGGGGGGCGCAAGGGTGGAAGTTCAGTGCGCGGCCTGCCACGCGCGCAGATCGGCGAGCGTGTCGATATCCGGCAATGGCTCGATCCGCGCGATTCGCCAGTCGGCGGGCAAAGTCGCGACGGTATCGGTGTAAGTATGATCGCTCGACCAGCGCACGCCCTGCATGAAGCCCGGAGGCGTGCGGTGGCTGCGTTTGAGGCCAACGAGCCAGTAGCCGCCGTCCTCCGCCGGGCCGAAGACGGCATCATGATCCCCGAGTGCGCGAAAGGCGCGGTCTATCAGATCGGGAGTGATGCCCGGAATATCGGCCCCGACGACAACGATGGGGCCGGGTGGGAAAGTGCGGAACACCCTGCCCATCCGCGCGCCGAGATCGCCCGCCCCCTGTGGCCAGCGGGCCAGATGCGCGGGCCAGACACGGCTTTCGAGACCCGCACGATCAGGGGCAACGGCAAGAACCGTCTGCCAGCGCGCATCACCGGCCATTGACCGGATCAGCCCGAGCGCCTGATGCCGGAACCAGCGGGCCGAGGCTGTCATACCCATATCCCGCCCCAGTCGCGTCTTGACGCGGCCCGGCACAGGCTCCTTGACGAAGATGACGAGGCGACGGGCGGACATCAGCTTGCGTAATCCGATTCTTCCCGGTCGAGAATGGCGCGCAGCTCGCTGAGGTGATTATCCGCCTGCTCCACAGGGTATTCGTCCACGCCCCGCGCCACGCTCTCGGCCACCTTGTCGGAGAGGACGCGGATGGGCCGTCCGGTCATCAGGGCCGTCACATAGGTCTCAGCGGCACGCTCGAAATGATAGAGGCGGTCGAAGGTTTCGGCCACGGTCTCCCCGATGACCATGATGCCGTGATTGCCCATCACCATCACCTTGCAGCGCGGATCGGAGAACAGAGCCGCACATCGCTCGCCCTCCTCCTCGAAAGCAAGGCCGCCATAATCGGTATCGACCACGGTGCGATTGAAGAAGACTGCCGAGTTCTGATCTATCGCGGGCAGAACCGAGTCTTCCAGACAGGCCAGCACCGTCGCGTATTTAGAATGCACATGCATGGCACAGCGGGCATGGGGAACCCGGCGGTGAAGCGCGCCGTGCAGACCCCAGGTCGTGGGATCGGGGGCGTCGGGGCGGTTCATCGTCTCAGGGTCATTCGCATCGATGAGCAGCAACTCTGACGCCCGGACGAGGCTGAAATGACGGTTACAGGGATTGCACAGGAACTGACTGCCATCCTCGTTGACCGCGAGGCTGAAATGGTTCGCCACGGCCTCATGCATGTTCAGCCGCGCGGTCCAGCGGAAGGCGGCGGCGAGATCGCAGCGTTCGGACCAATGCGGATCGTTATGGTCGGTCGTGTGGAGACCTTGTTCTGTGTCGAGCGCCATCGGGAACCTCCGGTTTGCGATATATCCTGACAATCTTGTCCGGCGAAACGCCTGCGAAGTAAAGTCCAAGACATCCCCAGTTGCGCCAGCCCCGCCGCCAGTACCCCTCACGCTCATACCGGTCGGCGGACGTGATGACGACGGGACCGAGGCCCCGCAGCCGTCCCCGCAGGGCGCGGGACATGGCGACGTCCTCCATGAGCGGCATGGGCTGGAAGCCACCGGTCTGCGCGTAGAGACGGCGGGAAACGAGCAGCCCCTGATCGCCATAGGGCAGCCCCAGCCAGCGCGAGCGGATATTGGCCCAGCCCTCGGTCCAGCGGGCATAGCGGCGCTCGCTGTCAAAGCCGAGACGGAAATATCCGGCCCGGTCGGGGTGGCGCTGAATATGGCGCGAGACGGCATCGGTCCAATCGGGCGGCAGAACGGTGTCAGCATGGAGAAACAGCAGCCACTCCCCCCGCGCCGCCTGCGCCCCGGTCGCAAGTTGGCTTCCCCGACCCCTCGGGGCATCGACCAGTCGCGCGCCCGTCTCCTCGGCGACATCGGCAATGGCATCGGTGGACCCCCCATCGGCGAGAATCACCTCCCGCACCAGACCATCCGCGACCCCCGGAACCAGCGCCCCGAGCGTCGGTCCGATTCCCGCGACGGCATTGAGCGTCGGGATAACGATGGAGAGCGGCGCGCTCACCGGACGCGCCTCACACGTTCCTTCGTCGCCCATTGCAACAGCACCAGCGCGGCGACGGAACATCCGACAAAGCCCAGCGCGATGGGAAGGGCCGTACCGTCATAGCTGCGCGCGATAGCGGTGCCCAGAACCGAGGACATCAGAGAGCCGACCGACCCGATCGCTCCCGCCGCGACTCCGGCCACCGAGCCGAGCGGCTCCATTGCCATGGCGTTGAGGTTGCCGAAGATGATGCCGATGGACCCGACCGATATCGCCAGCCAGAGGATCGCGGCCCAGAGGGGAGGCATTCCGACACCGACAGACCACAGGGCATAGGCCAGCGAGGCAAGCCCGACCCCCGCGATACCGATGGTGGACAACCGCTGCATCCCGAACCGCATGACGAGCGCGGCGTTTATCGCGGAAGAGAACCCGACGACGCAGGCCAGCGCGCTGAACGTAATCGGAAACAGCGGGCCGAGGCCGTAGGTTTCGCCCAGGATTTGCTGCGAGGAACTGAGGAAGGCGAGAAACGCCGTGAAAACGAACCCCATGGACAGGGTGCAGCCGACCGCGAGGCGATTACTGAGGATCAGCTTCAGCGCCTCGAAGATGGGGCGGGGGCGAAAGGGGCTGCGCGCGGAAGGTGGCAGGGTCTCCTCCAGCCGCATCGCACTCCAGACGAAGGCGATCAGGGCAAATATAGCGAGGAACCAGAAAATGCCGCGCCACGGAACGAACAGCAGAAGGCCCTGCCCCAGCAAAGGCGCAAGAACCGGAACCACGACGAAGATCGTCATGATGAGCGAACTGACCTTCGCCATTTCCCGCCCCGAATAGCGGTCGCGGACGATAGCATTGGCGACGATGCGCGGCCCCGCCGCCCCGATCCCCTGAATGATCCGACCCGCGACCAGAACGGGCAGGGTCTCGGAAAACAGGCACAGGGCCGTACCGGCCAGATAGATACCAAGACCCAGAAAGATACCGAAGCGCCGACCGAAGCTGTCCGAGAGCGGCCCGTAGACGATCTGTGAGACCGCAAGCCCCAGAAAGAACATCGTGACCGTGAGCTGCCGGTCATTGGGGCTGTCCGCCGCCAGATCACGCCCGATATCCGACAGGGCGGGCAAAATCACGTCGATGGACATGGCGACCATGGCGGTCAGGGCCGCCATGAGCGCGATGAACTCGGCAAAGCCGATAGGGCGCGCGACCTGCGATGGTGCTGTCATGGTCGCGCGTCCGGTCGTTCGATCAATGGGTGGTGATGTCCGCATCGTCGGGAACGACCGCTTCGCACTCGATCTCCACAAGGAAGTCAGGGTTCACCAATGCGCCGATGGCCATCATCGTACAGGCAGGCCTGGTCTCGCCGAAGATCGCGCCATGCACCTCACCCGCCGCCGGAGCATCCTCGATATTGGTCAGGTAAACACGGTTGATGACGATATCGCCCAGGGTCGCGCCCGCCGCCTCAAGCGCGGAGGAAATGATCTCGAAGCACCGCGCGACCTGTGCGCCCACATCACCGACACCGACCGTACCGCCCTCGCCGTCGGACGCGCAGGTGCCGCTGACCTTGACAATGTTGCCGATGCGGACAGCGCGGGAATAGCCGTATTTTTCTTCCAGCGCGCCGCCGGTGGAGATGTTCGTGCGGGTCATGATGTGGTGTTCCTCTGAGCGGGGGTGACAAATATGATCGTCTCAATAGGGATTGGCGCGCAGTTCACAAGCCAATTCGCGACGAAATGGGGTCGGTCCAACCTTCCGTGAAGCGGACGGGGGCGCCGCGTGGCTCGCCGATCAGCTCATCTTCCCACATCACACGCATTCCCCGGATGATCGTGCCCCTGGGCCAGCCGGTGACGGCCTTGCCGTCATAGGGCGTCCAGCCCGCTGTGGAGGCGATCCAGCCGTTCTCGATGACCCGATGCTCTTTCATGTCCACGATCGTCAGGTCGGCATCATAACCCGGCGCGATGCGCCCTTTGCGAGCGATGCCGAAGATGCGGTTCGGGCCGTGGGATGTAAGATCGACCAGCCGCTCCAGCGAGAGGCGCCCTGCGTTCACATGATCAAGCATAATCGGCACCAGTGTCTGCACGCCGGTCATGCCCGATGGCGAGGCGGGATAGGTCGCGGCCTTTTCCTCAAGCGTATGGGGCGCATGGTCGGAACCGAGCACATCAATGATGCCGCTGGCGACAGCATTCCAGAGGCCCGCCTGATGTGTCAGGTCACGAACCGGGGGGTTCATCTGAACGAGAGTTCCCAGAGTGTCATAATCTCTGGAATCGAGCGTCAGGTGATGGGGGGTCGCCTCGGCGGTGATGAGATCCTTATGCGCCGCGAGCAGAGGCAATTCATCGGCGGTGGAGATATGGAGGACATGCACCCGTCTGTCCGCCTCCCGTGCGAGCCGGATCAGGCGTTCGGTACACAGATAGGCCGCGCGCGGATCGCGCCAGACCGGATGGGACGACGGATCGCCCTCTACCCGTAGATTCGCGCGCTCCTTGAGTCGACTCTCGTCTTCGGAATGCACGGCGACGCGCCTGCGCCCGTTTTGCAGGACGCGGCGGACATGCTCGGTCTCATCCACGAGCAGGTCGCCGGTGGACGACCCCATGAACATCTTGATGCCCGCCGAACCGGGCAAGCGCTCGGCATCGGCCAGATCGCCGGTATTGTCCGCCGTGGCCCCGAACCAGAACGCGAAATCGCAGGCCATGCGGCCCGTCGCGCGCTTTATCTTGTCGTCCAGTGCGCCCGCATCGGTGGTGGTGGGGCGGGTATTGGGCATCTCGAACACCGATGTCACCCCGCCAAGCACAGCGGCGCGCGCGCCCGATGCAAGGTCTTCCTTATGCTCCATGCCCGGTTCGCGGAAATGTACCTGACTGTCGATCACCCCCGGCAGGACTGTCAGGCCGGTGGCGTCGATGGTCTTTCCGGCATCCTTCGTGGCGAGGTCACCCAGTGCGGTGATCGTTCCGTCCGTGACGCCGATATCGGCCTTGCCGATACCATTCTGATTGACGACGGTGCCGTTTCGGACGATCAAGTCAAACACGGTGGGCATGGGGCGCTTCTCCTGTCCTTCGCTGGAAAACCCTTTACACGGTATGAGCGATGATGGCGAGGGACGACACCCTCTATTCCGAGAGTCTTTCCGGGCGCAGCGTCGTATCGCTGTCCGGGGACGGGGACGAGCAGGAGGCTTTCCTGCAATCCCTCGTGACGAACGACGTGTCCGGGGCCGGTCCTGACGCCCTCGTCTATGCCGCGCTGCTGACCCCACAGGGGAAATACCTGAGCGACTTTCTGGTCCGGCGGACTGCTGACGGCGATTTCCGGCTCGATGTGGCGACCTCACTGGTCGCCGATCTGGTCAAACGCCTGACCATGTACCGCCTGCGCCGCCCGGTGGAGATTATCCATGCACCGGCGGATGTGACGGCATACTGGGGCGGCGATCCCGGCATCGGCCTGCGCGATCCCCGACACCCCGATCTCGGATGGCGGGCCTATGCCCCCCCGCAACGGGCCTCAGAATCGGGTGACTATGATCTCCACCGCCTGAAACTGGGTATTCCCGAAAGTGCGGTCGATCTCCTCGTCGGCGACAGCTATGTGCTGGAAGCGGATTTTGAACGCCTGAGCGGCGTGGATTTCCGCAAGGGATGCTATGTCGGGCAGGAAATCGTCGCGCGCATGAAGTTCAAGACGGAGTTGCGGAAGGGCCTTCGCCCTGTTGCGGTGACGGGGACCGCACCGCCGATGACCCCTCTTTTCGCCGAAGACGGGAAATCCGCCGGTACGCTTCTGAGCAACCGGAACGGCCACGGCCTCGCCTATCTGAGATTTGATCGCGCGGGCGCGCCTATGGTCGATGCGGCGCAGACCGTGAAAGTGACGCAGCAATGATCATTACTCACGATGCTGTCTGAATTGTATAGCGTAAGCTCTCGACCCCAAAAAATTAGCCAGACATCGTAATGAATAATTTTATGCTATATTGTCGCTATGTATCACTATACGATATTCAAGCTATATTGTAAATTAAATTTCAAAAAATACTCATCGACTAAATTCAATCCATCAGTAATTTTACGCACACCATGCGTATATGCTATGGAAGACAGTATAAATGATGTCGATACAGCAAAAACTACGGAACTTTCATGAATCGCAATCCGGCTCGACGGCGATTATGTTTGGTCTACTCTTCACAACCGTGATGGGTGTCGTCGGCTTTGCAGTGGATTACGAACGCGCACAGAACGAGAAGAAGATCGTTCAGAACCACCTCGATGCGACCCTCATTCACCTCGGGCGCGGCGACGACAAGAGCAACCCCCAGGAGCCGGGGACGAAATACCTGCTCGAGTCGCTCAAGCAAGCCAAGATCGAAACCCAGAACGTGAAGCCCACCTTCGTCTATGACGCTGTGGAAGGGTCGGTCACGGGTACGGTGAAGATCAAGCCCCGCACCATCATCAGCGGCGGCATCCTGCCCGCGATCGAGATGGAAGTCATCTCCAAGGCGAAGCCCAAGGTCGTCGGCACCGTCGAAATCGCCCTTGTTCTCGATAACAGCGGCTCGATGAACTTCTCCATCGACGGCAACAGCAATGTATTCGTCGCCCCGCCGAACCGCCGTGCCGACTCTCTCCAGGAAGCCGTCAGCGGGATGTTCGATGTCATCTATGCGAATCCGCAGGTAACACCTGCCGTTTCTGTGGTTCCTTACGCCACCTCCGTCGATGTCACGGATCTGTTCGCGGCAAACGGAGAGTCCGACTTTACCGGGGCGAACGGGTACAGCATGGAAAGCCTGGGTCTCGACGATTTCGACCCCAATGAAGTGACCTATCAGGATCACGCCGGAGGCAAGGGCGTCTGGGCAGTCGAGCGCTTCATCTCGAAGAACAGCGACAGCAGCTTCCGCATGAACCTCGCCTCCCCTTCGAGAAAGGCGGTCCCTGTCCTGTCAGAGGGTGAACTTCAGCAATGGTGCCACTACAGGTATTACTTCTACTATGGCACCAGCTGCATCAATGTCGCTCAGGGTCCGAACGGCAGATGGTATCGCGACGGGTATTTCAGGCCCCATAACGGCATCCTGCCGATGACGCAGAACTCCCAGGCCGTGCGTGAGTATGTTTCGGCCTTCGAGCCCAATGGCGGCACCGCCGGTCACATCGGCGCGGTATGGGGTCTCTACACCCTCACCCCCGGCTGGCATCGCTTCTTCGATCATGATGCCGGCAAGCCGCAGCCATTCAAGGAAGCCACGGAAAAGTATCTCGTCATCATGACGGACGGTGAGTTCAACTCCGCACAGGACTCCTCGCTTTCGACCAACGACATCTTCGGATACTTCGCTTCCACCTGTGCCAAGGCACGCGACAAAGGCGTCACGATCTTCACCGTCGGCCTGAAGGTCGTGGAGAATACCAAAACCGATGTAAGCCTGCGCGAATGTGCCGGGGACTCGGGTCGCTATTTCTCGGTCGATGATCATGACAGCCTGAAGAACGCTTTCAAGAAAATCGGACGCGAAACAGGTCAGCTTCGCATCTCTTCCTGATCGCAACAACAACACCAAACGTAGAAGGGCCGCGCAAGCGGCCCTTTTTTATTTTCGTTCATTGAACTTAATTTTCAAATTACGAATCTATGACAATTTTAGGAAAATAAAATTCAATTTATCAGGAGCAATCCATGCACGTTTTTAGTTCCAGGCTCTATAGCATGTTGCGTCGGGAAGACGGTTCTATCGCGGCAACGTCAGGATTGCTGATGACACTGATGGTTCCGACCATTATTGCCGCCGTCGATCTGACGAATATCTCGAAAACACGCGAAGAGGTTCAGGCACATCTTGACGGCGCTCTGATCGCGGCGACGAAATTCGATAATCTGACCGAAGCCAATGATTCCGGCAAGCTGCATGACAGGGGCCACAGGTTCCTGTTCAACTCATTGCGTAGCGCCGATATCGCTACGGAGAATGCGGAGACGTCCTTCGAGTACGATACGGGTGCCAATGTGATGCGCGGCAGTGTCGAGATCGTGGCTCCGACGATCTTTACGGGCAGGATTCTGGGTATAGACCGCCTTGTCGTGACATCCGAAGTCGTGCCGAGAGAAAAGATCGAACTGGAAGTCGCCCTGTCGATCGATGTCAGCGGATCAATGGCATGGGCTATCGATTCCGACACCCCCACTACGGTGGGATCACGCCGCATCGACGCCCTTCAAGAAGGGGTTCGGAGTCTCGCCTCCGTCTTCGATAACAACAGACTGGTCGATGCACGGATATCCGTCATACCCTATTCCTCGTCGGTCAATATCGCCACCACAACGGAAGTGATCGGCGGCGGAGACGCCGCCACGCCCGCCGATATGACGACAATCAATGGCATCGCGCCGGACGGCAGTGCCGGGAGCAATCCGATCTGGGCGGCGGAACGGGCGGAACGCTCCGGGAACGGCAAGATGCAGATCTCCGCGAAACCGCCGAAAGAAAGCAAGAAGACCCCGCTGAAGGCTGTGGGTACGCCGAAGGCCCCCGTTCTGCCCCTGTCCGACACGCAGGCTGCGGCGACATATATTTCGACGGTCGAACCCGAAGGCGGGACAGCCGGTCATATCGGGGCCGAATGGGCCTTCTATTCCCTGCTCCCCAAATGGCAGGATGTCTGGGAGCATCCCGGAAAGGCCCCCGGCGAGCTGAACAGCGCGACGCGCAAGGTGATCGTCATCATCACTGACGGCGACTTTACCGTTACTCAGACCGAGGGTCTGACCATCGACGATGCTTACGAGGCGTTTCAGAACACCTGCAAAACTGCCCGTGAAGCGGGCATCATGGTCTATACAATAGGCCTGAAAGTCAGCGCGATGACAGATGCCGAACTCACCAGATGCGCCGGGGCGGAAGATAATCACTTCCCCGTCGGAGACAGAACGGCAATTGCGGACGCATTCACGCAAATCGCGGAGAAGGCCACACGACTCCGCATTTCAAAATAGGCGCTGGCCCGGCCAGCCGACAGGTCTAGATGCGTTCCATGACCGAAACGCTTCTAAACCCTGACGATGTCGAGACCGTCTATCGTCGGCTTGCCGAGGCCATGCCGGGGCGCACACGCGGCGCGAAGGGTCCGAAAGGCCAGCCAGATGCCTTCCGGTCCTGCATCTCCTGTATGCTCTCCGCCCAGAGCCGGGATGCGAATACGGCGGCGGCAGTCAGCGCATTGTTCGCCCTTGCCCACACGCCGGAGGGCATACTCGATCTTTCAGACGACACGATTGCCACTGCGATCAGGCCCTGCGGTCTCTACAACATGAAGACGCGCAATATCAGGCGGTTCTGCGAAACCCTGCTGGCGGAGCATGGCGGCGTGGTCCCCGATACCCGCAAGGGCCTCATGGCACTGCCCGGCATCGGCCGCAAATGCGCGGATATCGTGCTGAGCTTCACCTTCGGGCACGATGTCATCGCTGTGGACACCCATGTTCACCGCGTCTGCAACCGCATCGGCCTCGCCAGCGGCAAGACCGACGCCAGAACAGCGCAATCGCTGGAGGAACGCAGCCCTGACTGGGCGATGCGGGACGGCCATTTCTGGCTGATTCAGTTCGGCAAGCGCATCTGCACCGCCCGCACACCCCGGTGCGACCGCTGCCCGGTCAGCGATCTCTGTCTGTGGTACAAAGCCAGTATGCAAGACGGAGACGGATAGAACTTCCCGCTGTCACGCGCCCCGCGTTTCGCACCGGGAACCGCGCGGGAGGTGAGATTTTGCGGCTCAACCTCGTATCGCGATTGGCTTAAGTGTGCGGAAAATCCCTTTCTTTCGCCGCAAAGGCGGGGCAAAGCTGCCGCTCCAACGAGACGAGAGGATCAAATAATGCGGATCATCGCCATCGCCACGCTCTGTGCTATCGCCGCACTTCCGGCACAGGCTCAGCAGGTCCAGAAAATCAAGGCCACGGGCGCGAATGCCGCCGGGGTCTGCGCCGGTTCTCTCGACATGCTGGGACAATACATGAGCAGAGCGGAGAACCCCGATCCCCGTCAGTTGGCCGATGTGCAGGCCGGGCGTGATTTCTTCGCGGAGCTGCGCCTCTATCCCGCCAGCGAAATCTCCGCTGCGGCGAACGCTTTTGTGCAGTTGATGTCGAAACGCATCCGCACTGCATCGACCACCGAGGAACGGCAGGCCGTGCAGCGCGAGCTCGTCACGCTGTCACGGGGCTGCCTCGTCTCCGCCAAGGACGAACTGCGCCGGTTCCGGGCGGCGGCACCCGATGCCGCGCCGAACCAGCCCGCGCAGCCGACCCCCGGAATTCAGCCCATCCCGGTACAGCCCTCCGTCATACAGCCCTATTCGACCGAACCCCTGATCCTCGATCCGATCACACCTGCACAGTGATCGCCCGGTCGGCACGGGTTTTGGATGCAAGCCGTATCGGTTCCCTGTAACAGGGACAGGGTTATGAACGCGCCTTCCCGCGTACGAGATGGAGTTTCTCCGATGAGCGTCCTGCTTCAGCGTATTTTTCTCATGGCATCCCTTGCCATGGTACCCTCCTTTTCCCTCGCGGCATCCGATGCGGAGGAAAAAGCAGAAGAGACTGCCGGCGACGCCACAGTCACGAAAGAGGCCGGAGACAAGGCCGACGATGACGCGGCAAAATCCGATGAGCAGGATGATGCCGAAGTCGCCGACGAAAAGCTGAATACTGAACCGAAAGCACTGGCCTCGCAGGACGATGAATGGGCCGAAAAGCTGCGAAAACGCCACCATGAGGGCGATGTGGCGCTCGGGGTCTGCGGCGCGCGGATGACCGCGCTGATGTGGTTCTATCAGGCATCGGTCGCCGACGGGCGCGACGATCTGCAACCGGCCTATGACGCGATCAAAGAGTCGCGGACCATTCTCAAGGACGAGGCCGAGCGCCGCGCTGTGGAGGATGGCGTGGGCACGAGCGTCTCGGTGATGAACGAGTACAGCGTCGAACTATGGGAAGAACTGATCACAGCCTCCGAGGAGCCGGAAAGCTTTCAGGAAGCACATGATACGCTGTTCGCGAATGTTCAGGAATGCCTGACGCTGTTCTTCAGGCGCGGCAAGACGGTCCAGAAGGCCGCTCCCGCCGAGGGTGCCGACGACGCCGAAGATGACGCGAAGAAGGATGACGGCGCCGAAGAGAAGGCATCCGACTGAACCGGCAGCGGATCGTCGGCGTGTCTCAGATCCTGACCATCGAACGGCTCGACCCGGTGACCGGCCATGGTGTTGCCTTCGGTGAGGGGGATATCCTCACGGTGCCTTTCACGGCCCCCGGCGATGACATCGTGGTGTCGGGCGGGACGGCAGTGTTGCACTCTGCGGCGTCCGGCCTCCGCCAACCTCCGCCCTGCCCTCATTTCGGAGAATGCGGCGGGTGCCAGCTTCAGCATGTCGATGATGCTGCCGTAGCGGACTGGAAGCGCGCGGTCGTGCGCGATGCGCTGGTCCGTCTTGAGCTGGATATCGCGGTGGCCCCCACCGTGACCGTTCCCGCCGCCGCCCGTCGCAGGGCGCGATTTACCTTGCAGCGGACGAAGAAGACGGCCCCGTTCGGCTTTCGCGCGGCGCGGGAGCATCGGATCGTCGATATGCAGACCTGCGCGATCCTGACGCCCGCACTGGTCGCGGCCCTTCCCGCGCTGCGCGATATCGCATTGGTCGGGGCACCGCGCAAACGGGCGGTGACGCTTCAGGTGACGCAGACGGATGCGGGCCTCGACGTGATGGCCGACGAAATGAAGGCGATGGACCTGCCCTTGCAGGAGGCATTGTCGGCCCTCGCCGAGCGCGCCGATCTCGCGCGGCTGGTCTGGAACACAGAAGTGCTGTTGCAGCGGCGTCCTCCGGTCCTGCGTTTCGGCCCCGCAAGCGTGATCCTGCCGCCGGGGGCGTTCTTGCAGGCGGCGCGGGAGACGGAGGCCGTGATCCTCGATATCCTGCGCGCCGCAATCGGGGATGCGGGGACCATCGCCGATCTGTTCTGCGGCCTGGGAACATTCGCGCTGCCCCTTGCGGCAACGGCGTCGGTGACGGCGATTGACAGCGACCGGACGATGATCGCGGCTCTTGATCAGGGTGCGCGCCTGTGCCCCGCCCTGCGCCCCGTGACCGCACGCGCCCATGACCTGTTCCGCAATCCGCTGTTGCCCGATGATCTATCGCGGTTCGACGCCGTGGTGATCGATCCACCGCGCACGGGGGCAAAGGCGCAGGTGGAGCATCTGGCGGCCAGCACGGTGCCGCTCATCGCCATGGTTTCCTGTAATCCGGCCACTTTCGCCCGCGACGCACGCACCCTCGTGGACGGAGGATATCGCCCCGGCCCCATCGTGCCGATTGACCAGTTCCGCTGGTCGCCGCATACGGAGGTCGTCGGCATCTTCCGACGCGCCTGACCCCGGAACCGCACTATGGCCCTTCTTCTCGGTATCGACACCGGCGGCACCTACACCGATGCCGTTCTCTACAGCGAGGACCGCAAGCCCGAGCCTGTGGTCGCCAAGGCCAAGGCCCTGACCACCCGCGACGATCTGGCCATCGGGATCGACGGGGCCATCGGCGCGGTGCTGACGGAAAGCGGCGTCGATCCGGCCTCTATCGCGCTCTGCTCGATCTCCACGACGCTGGCGACGAATGCACTGGTGGAGGGAGTGCGGCGCAGGATCTGTCTGATCTTCGCGGGGTTCGACGAGGCCGATCTGCACCGGTCCGGTCTGGCGACGACCCTTGGCACCGATCCGGTGATCCTGATCGCGGGGGGCTTCCGCGCAACGGGCGAGGAGCGCGCGCCGCTGGATCTCGACGCCCTCTCTTCCCGAATTGATGCGGTTAAGGACGGGGTGGAGGCGTTTGCCGTCGTCACGATCTTCGGTGGGCGCAATCCGGCGCATGAGATTGCGATCCGTGACCTGATCCGCGCCCGCTGTGCCCTGCCGGTGACCTGCGGGCATGACCTGTCGGGCGAACTGGACGGCCCGCGCAATGCCCTGACCTGCGTACTCAATGCGCGCCTGATCGGCACGATCTCGGCCCTGATCGCCTCGACAGAGGGCGCATTGGTGGCGCGCGGGATCGACGTGCCCCTGATGATCGTGCGCGGAGACGGCTCACTCGTATCGGCGGAATTCGCGCGGGAACGGCCCATCGAGACGATCCTGTCCGGCCCTGCGGCCAGCCTCGTGGGTGCCGCGCATCTGTCAGGGGAACAGGATGCCATGATCTCGGATATCGGCGGCACCACCACCGATATCGCGATTCTGCGAGACGGGCGACCGATGCTCAGCGAGACCGGGGCGACCGTGGGCGGGCATCGCACGATGATCGCCGCCGTCGCGATGACGACCCACGGGCTGGGCGGCGACAGCGATGTGGGGGTCGATGACAGAGCCTTCCACGCGGCGCTGACGCTGGGGCCGCGCAAGCTGGTACCTGTAAGCCTGTTCGCGCTGGATGAGCCTGACCTCGTGCGCCGGACGCTGGCCGCACAGGGGCGCAGTCCGCGCGCGGCGGAAACCGATGCGCGCTTTGCGATCCCGACACGTCTTCCCCGCGCCGACGGCCTGCGCCGCATCGACCATGCGGTGCTGGACCGGATCGGCACGGCCCCCGCAGCCCTCGACGCGCTGGCGCTGACACGGCTGGAGGCCAGTGCGTTAACGGGGCTGGTCAGCCTCGGGCTGGTCAGGATCGCGGGGTTCACCCCCTCCGATGCCGCCCATGTTCTGGGGCTGCATGACGCATGGGACAGCGGGACGGCACGCGATGCCGCCGATCTGCTGGCCCGGCGCAAGGACAGGAAAGGAAACCGCCTCGCCTCCGATGGCGAGGCCCTGTCGCGGATGGTCGTGGATACACTGATCCACCGCTCGGCACAGGTGCTGCTCGATACGGCGCTGGACCATGACGGGATCGGCGCATTGCCCGCGCCCTTGCTGGACGCCGCGCTGGCGCGCAAGGACGGCGCGGCGCGGGTCGATATCGGACTGGCTCTGCCGCTCATCGGTCTGGGAGCCTCGGCCTCGACCTATTATCCGGCTATCGGCGAGGCGCTGGGCACAACCTGCCTCGTGCCTGATCATGCCGACGTGGCCAATGCCGTCGGGGCCGTGGCAGGGCGCGTGACGCTGGAACGGGCGGTGCGGATCACCAGCCCGACCGAGGGCTGCTTTCGCGCGCATCTGCCGGATATCTCGCAGGATTTCGCAGATCTTGAGACAGCGAAAGACAGGACACGCGCGATCCTCGATGCGCTGCTGCGCGAGGATGCAACAGTGGCCGGTGCGGGTGACGTGGAAATCGTCTTCGACTATAGTGAATCGGCGCCCGTCGTGGAAGGTCGTCCCCTGTTCATCGAAGCGGTCCTGACCGGCAGAGCATCGGGCCGCCCGTCATTGCGCCGGACACATTGAAAAACCACCTCTCCGGGCCATGTGATTTTCACAGCAAACCGGGCTTAGTCCGAAACATATCAACGGAGCGTTGCCCATGCATTCCCTCGTCGTGACATTCGCGATCATCGGCGTTCTCGGGGTCGGGGCGCAATGGCTGGCATGGCGGTTGCGCCTGCCCGCCATCGTCCTGATGCTCATCGCCGGCGTCATCGCGGGGCCTTTCACCGGCTGGATCAATCCCGAACATGATTTCGGCGATGCCCTCGGGCCGATGGTTTCAGTCGCGGTCGCGCTGATCCTGTTTGAAGGCGGACTGAGTCTCGATATCAGGGGCCTGCGCGATGCAGGGGGCGCGGTGAAGCGGATCATCCTGCTCGGCGCACCGCTGGGCTGGATCACCGGAACCCTTGCCTGTCACTACGTCGCGGGCCTGTCATGGCCGGTATCGGCGGTCTTCGGGGGCATCCTCGTCGTGACGGGGCCGACGGTGGTAACGCCCCTGCTGCGTCAGGCAAAACTGACCCAGAGACCGGCATCCGTCCTGCGCTGGGAAGCGATCGTCAATGACAGCATCGGCGCCCTGTTCGCCGTGCTCGCCTTCGAATATGCGGCGACGATGGCCCATTCCGCCGATCTGTCAGATGCAGCGGGGCACCTCGTTATCGGCGTTGTTCTCTCGATCTTCTTCGGCGGAGCGGCGGGCCTCGCACTGGCCTATGCATTCCGGCGGGCGCTGGTACCGGAATACATGAAAGTGCCGGTGCTGATCGCCGTGGTTCTGGGCGTCTTCGCGGCCTCCAACGAGTTTCTGGAGGAGAGCGGCCTTTTGGCCGTGACCCTGATGGGCATGATCCTCGGTAATTCCCGGCTGCCAAGCATCGCCGAGTTGCGGCGGTTCAAGGAGCATATCGCGGTCCTTCTGGTCTCCGGCGTCTTCGTGATCCTCGCCGCGACCCTTGATGCGGAGATGCTGGCGACGCTGAACTGGCGCGCGTTGCTGTTCGTGATCACCGTCATGCTGATCGCGCGACCTATCGCCGTCTGGCTCAGTCTGGCCGGAACCAACCTCAGCAATGCGGAAAAGGGCCTGATCGCCTGGGTCGGGCCGCGCGGGGTGGTCGCGGTCGCGATTTCCGGGTTCTTCGGGACCAAACTGGCCGAGCTTGGCTACGTGGACGGCGCGGCCATTGCCCCGCTGGCCTTCGCCCTCGTCTTCGCGACAGTCGTGATTCAGGGCTTCAGCGTCAGAACCGTGGCGCAGCGGCTCGATCTGGTCTCGACAGAAGTGCCCGGCGTCCTGATCGTTGGCGCGTCGAACTGGTCGGCACAACTGGCCAAGGCACTCCAGAAACTGGAGATTCCGATCCTCGTGGTCGATAAGTCATGGGCGGCGCTGCGAAGGCTGCGCTTGCAGGACATTCCCACATGGCATGGAGAAATCCTGTCGGAAGCCGCCGAACACACCCTCGACCTCAACCGCTTCGGCACCATCATCGCCGCCACGGACAATGATTCATACAATGCCCTGATCTGCACGGATTTCGGCCCCGAATTCGGGCGCACGAATGTCTTCCAGCTCGGACGATCCGAGGATGACGGCGAGAACCCCAATGCCCTGCCCGTCACGCTGGGCGGACGCAAACTGTTCGCGTCGGGCGTCTCCTTCGGTACGCTCGAATCGCGGTCCTATTCGGGATGGGTCTTCACCCATACGCGCCTGACCGAGGAATATGGCTATGACAACTATCGCAATGACCGGGCCGAGGGCACCGAATTGCTGGCCGACCTGAATACGGACAACACGATCTCCTTCGTTACCGTCTCGGACAGACCCAGGGCCGACCCCGGCGATGTGCTGCTCAGCTATGCCCCGGCAAAATCCCAGAGCCGCACGCCCGAAAGTGAGGCCCCGTCATGAGCGCCCCTTGCGCGATCTTCGATCTCGACGGCACCCTCGCCCATACCGCACCCGATCTCGTCGGCACGGCGAATGACCTGTTCACGGAGCGCGGATTTGCACCGATGCCCCTGTCCATTGCCGAGACAACCGCCGGTTTCGGCGGGAAGGCGCTGATCCGCGCGGCCTTCGCCCATGCGGGGCATCCGGTGGACGAGCGGGAAGTGGACGCATTGTACCAGCCGTTTCTCGACCGCTATGCCGAGCGTATCTGTGACGAATCAAGGCTCTATGACGGCGTGATCGACACTCTGGATGCACTGGAGACGCAGGGCTGGATCGTGGGGGTTTGCACCAACAAGCCCGAGGGGTTAGCGCGCACATTGCTGGAACGGCTGGATGTGTTGCACCGTTTCGCGGCACTGGTGGGGGCCGATACCCTGCCCGTTCGCAAGCCGGACCCCGTTGCCCTGCTGACAACCATCGAGCGATGCGGGGCGACGGCGCATCTGTCCGTCATGATCGGCGATACCGATACTGACCGCGAGACCGCCCGCAACGCCGATATCCCGTGCATCATGACGCGCTTCGGATATTCGGATATTCCGGTGGAGGAAATGGGCGCGGAAGCGGTAGTGGACAGCTTCGCGGAGATGCTGGACGCGCTGGAAGCGGTGCGGCGGCGGTAAGGCCAACCCTGCCCCCGGCAGACCGGGGACAGGACAATCTCAGCAGGCCCTATGCCCTGGGGCCGATCATCTGTTCAGGGCGGACGACACGCTCGAAGGTTTCCGCATCGCACATGCCCAGCGCGATAGCCTCTTCCTTCAGGGTCGTGCCGTTCTTATGCGCGGTCTTGGCGACCTTCGTAGCGTTGTCATAGCCGATCTCGGGAGCCAGCGCCGTAACGAGCATCAGGCTTTCGCGCATCAGCCTCGCGATCCGGTCCTCGTTCGCCTCGATCCCCGATACGCAATTATCGGTGAAGGCCACGGAGGCGTCGCCGAGCAACTGCATGGATTGCAACAGATTGTAGATCATCATCGGCTTGTAGACGTTCAGTTCGAAATGACCCTGACTGCCCGCAAAGCCGATGGCCGCGTCATTGCCCATGACATGGGCGCAGACCTGCGTAAGCGCCTCGCACTGGGTCGGATTGACCTTGCCGGGCATGATCGAGCTGCCCGGTTCGTTCTCCGGCAGGGTCAACTCTCCGAGGCCACTGCGCGGGCCTGAGCCGAGAAAGCGGATGTCATTGGCGATCTTGAAGAGCGAGGCGGCAACGGTTTTCAGCGCCCCGGACATCTCGACCACGGCATCATGGGCTGCAAGGGCCTCGAACTTGTTTTCCGCCGTCTCGAAAGGCAGGCCCGTGATCGTGGCGATCTCGTCGGCAACGGCCTTCGCAAAGCCTTCGCGGGTATTCAGCCCGGTGCCGACAGCCGTACCGCCCTGCGCCAGCGGATAGATATTCTCCAGCGCATGATTGACCCGCTCGATCCCCTTGCGGACCTGAAAGGCATAGCCGCCGAATTCCTGCCCGAGAGTAAGGGGCGTGGCATCCTGCGTATGGGTGCGTCCGATCTTGATGATATCGGCGAACGCCTGCGCCTTGGCGTCAAGGACACCGTGCAGCTTGTCCAGAGCGGGCAGAAGCGTGTCATGGGCAACACGGGCAGCGGCGATATGCATGGCCGTCGGGAAGGTATCGTTCGAGGATTGCGAGCGATTGACGTGATCGTTGGGGTGTACGGGCGTCTTGCTGCCCATCTCGCCGCCCAGAAGTTCGATGGCGCGATTCGAGATGACCTCGTTTGCATTCATGTTCGACTGGGTGCCCGATCCCGTCTGCCAGACGACGAGCGGGAAATGGTCATCCATCTTGCCGTCGATCACTTCCTGCGCCGCCCTGTCGATGGCCCCGGCGATATCCTGATCCAGATCGCCGTTGGCGGCGTTCACCCGTGCGGTCGCTTGCTTTATGACGCCAAGGGCGCGGACAATAGCCACGGGCTGACGCTCCCACCCGATGGGGAAGTTTATAATCGACCGCTGGGTCTGCGCGCCCCAGTAACGATCCGCAGGAACCTCCAGCGGGCCGAAGGAATCGGTTTCTGTACGGATTTTCCGGTCGCTCACAGGTCGCTCCCCTTACAATGATGATGACATTGCGCGGGGATATACCCTGCGGGTCGACGTGTGGCTACTTTTTGCGAAAGGCGTCGAGACTGACCACACGATCCGCCGGATCGCCCTCCGCCTCCTGCGGCTCATCCCCTTCGGCTACCGGTTCCGCCGTCTCGATTGTGACCGCCGGATGCGGTTCCGACTGGCCCGAAATGTCCTCGTCAGAGAACGGGAATTCGATCTGGAAGTTGACGCTGGGGTCGCGGAACATGCGGACCGCAGCAAACGGAACGACCAGAAGAGTCGGCTGACCGTTGAAGCTCAGTTCTACCGAGAAGCGGTCGGCCATGACAGCCAGATCATCGAATTCGTGCTCCAGCACGATGGTGATCTCTTCGGGGAATTGCGCGCGCAGCCAATCGGGCATGACGACGCCCGAATGCTGCGTGTAATAAGTGATGTAGAAATGCTGCTCGCCGTAAAGTCCGTGTTCGAGTGTGTGCGCGAGCGAGCGTGACATCACACTCCGCAAACCCTCACGGATCAGTTTGCCGTAATCAATCGGTCCAGACTGCATGACGCCCCCACACATACAAACCCCGGATCATAGTGAAAAAGCGAGTGCCGTGAAGGGGAAAGTGGAGGCTTCTGTTGCCAGGTGCCTCCGAACCCCGCTCAGACCGGCTAAGGCCTGAGACTTAAGTTCCAGTCTTCGCACCGCAATTAAGCGGCGAGAGCGACCGGAGCACGATTGTCGTTTGCAATTGTGCGAATAGCCCGATAACGGCGGTACAATGCCGGGTAAAAGCTACGCCTTTAGACGTTTGTCGATCCTGTTTCGGCCCCGTCCATCCCTCAAACGAAGAGAATGCTGGTGGAGCCGCCGGGTACCGCCCCCGGGTCCAATCCGCTTATTACACGCGCGTTTATCACCATAGTCTGCCGAAACAGACAGTTGGAATATAGGGTACACGGCTTCAGAATTGAAGGGGTAATTCCGAAATTCCATGCGCCGGGTGACCGCTTTCAATTGCTGTCACGGTACAGGGCAGACCGGCGGGCGTGCAGCGACAGAAGGAGCGCATCGTGACAGGACGGGATAAGAGACAGGACGTGGTTATCGAATCGCTGACAGGCGACGCCATTGCCGCCGTCATTCCCGAAATCGCCGCGCTGCGGATCACCGTCTTCCGGGACTTTCCGTATCTCTATGACGGCGACCTCGCATACGAGCACGATTATCTCGCCGCCTTCGGTGCCTCGCCCCGTGCAGTGGTCGTGGTCGCGCGGGCGGGGGAGCGCATCGTGGGTGCGGCGACCGGTGCCCCGATCCCTGATGTGGAAAGCGACTGGGCAGCCCCGTTCCGGGCGCGGGGGATGGATGTGGAGCGGCGCTTCTATTGCGCGGAATCCGTCCTGTTGCCGGAATGGCGCGGCAGGGGCATCGGCCATGCCTTCTTCGACGGACGGGAAGACCATGCCCTTGAACTGGGAATGCGGGAGGCATGTTTTTGCAGCGTGATACGCGCCGCCGATCATCCCGCACGGCCCGAAGAATATAGGCCGCATGACGCCTTCTGGCGCAAGCGGGGATATGTGCCGCTCGACGGAATCGTAGCGCGGTTTGCGTGGCGCGATATCGGCGATACGAGCGAAACCGGGAAAACGCTCCAGTTCTGGGGTCGGTCGCTTACTGCGT
>CAKZUT010000176.1 GCA_937922185.1 uncultured Neomegalonema sp.
GCGCTGCAAGGTGCGGCAGCGGACTGTAAATCCGCCGGGGAGACCCATGCCTGGTTCGATTCCAGGATCCCCCACCATCGTCCGGCCTGCCCCGCATGACGCGACAGGGAGGCCGGGACGGGGCTTTGTCTTCGCTCTACCTCTCCATTGCACTGCTACGCCGTCCCGCGAGAGAAGAGCGGCTGTCATGCGCTCAGCGACGATTTTCGCATTGACCCGGATTTTGCCCGGAACAGGGGTGGCCACGGGCATCGTACTGACATACCCAATGGCAGGAAGACATACCGTCACAGGGGAGCGACAGGATGACGATGAAGGCCGGAACAACCGATACGACGGAGGGCGGCAACGGTGCCCCTCTCGCGCCCGTGGCATCCGCATGACACAGCTATTTCCCGCCGGACAGACAATTCCCGCCCTCGTCTTCGATACGGTCGGAGGGCCGCCCGCCATTCTGGAAGGTGGCAGGAACCGATGGACCTTGCTGGTCGTCTATCGCGGCAGGCATTGCGGACGGTGCAAACCCTACCTGACCAAGCTGGAAGGCATGAAAGCGGCGTGGGAGAAAGCGGGCTTCGACATTCTGGCCGTTTCCGCCGACACGCGCGAGAAGGCCGGGGCCGATGTGGAAGAGCATGGCTGGACGTTTCCGGTCGGCTACGGCCTTTCGGAAGGTCAGATGCGGGCGCTCGGCCTTTATGTCAGTGAACCGCTCTCCGAGAGCGAGACGGACCGGAACTTCGCCGAACCGGGCGTCTTCTGCCTGCGCCCGGACGGAACGGCGCTGCTGATCGCCGTATCGAACGGACCGTCGGCGCGGCCCGATCTGGACCAGTTGCTCGACGGGATGATCTTCACCATCGAGAACGAAAGACCTCCGCGCGGGACGGCGTAGGCCGGTTTTCCGCGAATATGGCAGGCAGTGGCGGGATGGCCCGCCACTGCGACGACGGCGATGACCGTTATCGGGCGAACTTCTTGTATTTGATGCGGGTCGGGTTCACCGAGTCGGCACCGAGGCGGCGGATCTTGTCGGCCTCGTAATCCTCGAAATTCCCCTCGAACCATTCCACATGGCTGTCGCCCTCGAAGGCCAGCATGTGGGTGCAGATGCGGTCAAGGAACCAGCGATCGTGCGAGATGACCACGGCGCATCCGGCGAAGTTCAGCAATGCATCTTCCAGCGCGCGCAGGGTATCGACGTCGAGATCGTTCGTCGGCTCATCGAGCAGGATGACATTGCCCCCCTCCTTGAGCAGCTTGGCCATGTGGACGCGGTTGCGCTCACCGCCCGACAGCATGTTCATCTTCTTCTGCTGGTCGCCGCCCTTGAAGTTGAACGCGCCGACATAGGCACGGGAATTGATCTCGGCCTTGCCGAGCTGGATCAGGTCGTTACCGCCGGAGATTTCTTCCCAGACAGTCTTGTTCGGGTCGAGCGCGTCGCGGGACTGATCGACATAGCCGAGCTGAACCGTATCGCCGAAGGTCACCGAGCCTGAATCGGGCTGTTCCTGTCCCGTCATCATGCGGAACAGGGTCGTCTTGCCCGCCCCGTTGGGACCGATGACCCCGACGATGCCACCGCGCGGCAGGGAGAAGGTCAGGCCGTCGATCAACAGCTTGTCGCCGTAGGCCTTCCTGACGTTATCGACCTCGATGACCTTTTCGCCGAGACGCGGGCCGTTCGGGATGATGATCTGGGCCTTGCCGACAAGCTCACGCTCGGAAGCCTCCGCCATCTCGTTATAGGAGTTAAGGCGGGCCTTGGATTTAGCCTGCCGGGCCTTCGGGGACTGACGCACCCATTCGAGTTCGCGGGCCAGCGTTTTCTGCTTGCCCTTGTCCTCGCGCTCTTCCTGCTCCAGCCGCTTGGCCTTCTGTTCCATCCAGGAAGAATAATTGCCCTCCCACGGGATGCCCTTGCCGCGATCCAGTTCGAGAATCCATGACGTGATATTATCGAGGAAATAGCGATCATGGGTGATGAGAAGGACAGCGCCGACATAGTCCTGAAGATGCTTCTGGAGCCATGCGATCGTTTCGGCATCCAGATGGTTGGTCGGTTCATCGAGCAACAGCATGTCCGGCGCTTCAAGGAGCAGCTTGCACAGCGCGACACGGCGCTTCTCGCCGCCCGACAATTTGGACACATCCGCATCATCGGGGGGGCAGCGCAGGGCCTCCAGCGCAACGTCGATCTGACTGTCCAGATCCCACAGATTCTGAGCGTCGATCTGGTCCTGAAGGGTGGTCATCTCCTCCATCAGCTCATCGGTGTAGTTTTCGCCCACCTCCATCGCGACCGCGTTGAAACGGTCGAGCAGAGCCTTCTTGGGCGCGACGCCCTCCATCACGTTCTCGCGGACGGTCTTCGTCTCATCGAGATGCGGCTCCTGCGGCAGATAACCGACGCGGGTGCCCTTGTCGGCCCATGCCTCACCGGTGAAATCCTTGTCGATTCCGGCCATGATCTTGAGCAGGGTCGATTTACCCGCACCATTGACCCCGATCACGCCGATCTTCGCACCGGGATAGAAGAACAGCCGGATATCCTTGAAAACGGGCTTGCCGCCCGGATAGGTCTTGGAGACGCCATCCATGTAGTAGACGAATTTCTCGGCCATGTTGTTCGCGCTTTCGGGCTGGTAGGACATTGCTGCCGCGCGTTCTAGCGGGCGCGCGGTCCAATGGCAATTTCCCCGATGCCCGAAATGCGGGTTTACATGCCGCCACAGCCGCGAAGTACCCTGAATTTCCGGTCCTCGCTCATACGCAGGGCCGCTATGGCGAGGGATATGCCGGATTTATTCAGGCTGTCTCATCGGGCGCCATCCAGCATCGCATGGATCATTTCGCGCCGGGGGGCCGGTGATGCGGGATAGGCGGTGCGGCTATGCGTCAGGCCCAGTCCCAGCACTGTCTCGGCCAGTTTATACGTCAGGGGGCCGGGGTTGATGACGGGAACGGGAAGGCGTTCGGACAAGTAGCCGTGGGACTGGTGCATGGTGGTGGAGCCGAGCAGGATGACGTCGGCGCAATCTTCCGCGATGCAGCGACGGGCGAGGGACTCCAGCGCGGGAAAGACGTCTTCTTCCTTGCCCGCGAGGAGGCTTTGATTGTCGGGGGTAAGATCGAGGGAGCGGATCGAGGCACAGGCATGGGCGACGCCCAACTCCATGAGGGTCTTCTCGTAGAGATGTCGCCAGTGGGGCCAGAGCGCGATGATCGAGAACCGCTTGCCCAGCATCATCGCCATCAGCACCGACGCCCGGCCCGGCCCGATCACGGGAATGGTCAGTTCCGACCGCAGGGCCGCCATGCCGCTGTCGCTCATGGTGTCGATGCAAATGGCATCGAAGCCCTGCGCCTCGGCCTCCAGCCCCGCCTCCAGCGCGCCGATATCGGCGAGGACCATGTCGGAGGCGCTGACGTAGTTTTTCGGGGCCGCCCGCACGGAACGGAACTCGAAGGCAATATCGGGACCGAGAGACACGGCATCAAGCTGCGACCGGCGTTGGCCCAGATTATCCTCCGACATGGGAAAGGGAACGATGACGAGGACTTTTTTCATGGCGGTTCGGCCCTTCCTGCTGGACGGTGAGCGAAACAGGAAATGCGGGAGCGATCAACCATGGATGCACTGACGGAACTGGCCGGGCTCACGGCAGAGGCGGACGTGCCGGAGGATGTGCGTGCGAAGACGGCACTGATCCTCGCGGATACCATCGGGGCCATTGTCGGCGGGGCGGACGAGGCGGAGGTGCGGGCGCTGACCGCGCGGGTGGCGGCAGGGTCGCGCGGGGATGCGGTGGTGATCGGGCCGGGAGGGCGGATGTCGGCGGGATCGGCGGCCTTCCTGAACGGAGTGGCCGGGACAACGCTGGAAATGGATGAGGGGAACCGCTTCTGCAAAGGGCATCCGGGGGTGCATGTGATCCCTGCTGCGCTGGCCATGGCGAAAGGCACGTCGGGAGCCACGCTGCTCTCGGCGATTGCGGTGGGATACGAGGCGGCGGCAAGGGTCGGGATCGCCACGCGATTGCGCCCGGCCATGCATCCGCACGGGACATGGGGAGCCATCGGGGCAACGGTTGCCGCGATGCGGCTGCGCGGCCTTGGAGCGGCGGCGCATCGCGAGGGGATGACCATCGCGGCCAGCCTCGGGCTGTCCACCTCGCGGCGGACGATGCTGGAAGGAGGAACAGTGCGGAATGTCTTCGCCGGGGTGTCGAACCGGATGGGGGTGCTGACAGTCGATCTGGTCGATACGGGGTATACGGGCGATTGGAACGGGGTCGGGGAAGTGTTCGGTCGGGTGGTGTCGGATGAGTTCGACGAGGGGGCGTTGGTGCGTGATCCGGGGGAGGTGTGGAATGTGGCTCGAAACTACTTCAAGATGCATTCATGCTGTCGATTCAATCATGCCGCGCTCGATGCTCTCGACCGGGTGCTGGCCGGGGAACCGGACACGCAACCGGGTGACATTGTAGCAGTATCGGTGGACTCTTATGCCTTTGCCGCCGAACTCAATGACCCCGCTCCGCGCAATGTGCTGGCGGGGAAATTCTCGGTGCCGTTTGCGGTGGCAACGCGGATCGTGACGGGATCGAGCGGGGTGGAAAGCTTCTCCGCCGCGCGGGTAGCGGACCCCGTAATCCGGGCGCTGGCGGGGCGGGTGACGGTGCGCGAGGATGCGGCGATGACCGCTGCCCTGCCCGAACGACGCCCTGCCCGCGTAACGCTGACACTGGCGAACGGGCGGATGCTGAGCGCCGCCGTGGAGACGAACAGGGGGGATGAAAGCGATCCCTACAGCGAGGCGGAATTGTACAGCAAGTTCATGGCCCTGACGGCGCGCCTTTGGAGCGCGTCGAAGGCGGAGGCGGTATGGCAGGCAACGCTGGAACTGGACGGAGCCGGGGATGTGGCGGGGTATCTGGATATGCTGGCCGAATAGCTATTTCTTATCAATTGCATAGCGCGCATCCAAAGCATCGTATCCGGCCTTGGCGACGATCCGCTGACGCTCCTCGAACCCGGCGAGACGGTCAATGACCCCGCCTACATCTCCGTCGCGATACAGGGCCGCGAGGACATCACTCATGGCGCGCATGGCGGCCTGTAACGGGGTATTGGCATAGAGAACAACGGCATAGCCCATTTTCTCCAGGTCAGCCTGCGACGTGAGAGGTGTCTTGCCGCCCACGACCATATTGGCGACCTGCGGAACGGACAGCCGTGCCGGAATCGCGCGCAACTCCTCCGCATCGCGCGGAGCCTCCACAAAAGTCAGGTCCGCACCCGCCTCGATAAACGCCTCGGCGCGGTCGAGTGCGGCCTCGAACCCCTCGACAGAACGGGCATCCGTGCGGGCGATGACGAGCATATTCGCGTCCTCCCGCGCATCGACCGCCGCGTGAATTTTGCTGACCGCCTCCTCAAGTGGAATGACAGCCTTGCCCTCGAAATGACCGCATTTCTTGGGGAAAACCTGATCTTCAATCTGCACGGCAGCGGCCCCGGCCCGCTCGATAACGCGGATGGTGCGCCAGGTATTGAGCGCATTGCCGAAGCCCGTATCAATATCCACAACCAGCGGATTATCCGTGATTTCAGCAATGGCGGCGGTCGTGGCGGCAAGTTCGGTAAGGGTCACGAGGCCAAGATCCGGCGCGCCCAGATAGGTGTTCGCGATACCGGCACCAGTCACATAGATCGCGCCGAAACCCGCATCGTCGATGATCCGTGCGGTCAGGGCATTGCCCGCCCCCGGCATGATCAGCGCGCGGCGAGCCTCGCAGGTGCGGCGAAAGGCAAGGCGGCGTTCAGCAAGGGTGGTCTTGGCAGTCATGGGGAGGGTCTCCTCGTTCCGGCGGCTTGCGATGCGCTGCGCTCCTGCGTCATGGTCTACTATAGGCGGGATGAAAGGGACGGAACATGGTCGATCTGGCGCTGACAGGCGGCACTGTCTGGACGGAGGATCGCGGGTTCGTGGCGGCGGACCTGCTGATCGACAAAGGCCGTATCGCGGGCCTTGCATCGGCGGGGCGCGCAGAGGCGGCGGAGCGGGTCGATGTGAGTGGCCTGACGGTGATGCCCGGTGCCATCGACGCACATATCCATCTCGGTCACGGGCAGGATATCTCGCGCCCCCGTGTGCCTGCGGATGCGGCGAGTGAAACCGGGGCGGCGGCGACTGGAGGCGTGACCTGCTTTTTATCCTATGTTCTGAGCGCCGATCCGTATGGGCCTGTTTTCGATGAAATTTGCGCCATTGCTGAAGAGGGCGCAAGGCTGGATTTCGGGTTCCATTGCGTCATCGCGACCGAGGACCAACTGGCGGAGGTGCCGTGGCTGGTGGCACGCGGGGCACCGACCGCGAAATTGTTCATGAATATCCGGGGGGACGAGGGCGCGAGGCTGGGCCTGCCGGGTAACGATGACGGCTATCTCTTCCGCCTGCTCGAAACCCTGCGGGATGCCGGGGGGATGCTGTGCCCCCATCCCGAGAATATCGAGATCGCATGGGTTCTGCGCGATCGGGTCATGGCGGCGGACCCAGACGGGGCGGATGGTCTCGCGGCCTGGAATGCGACGCGCCCGCCCTTCGTTGAGGCCGAGGCGCTGTCGCGGGTCGCTTATCTGGCGCGGATCACGGGCACGCCGGTTCATGCGGTACATACCTCCTCGGCGGAAGCTCTGAAGGCGGCATTGCTCCAGCGAGGGGCGGGATCGGATGTCTCCATCGAGACCTGTATCCAGTATCTGACCCATGACACGGACAGCGATTTGGGCGCGACAGGCAAGGTTAATCCACCGCTGCGCGCGCCGCATGATCGTGCGGCGCTGTGGGAAGCGATCCGGCGAGGACAGATCGACATGATCGCAACGGATCATATCCATCGTCCCCCGACCTCGAAGGAGGGCGGTATCTGGAAGGCACAACCGGGATTTCCCGGACTGGATACCTTCCTGCCCGCGCTCATCACCGAGGGAAAGCGGCAAGGAGTGGGGTTGGAAACTCTGGTGCCGCTCGTCACGTCCAATCCGGCGAAACGCATGGGGCTGGCGACGAAAGGGCGACTGGAACCGGGAGCCGATGCCGATCTCACCGTTCTGGACTTGCAGGCACGCTATGTGGTCAGGCGTGAGGCGCTGGCGACGGATGCGGGCTATTCGATCCATGAAGGGCAGACCATGGAGGCGGCGGTGGTGCATACCCTGTCACGCGGTCGGTTCGTGTTGCGGGACGGAGCGTTGATCGCGGATGCGGTCGGCCATGGACGCTATGTCAGGCGCATACTGGCCTGAGACGCCCCCGTATGGCGTATAGCCGCCCTGTCTGTGCATCATCACCGGTCAGGATCGTGGCGTCACTGGTGGCTTCGATGCCAATGCCGTATTCCTCCTCGATATCAAAGTGTCCGGCAATCCAGTCGCGCACGGTTGCCGCCGGGATCGGCGTGAACGGGCCTTGATTGGGTATCTGGGCGCGGGATTCCTCGTCGCTCCATAATGTACCATAGGCCGATTCCATGTTGCGGATACTGGCGATGACCGTGCCACCGGGGGCAAGGACACGGGCCACTTCTGCGAGAACGGCCTCGGGGTCGGGCATATGCTCCAGCACTTGCGGCAGGATAACGCAATCCACCGAACCAGCCTCATAGGGCAGCGACGGCCCCACCATGAGGTCAAAGCCGGGAACTGGAACATCCGGCATCTCCCGCCGCATACGCTCGCGGATAAAGGAGATATTGCCCTCGGACAGCTCAGCGACGTGAAGATCGGCCTGTGGCAATCGCTCCCGAAGGCGGACCGTCGAGGTGCCGCCCCATGGCATGACCTCCACGACCGTGCCGCACTGCCCCGCAGGAATCAGGGCGTGTTCTGCCTCCTGTGCCTCGCCCTGACGCCGCGAGACGTAAACACCGGCCAGCGGCGATTTAGCCCATACGGCATACCCCCGGAAATCGGCGATCTGGTCCCATGTCCAGTTGCGCGGATTCCACTCGGCGAAGGGGTTCGCGGTATTGCTGATCGCGAAGAACGGGTAGTCATCCGCCGGTCTGGCCGGATAGATGCTGGCGGCGGGCCGGGAGAAGGTTTCCCAGGACACGACCTCCTCCGCCGGGCGACGGGGGGCCTTCATGGCGGGGGCGGACGGTCTGGCCTTACCGATGGCGAGGGCGCCCTGAAGCTCGTAGATCGGGGGTAGAGTCAGCATTTCGCGCAAGGCGGCATGGTCGCCGATCCCGGCATTCCAGATACAGTCGTAGCCGCGCAGATGTGCCGACAGCATCATATGATAACACGCCCCCGCCACCGACTGCACGATGGAGAAATTCCCATGCGTCCAGCCCTTCTGGAAGGTCAGATAGACGAGGGCGGAACACTGTTCGAAATGGTGATTGCCGCCCGAAATCCGCCGTGCAAGGCGTCTGCGTTCCGGGTCGGTGACGACGATGAAATGCCAGTTCTGGTGATTGCACGAAGACGGGGCCTCGATTCCATCGGCGAGGATCTCTGCCAGAACCGGGCGTGGAATTTCAACATCCTCGAAATCACGGCATGAGCGGCGGGAGGCGAGACGGGCAAGGATATCCCGTGCCGTTCGGTCCTGCGTATCATCATGATCGATCATCATGCTTTTCCCTATGGATCGGTAGAGTCATCGGAGCGATCCGTTTGCGGTCCTTGCGCTTGGACCGGTCATAGGCCAACCTTGCAGGATGACGGGCCGTAAAGCGATGCCCGACGATGCGATACCATCAGGGAGAAAGACATGATCTCAAGATTCAAGACCCTCGCAGGAGCCGCCGTACTGGCGACTCTGACGGCGGCGACACTTGCCGCCACTGCCGCGAAGGCCGACGTCACGCTCCGCTGGGGGCATTACTTAGGCGATTCCTCCTTTGTTCAGGCCGAGAAGGATTTCGCGAAAAACGTCACGGAACGCACGGAAGGCCGCGTTACCGTCGAGATCACCTTCGCGGGTGGACTGGGCAAGGGCAATGAAGTGCTCACCCTCGCCGGACGCGGCGCTATCGACATGGCATCGGTCGTGCCGGGATATTATTCCGACCAGCTTCTGTACTGGCGGGCCTATCAGATTCCGTTCGTTTTCGACTCTCCGCGTCAGGCAATGGAAATCTCTGCCGCCGCGTACAAGGACATCCCGTATTTCGAGCAGGAACTCGACAAATTCGGTGTGAAGTTCCTGTTCCATCAACCCCTTGGCTCCTATTACCTGACAGGCCCGGACGAGAACTGCGATACCGTCGAGGGTTTGAAGGGCAAGAAAATCCGGTCCTTCGGCGCGGATATCCCCAAAGCACATGAAGCCGTCGGGGCGGTTCCGGTCAGCGTCGGGGTCGGCGATGTCTACGAGGCGCTGCAACGCGGTTCGCTCGACTATTCGTTCCTGAACCGGGGCAATATCCTGTCGAACCGTCTCTATGAACCCGGCAAGACGAGCTGCGGTCCGGTGATGTCGATCACGGGCCACCTGATCGTCATCAACAAGCGCGTATGGGGCAAGATCTCGGAGGAAGATCAGGCAATCATCCTCGAAGAAGCCGAAATGGCGGGCAAAGCCTATATCGACAATATCGAGAAGGCCGAGGAAGCCGCAGGCGAGAAGATCGTGGAAGCGGGAGGCGTCATCAAGCCCTTCCCCGAGGAAGAACTCGCCAAATGGAAGGAAGCCGCACCGGATCTGCTCCAGAACTGGGTCGATGACATGACCAAGCGCGGCACGGGTGACGAGGCGATGGAAGTCTCCGACTACTGGCGCAAGATCATCGACGCGGACTGATCCCGCCCCTGTGACGACCGCAGCCCCGGACATGAGCCGGGGCTGTATCTATTTCCGCCGGTTATATCAGATTTCGGAGACGCAGACCCTTGCAGCGCATCGCCTATTTGATCGAGCGCCTGGCGCTTGGCGTCCTGATGATCGGCGGTATCGGCATGATGATGTCGATGTTTCTCGGTGTCGCCGATATCGTCGGGACGCAGGTTCTGAGAATTCCCGTGCCCGGCCCACGCGAACTGACCGAAAGCACTATGGTGCTGATCGTGTTCGGGGCGCTGGCCTACGCTCAGATCCGCCGCGCCCATATCCGGGTCGAGATCGCCTATCTGCGCGCGGGGCCGAAGATGCGCGCGGTGATGGACGTCGTAGCCGATATCGCGGCGATCATCTTTTTCAGCCTGCTGCTGTGGCAAGCCTATCTGGAAGCGCAGTATTCACTCCAGATCGGTGAGGCGACGGTCGGGTTGATCCGGTTCCCGCTCTGGCCCGCGCGGTTCACGCTTGTCGCCGGAACGGGGTTGATGATCCTGCGTCTTCTTGTGGATCTGGTGCTCGACCTGCGGCGCATCCGCACCGGCGCACCCTTGCCGGAATTCAATGACGGGATTGCCGTCGATATCGCCGGGAGCGCACGGGATGCTTGATGCCGGAACGGTCGGGATCATCGTCGCCGCGCTGCTGGTCTTCATGCTGGTCATGGGGGTCCATATCGGCGTGGCGCTCGGTCTGGGTGGTTTCATCGGCATCCTGCTGGCGATCAATCCGCAGGCTGCGCTGGCGCAACTGGCCACGGTACCGTTCTCGACAACGAACTCCTTCACCCTTGCGGTCATTCCGCTGTTCATCCTGATGGGGGCGCTGGCATCACAGGCAGGATTGACCGCCGATCTCTATCGCGCGGCCTATACGTGGCTGGGGCGTGTCTCGGGCGGGCTGGCCATGGCGACGACGCTGGCTTCGGCGGCCTTCGGGGCGGCCTGCGGCTCGACCATCGTGAACGCCGCAGTCTTCACACGGATGGCAATGCCGGAGATGACGCGCTTCGGATATGACAAGCGCCTCTCGGCAGGCTGCATCGCGGCATCGGGCACCCTTGCCTCGCTGATCCCGCCCTCAATCCTGATGATCGTCTACGCGGTCATCACCGAGCAATCAGTGGCCCGTCTGCTGGTCGCCGGGTTGATACCGGGGTTGATGTCGGCGGGCATCTACATGCTGGGCATCTATCTGATCGCCAGGCGCTATCCGCATCTGTGCCCCATCCCCGACGAGACATTCACGTTGCGTGAGAAGGTCGCGTCACTCAAGGGGGTGTGGGGGATCGGTCTGCTGTTCCTGATGGTTATCGGCGGCATCTATGTCGGTTTCTTCGTGCCAACCTATGCCGGGGCCGTCGGAGCATTCGGGGCATTTCTGATCGTGGCCTTCAAGCGCAAGCTGGGCTGGAAGATGCTGGTCGATACCTTCAAGGATGCGGGGATCACGACTTCAACGATATTCCTGATCGTTATCGGCGGGATCATCTTTGCCCGGTTCCTGACCTATACGGGCCTCGTGCGCGATATCTCGGACTGGATGCTGGCGATGGAACTGGCTCCGCTGGTCTACCTGCTGGGGTTTGCCGCGCTCTATCTGGTGCTGGGGATGCTGATCGATCCTATCGCGATCATGGTAATGACCCTGCCGCTGATGTTTCCGATCATGACGAGCGTGGGATACGATCCGATCTGGCTGGGCGTCATCGCGATCAAGCTGGCGGAGATCAGCCTGATAACGCCGCCCGTGGGGCTGAATGTCTATGTCGTCCGAAGTGCGTCCCCCGTGCCGTTACGGCTGGAGGAGGTCTTCGCCGGGGTGACGCCGTTCCTGTTGATGGACCTGTTCACGCTGGCTCGGCTCATCGCATTTCCGGGGATCGTGCTTCTGTTGCCGAACATGATGGGCTGAAATCCTAAAGGAGCGACAGGTCGGGACCGTTCGGGTCCAGAAAGGTCGTGAT
>CAKZUT010000177.1 GCA_937922185.1 uncultured Neomegalonema sp.
CTGCATGACCGGTTCGAGTTCTACAGCTACCGCAATGCCGCAACGATTCTGGCCCATGGCTACCCGACGCATTTCAGCCAGATCATCGACAGTCTGCGCCGCTTTGCGATCACGACCGAGATGATCCGGCGTCCGGGCGGCAGCAAGGGACCGATAGCGACGCTGTTCGAGGATAACTTTTCAGACGACTGGCAGGAGGTGCGTATTTCCGCCGATCTTCTGGTCAGGCTGCACCCTGCCAAGGGCAGCGGCACCATCGCCGAATACGAGCGCAGCGGCTATTTCGACGGGCACCGGATCGACCTGCTCAACGGCAAGGTCGCGCTCGATATCGAATGGAACAGCAAAGACCAGACCTATGACCGCGATCTCTATGCTTTCGGGGCATTCTACGAAGCAGGAGCCATTGACGTCGGCGTGATCTTCACGCGGGGGGTAGCGATGGACAATGCATTTTTCCAGTCCCTCGGCCCGATCCTGAACAAGGACGGATCGGAGGGCACCACGGCGACCGCCGCAAAGTTCGGTGCCTCCACAACCGGCATGAGCAAACTGCTCTATCGACTGGAAGCAGGGCGGAACGGGGGGTGCCCTGTCCTCGCAATCGGTATGACGCCCGCCTGCGTCACGGACTGGACGCCCCCCTCTTCTTTCCTGTGACTACTCCGCAGCCACCGCCGCGTTCTCGGCTTTTGACACGCGGGCCGCGCAGAACTTGAACTCCGGGATCTTGCCGAAGGGGTCGAGCTGCGGGTTGGTCAGGATATTCGCCGCCGCCTCGACGAAGGCGAAGGGGATGAAGATCATGCCCTCGGCTACGGCGGTATCGGCGCGGGCCATGAGGTCGATGCTGCCGCGCCGGGTCTCGACCGTCAGGATATCACCCGCGCGGGCACCGAGGCGCTCCAGCATCAGCGGATGGATCGAGACGGTCGCTTCCGGCTCCAGCGCATCCAGCACGCCCGCCCGGCGGGTCATCGAGCCGGTATGCCAGTGCTCCAGCAGACGCCCCGTGGTCAGGACGACCGGATACTCCGCATCGGGTTCCTCGGCGGGGGGCTGGTAATGGGCCGGGGTGAATTTGGCGCGGCCCTCGGCACGGGGGAACCCGTCGCCGAACACGACCGGCTGGCCGGGGTCTTCCTCGCTGAGCGAGGGATAGGTGACGACGTTCTGGGCCTCCAGCCGGTCCCATGTGATATTGTCGAGAGAGTTCATCACGAGCTTCATTTCCGCGAACACGTCACGGGGATGCTCGTATTTCCAGTCCAGACCGAGCCGTCTGGCCAGATCGACCGTGATCGCCCAGTCCTCGCGCGCCTCGCCGGGGGCGTCGAGCGCCTTGCGGCCCATCTGCACCTGACGGTTGGTGTTGGTGACGGTGCCGTTCTTTTCGGGCCATGCGGCGGCGGGCAGGATGACATCGGCGTAATTGGCCGTCTCGGTGAGGAAGATGTCCTGCACCACCAGATGATCGAGCGCGGCGAGGGCATCGCGGGCGTGATCGACGTCGGGGTCGGACATGGCCGGGTTCTCGCCGAGGACATACATGCCCCTGATCGTACCCGCATGGACGGCATCCATGATCTCCACGACCGTCAGGCCGGGGGTTTCGTTGACGCTGGACCCCCATGCCTTCTCGAACCGCGCACGGACGCCCTCGTCCTTCACGCTCTGGTAATCGGGCAGGAACATCGGAATCAGCCCCGCATCGGAAGCCCCCTGCACGTTGTTCTGGCCACGCAGGGGATGCAGGCCGGTGCCCGGACGCCCCACCTGCCCGCACATCAGGGCGAGACTGATAAGGCAACGGGAATTGTCGGTGCCGTGGGTGTGCTGGCTGATACCCATGCCCCAGAAGATCATCGCGGCCTTGGCCCCGGCGAAGGCGCGGGCGACCGCGCGCACGGTGGCCGGGTCGATGCCGGTGATCGGCTCCATCGCCTCGGGGGTGTAGGCGGGCAGATGCTCGGCCAGCGCCTCGAAATTCTCGGTGAAGGCTTCGATGTACTGGCGGTCCACCATGCCCTCCTCGACGATCACCTGCATGATCGAGTTGAGCAGCGCGACATCCGAGCCGGGCTTGAATTGCAGGCCGTATGTCGCGTGGCGGAACATGCCGTTGGCGCGCGGGTCCATCGTGATGAGCGTGCCGCCGCGTTCGGCGAACTGCTTGAAGAAGGTCGCGGCGACCGGGTGATTGCCGACGGGGTTGCAGCCGATGGCGATGGCCACGTCGGCATTCTCGATCTCGTTGAAGGTCGCCGTGACCGCGCCCGACCCGACATTCTCCATCAGCGCGGCGACCGAGGAGGCATGGCAGAGCCGCGTACAGTGATCGACATTGTTATGGCCGAAGGCTTCGCGGATCAGCTTCTGGAACAGATACGCTTCCTCGTTCGAGCATTTGGCCGAACCGAACCCGGCGGTGGAAGCGCCGGGATAGTCTTCGCGCACCTTGAGCAGACCTCTGGCGGCGACGTCCAGTGCCTCGTCCCATGTCGCTTCGCGGAAATGGGTCAGCGGGTTGGCGGGATCGACGTTGAGACCCTTGGCCGGAGCATCCTCGCGCCGGATCAGGGGTTTGGTCAGGCGGTGGGGATGATCGACGTAATCAAAGCCGAAGCGACCCTTCACGCAGAGGCGTTGCTGGTTCGCGGGGCCGTTCGCACCGTCCACGAACTTGATCTTCTCGTCCCTGATCTTGAAGGTGAGCTGACACCCGACGCCGCAATAGGGGCAGACGGACTGGACTTCGCGGTCGATGGTCTCGCGGTTCTTCGTGTCGGCGATGGTCGCCGGGGTCAGCGCGCCGGTGGGACAGGCCTGAACGCATTCGCCGCAGGCCACACAGGAGGATGCGCCCATGGGATCATCCATGTCGAAGACGATCTTCGCGTCATGGCCCCGACCCGCCATGCCGATCACGTCATTGACCTGCACCTCGCGGCAGGCCCGTACACACAGGTTACAGTGGATGCAGGCATCGAGATTGACATGCATGGCCACATGGCTGTCATCGAGCAGCGGTACGCGCTTCGTCTCGATAGCCGGATAGCGGCTCTCGGAAACCTCGCACAGATCGGCCATGTTCCAGAAATGCGAGGCGGCGTCGTGGGCATCCTCGCGGGCGGGCTGATCCGCCAGCAACATTTCCATGACGCCCCTGCGCGCCTTCTCGGCCCTTGCGCTGTCGGTCGTCACCACCATTCCGTCGCGCGGCTGGCGGATGCAGGAGGCGGCCAGCACCCGCTCCCCCTCGATCTCAACCATACAGGCGCGGCAGTTCCCGTCGGAGCGATAGCCCGGCTCGTCCGCATGGCACAGATGCGGGATCGCCGTCCCGGTCCGCTTGGCCACCTCCCAGATGCTTTCTCCGGTGGTCGCTTTGACCTCTTCACCGTTCAGGGTGAAGGTGATCGTGGGCAGGGTGCTACCGTCAGCCATGGCAAGCCTCTTATCGTTGCGAAGCGACGAGCGTCGCTAACTGGTTCATCAGGGGTAGCATATTGGCCGATGGGTCATGGAACAGACGCTCAGGGTCATCGATATGCTCGATATGAAGTTCCGGGTATTCCACTACTTTCGCGCGGAACTCCCTTTTGAAATCAGAATGCTTATGCAGCACCGGGATCAGGCCCTGAAGCAAAGCAGTCTCTGACTGACCGGTGTGGTAGGGCATCAGCCGATCTCGTCCCCGAAATGCTTGATCGTCAGCAGGATCGGGTTGGGGGCAGCCTGTCCCAGACCGCAGATGGAGGCATCCACCATCGTCTCGCACAGGTCGGTCAGCAATTCGGCGTCCCACTGATCCTTTTCCATCAGCTTGACGGCTTTCTCGCAGCCCACGCGGCAGGGGGTGCATTGCCCGCAGCTTTCATCCTCGAAGAAGCGCAGCATGTTCAGCGCCGCATCGCGGGCCTTGTCCTGATGCCCCAGCA
>CAKZUT010000178.1 GCA_937922185.1 uncultured Neomegalonema sp.
TCGCGGTACCACACCTCTTTGGGCACCGGATTACCCCGGTGACAGGTGTAGCAGGTCGCGCCCGTCTTGCCGACATGGGCCTGCCAGTCAACGTTGATCGCCTGGTTCATCTGGATCATGCGGCGGGAGACGATCTTGGTATAGACCTCATCCGACGCCATGTTCTCGACATTGTGGCAATAGGCGCATCCCGCTTCGGGCGAGACCCATTCGGTGATCGACGCCATGAAATGGGTGAACTGATCATCGGACAGATGGCCGAGAACCTGAACGTTCTCATAGATTTCACTGGCTCGCTCCCCTTCGGGGTCCGGCTCCCAGGGGGATTCCGGCACCACGTTCGCGGCCCGTCCGGCGGCGGCTTCCGCCGCATCCTTGGTCACGAACATGCCTGTCCCGCGATACCCGACCTGTTCGGTTTCCACCGGGGGCGCATCCCAGTCCACGCCGATGAAGCTGGCGACGCCGAGCAGGGCTGCCGCTCCGGCGGCTATTGGCAATGCGAAGTTCATTGGGCACCTCCAGACGCCAGCGCCGGATCGACGACGGACGGATAGATATCGGGAACGGGCGCGACGATGCCGTGCTTGATGCCCCACAGATACCAGTTATCGACCACGGTTCCGGTCAGCAGGATGCCGATGGCACCGGTCAGAGGCGCGAGGACGGCGAACCACCAGGCCCAGCGGTGGACCGATTCCATCGTGGCGTTGAAGCCCATGGTCCAGCGCCAGAAGAGGGCGGCGCGCTCCGAGGCGGTGCCCCGGTCGGTGATCTGCTCCAGCTCGCGCTCGCCACCGTAACGGCTGACCGCGAGGATCGTCGCCCCGTGCATCGCGAACAGCAGGACCGAGCCGTAGAGGAACACGATCGAGAGGCAGTGGAACGGGTTGTAGTAGAGGTTGCCGTAGCGGATCGAGAACGAGGCGGTCCAGTCCAGATGGGGGAAGATGCCAAAGGGAACGGCTTCGGCCCAGCTTCCCATCAGCAGCGGACGGATGAAGCCCAGCACGAGGAACAGGAAGATCGCCGAGGCGAAGGCCCATGGCACATGCGTCCCGAGGCCGAGCTGCACGGCCCTGCGGTAGGTGCGAAGCCACCACAGCATGACCGAGACGGTCAGGAAGAAGCCGGTGATAATCCACCAGCCGCCCTCGTTCAGGGGCGGGATGATGCGAAATCCCCATTCAGGCCCCGGTGGTTCGAGGCCCAGCCAGAAAAGCTGTCGCACGAACTGGATCGGATCCCAGCCGACCGAGGCCAGCATGTTCAGGCCGATGATAAGAAAGGCGATCAGCCCGCATATGAGCGACAGCGATCCGATAAATCCGAGATAGATCGGCCCGAGCTGCGCGTTTCCGATCTTGCCGATCCAGTAGTTATGGGATGGCTGGCCGACGCGGGGCGAGTCTCCGGCGGGAAGAGGCATACCCTCTTCGAGATGTCCGCGAACCTGGATCGCCGTGAAGATGTTTTGATATTCTGGCATGTCTCAGCTCCAGATTGGCAGGTTGAGCCACCAGGCCCACCATTGCGGCCAGCCCTCGTTCCAGAACGGGCCGCTGATGACGATGCAGACGGCGCTCCAGAACCCGGCATTGAGCGCGAGGAGCAGGCCGACCCGGTGAATGCCCAGCGTTCCGACCGAGTACCCGATCGTGTCGCGGAAGAAGGTGTCTTCGTATTCGGGGGATTTGACGAGCTGTAGTTCGTTGGTCCATCCGCTCTTGCGCCCCGGATTGGCCGCCGAGAGGATCAGGCCGCCATGGAGCGAAAGCGCCATGGTCGTCGTGAAGAAGAACGTCACAGCCAGCATATGCGCCGGATTGTAGTGGAAGTGCAGGTACTGGTAGCCGACATTCGAAACCCAGTCGAGGTGGCTGAAGATGCCATAGGGGAACCCGTGTCCCCAAGCACCCAGCAGCACGGGCCGGATGACGACCAGCGTGACATAGGCGAAGATCGCGACGCTGAAGGCGAAGGGCACATGCAGCCCCATGCCCAGCTTGCGGCATATCTCGACCTCCCGCAGCGCCCAGGACGCGAAGGTGATGATCGCGCAGATCGTGATGATCTGCCACAGGCCACCCTCCGCCATCGGGGCGAGGGCGAGGCCGTAACTGAGATCGGGGGGAGCGATGGAGATGCGCCAGATATTCCACGTCGGCCCTATCGCGGCACCGTAGATGATGAGGGCGGTTCCCAGGGTGCCGAAGAATGCCGTGAGAATTCCGAAGAATCCGACATAGAACGGGCCAACCCAGAAATCGAAGAGATCACCGCCGAGAAGCGTACCCCCCCGCACGCGGTATTTCCGTTCAAAACTGAGCAAAGCCATGGCCGACCCTCCAGATAGTCGTCGCGCGTGTTTTGTGTTGGGGTTGGTGGCGGGCGGAATGCTTCCGCCCGCCGCCTTCGTATCAGCCGATAAGCGTGGTCCGTTCCAGCGTCGAGATGGACTGCTCAACCGACGCGAGGGGCGGGCCCTCAAGCCAGTTGAAGCGATCCGTGCTCAACAGGATGAAATGGATCAGGATTGCCAGGGTGAACAGAAACACCGCCATAGCAACAAGCACACGGCGAGGATCGAATAGAAGCCATATTCTCCACATCGTGCTGTTCCCTATGCAATCATTGTCAGGAGTGCCGAGGCGGTTTCCGTGGCGCTGTTAAGCGCCGCGTAACCGTCGTCGCCGGGAATCCACGGGCGCCACATCCAGACCAGGATATGAGCAAACACGGCGACAGCCGTGAAGATCATGAACCCCTGGATGAAGTACTTGTGGTACTCCTGAGCTTCGCTCTCGGTCAGACCCGAAAGTGAGACGTCAGCCATGAACGTCACCTCCTAGTCTAGTAACCGCAGAACCCCTGCGGCAGGGTTGCCGGATCGCCCCGCGAACGGGTTGTTCCGACGGTTTTACCGGGTTTGGCGCCCGGCAAACTGAACGGGGTCAGCGCTTGAAAGCGTAACCCGCAGCCGTATGGGCAACCGACTTCGCTTCCGCGATGATCGATTGCCGTTCCTCGTGATGCGCGCCGGGCTGGGCCACCACGGCAACCGCGCGTTTGGTCACGGCGGTCGCAAGGCAGAATGTGAAGAGAATGCCGACGATGAACCGGTATTCGAGCCGGTCCCAGATCGAGACCCGGCTTGTCTTGCGTGACCCTGAATAGGCAATTGCCATGTCGTCATCTCCTCATCATGGCAGGTCTGGCGACCCGCCGGTTTCGTCAGGCCGCTCTCTCGACGGCCTTCCGTTTCGTATCCAGATGTTCGACCCCGACGCTCTCCGAGCCTGCCCGCCGCGCATTGGCTTCCGCCGTATCGCGCAGTGTCTTGGCTGCCGAGATCCGAACCAGGATCGGTTCCAGCGCGACGAGATCGTCGAGCTGTCGTTTCGCATCGACACTCCAGACCAGCTCGCGCGCATTGCGTGCCGGGGTGGAGTCGATCTTGTCCAGATCGGTGCCGAGCGGCAGGATGTTGAACAGGGCATCGAACAGCCCGTTGCAGACTTCCTGAATGGCGTAGGTGGCTCCCGAATAGCCCATCATCGGCGTCCCCGTGTGACGCCGGATGATCGCGCCGGGGAAGGAGGCGGGAATATAGATCGCCTTCGATCCGGTCTCCGCCAGATACATGCGCTCGTTATAGGAGCCGAACATGATGAGCGGCGGAGTATTCTGCACTGCCTCGCGGATCGCGTCGTTATCGGGCTTCACGCCCGGACGCCGCTGGAAGGAAAACGTGCAGGGCAGGCCCATTTCCTCTTCGAGAAAATGGCGGATGCCGCGCTCGTAGGTCTCGGTCGCAACGATCGCGAAGCTGGCCGTGCCGAAGAAGTCCTGCGTGACCGAGCGCCACAGATCCCACATCGGTTTCAGCGTCGTGTGCTTCTCGCGCTCGATGAAGGGTTGCGGGTCCAGTTCGAGCAACTCACCCAGCTTTTCAAGGAAGGCTGTCGTCGAATGGATGCCGATGGGGGCTTGCAGGTAGGGCCGCTCCATCGTTTCGCACAGCAGTCGTCCGAATTCGCGGTACATGCAGATATTCACTTCCGCATCGGCGAGTTTCTTCACATCGGCCAGGTGGCTGCCAAGCGGGAAGACCATGTTGATCTCGGCTCCGATGCCTTCGACGAGGCGGCGGATCTCGGCGAGATCGGAGGGCATGTTAAAGGTGCCGTACATCGGGCCGATGATATTGACCTTTGGCTTCGCGCCTTCCTTGCGGGCCTTCGGGGGGCGAATTTTCTTGGTCCCGTATTCGGTCCAGAGCCATTTAAGCGCCCGGTCGGCACTCTGCCACTGGTCCTCGTCGATGGTGCGGGGCAGGAAGCGCTGGATATTCGACCCTTCCGGCGTCACGCCGCCCCCGATCATCTCCGCGATGGAGCCGGTGACCACGACGGCGGGCAGGTCGGGATCGAGAACCTTGCGGGACCGGCGCATCGCGCCCTCGGTCCCGTGCTGGCCCAGTTCATCCTCGCCCAGCCCCGTGACGACGACGGGCAGTTCGTGGGGGGGAAGGCCGTCAGTGTAGTGCAGCACGGATGTAACCGGCAGGTTCTCACAGCCCACGGGGCCGTCGATGATAACCTGCAGGCCCTTGATCGCCGTGAAGGCGTAGACAGAACCCCAGTAGCCGCCCGCGCGGTCATGATCGAGAACGAGGGTCATGTTCCCACTGCCTCCCCGGCATCGACGGCATTGTTGGCGCGGGATTTCGCGGCGAATTTCTTGCGGAAGGCCGTCGAGCGATCTTCGGGCACATCTTCCCAGACCCCGGCGGTGTCGCCCGCGCCCACGCCCTCGAAGAACGCCGACATCCGATCAAAGCGCGGCTTGTTCGCGATGGCACCGTTGACGACCTGCGCCAGCGATCCGGCGCCCGCCGGTCCCATCAGGGGCCGTGCCGAGATCAGATTTGTGAAGTACAGCCCCGGCACCGATGCCTCTTTTGCCTTCTGGACGACCGGTGTGGTGCCGATGGCAAGATCGGGCTGAAACTCGTGGAAGGCCGCCATGTCCTGCTCCAGCGAGGCGCGATACTGGACGTGGACACCTTTGGCGCGCAGCCATTCGGCATCGTCGCTGGAATAGGGCGTCTTCGGGCAGGCCGTGCCCACATAGCGCAAATCCGCACCGCTCTCGACCAGCAACCGGCCGACCAGCAGTTCCGACCCCTCGTAGCCCGACAGCGTGATCCGTCCCTTGACGGGGTTCGCGGCGAGCGCGCCTTTGATGGCGGGCAGCATGGCGTTCCGTGCCGCATCGATCTTCGCCTGCGAGACATTGCAGCTTGATCCGATGGCTTGCAGCCATGCGTCGGTACCATCATGCCCGACCGGAGCGGAGCCGATGATCGGACGGCCCGCCGCCGCGAACTCGCGGAAAGAGGCGGTGTAGAAGGGATGGATCGCCGCGACAGCCGTACAATCCAGCGCCGCATACAATTCGCGCCATTCGCGCACCGGCGTCACGGGACCGGCGGCCAGTCCCATCGGTTCCAGCATGGCCGCAATACTCATCGGATCGACCGGGAACATCTCGCCGACAAGGGCGATGGTCGGCCGTTCCTCCACGCCTTCGCGCGGGGCCTGTACGGGACCGGCGCTCGCCTCCTCGCGAGCATAGCGCAGCATGGCCCCCGACAGAACATCCTTCGCCTCGGCATGGGTCGGGATACCGAAACCCGGCACGTCGATGCCCACGATCCGAACGCCGTTGATTTCTTTAGGCAACATCTGGAGCGGCACACCCGAGGCGGTCGGCACACAGAGGCTGGTCATGACAATCGCGTCGTATTTCTCCGGGTCGGCCATCAACTCGACGGCCTCGCGGATATCCTCGTAGAGTTTGCCGGTGACGAGCGATTCCGAGTCAAAGGGCACATACCCCACCGTCCGCTTGGCACCATAGAAATGCGACGTGAAGGTCAGGCCATAGACACAGCAGGCAGAGCCGGACAGGATCGTCCCCACCCGGCGCATCCGCAGGCCCACGCGCAGGCTGCCGAAAGCGGGGCACATGGATTGCGGCTGGTCATGGGGGCCGAGCGGATAGTCCTTCTCGAAACCTTCGAGCAGTTCCTTCTTGCCCGACGCGATAGCGGCGGCCTTCATCTGCTCCGCGCCTGCGTGACAGCCGAGGCCGTCGGCAGCGCCCTGTGCCTCGTCGTTCTCGCTCACGGCGTCTATGATCGGGGTGCCATCCATCGGTCAGACCGTGTCGTAGATGATTTCGAGCGATGTCTTCTGCGCTCCGCCTGCCGCGCACATATCCTCGACCGATGCGGGTTCGAGGTCGAAATCGCCGCCCGTATCCTCGGTGTCGAACAGCGCGATCAGGCC
>CAKZUT010000179.1 GCA_937922185.1 uncultured Neomegalonema sp.
CGCCCGCGCAGTAGTCGAGTACGGTTTCTCCCGGCTTCGCCTCCAGCATCGCCGCGACGGTCTGTGATCCGGCGTCCTGTAATTCGACCAGACCATCGCCCCATGCGCGGCTGGCCAGAACCGGAGAGCCGGGGGGCAGTCGCAGGGCAAGGGGAAAGTCGGGCAGCGTGGTGATGTCATTGCGCGTAATGGTGGTGTCTTCCGACAGGGCCGCAATGGCCTCATCCATCGTCGCCCGGAGCGTATTGACCCGCAGATCAACAGGGGCGCGCTGGCGCAGGGCATCGAGTTCGGCATTGGTATCCTCGCCGAAGACTTCCCGCGCCGATGTCCAGAGCCAGTCCGGCCAGTCGAGACGCGCGGCATCGTCGGTCCAGTCGGGAGAACGGGCCAGCGCAGTGCGTTCGGCGGTGTCGAGCGGGGCAAGAGCATATCCGCCGCTGCACAGCGACGCGATCTCATCCACGTCCAGACCGTCGATTCCGGCCAATGTGCCCAGTACAAGGCCGCGTCCGGTGTCGGCCCCCGCGCGCAGGGCGGCGCTGCGCCGGCATCGCAGGGCGGTGTAAACCCGGTCGGCGATCATCCGGCGATCCTTCGACCCCGCGTAGCGATTGCTGCGGCCCCATGCCTTCAACTGTGCCTCAACCGGACGTTCGGGGTCGAGGGTATTGAGGATATCGGCGGCAGCGGCGAGGCGGGCGGCGGGGGTCACGACGGTAAGACGGGGTTCGTCATCAGCTCATCCGGTAGTTCGGGGATTCCCGTGTGATCGTCACGTCATGAGCATGGCTCTCGCGCAGGCCGGCATTGGTGATCCGCACGAATTCGGCATTGCCGCGCAAGGCGTCTATGGTCGGCTGGCCCGTGTAGCCCATCGCGGCGCGCAGGCCGCCTACAAGCTGGTGCAATACACTGCCGACCGATCCCTTGAAGGGCACCTGACCCTCGATGCCCTCCGGGACGAGTTTCATCGTGTCGCGCACTTCCTTCTGGAAATAGCGATCCGCCGATCCGCGCGCCATGGCCCCGACCGATCCCATCCCGCGATAGGATTTATAGGCGCGGCCCTGATAGGTGAAGACCTCGCCGGGGCTTTCCTCGGTTCCGGCCAGCATCGAGCCGACCATGGCACAATGGGCACCCGCCGCGATGGCTTTGGCCAGATCGCCGGAGAACTTGATGCCTCCGTCCGCGATGACGGGGGTGCCGCTGGCGGCGGCGGCTTCGGCACAGTCGATCAGGGCCGTCAATTGCGGAACGCCCACACCCGCGACGATGCGGGTGGTGCAGATCGAGCCGGGGCCGATGCCGACCTTGACAGCATCAGCCCCCGCGTCGATCAGGGCGCGGGTCGCGGCGGCGGTGGCGACATTACCCGCGACGACCTGTACGGCGTTTGAACGGGCTTTGACGCGCTCCACGGCGGCAGAGACGAGGTTGGAATGCCCGTGGGCCGTGTCGATGACCAGAAGATCGACCCCCGCATCGATCAGGGCCGCCGAGCGGTCGAACCCGGCATCGCCCACGGTGGAGGCGGCGGCGACGCGCAGGCGTCCGGCGGAATCCTTGCAGGCATTGGGGTTGAGCTTGGATTTCTCGATATCCTTCACCGTCAGCAGGCCGACGCAGCGTCCCTCGGCATCGGTGATGATGAGTTTCTCGATCCGCCGGGCCTGAAGAATACGCTTGGCCTCGGCGTGGTCGATGGGTTCCTGAATGGTCGCGAGGTTTTCGGAGGTCATCAGCGCCGTGACGGGCGTGGCCGGATCGTCGGCAAAGCGCATGTCGCGGTTGGTCAGGATACCCAGCAACCGGCGCGTTTCGGGATCGACCACCGGGAAGCCGGTGATGCGGCGTTCTTCCTGCAACTGCCGTGCATCGGCAATGGTCTGGTCGGGAGACAGGGTGACGGGATCGTAGACGATGCCCTGCTCGAAGCGTTTGACCCGGCCCACCTGCGCCGCCTGTTCCTCGATATCGAGATTGCGGTGGATGACGCCCATGCCGCCCGCCTGTGCCATGGCGATGGCCATGTCATATTCGGTGACCGTATCCATGGCGGAGGAGAGCAGGGGGATGTTGAGGCTGATTTCCTTCGTCACCCGCGTCCGCATATCGGCATCCGCCGGGATGATCGCGCTTTCGGCGGGAACGAGAAGAACATCGTCAAAGGTCAGGGCTTCGCGGATCATCATGGCGCAGGCTCCGAAGCAGGGGTGAGCGTTGCCGCCTTCCTATTTCATGACCCGCGCGCGAGGGAAAGGGTTTTCGCACCGCGAATTGCCGGTTGACGCAGGGATGGTGCGGTTTAGGCTGGTCGAGTTCGCTGCGATATGCGGCAATGCAATAAGATCAGAATATCGGGGAGATTTTCGACATGGGTTTGATGAAGACGATCACCGGCGGGGCGCTGGCCGCTGCTGTGCTGTTCGCCGGGGTGGCGACGGCACAGGAAATGAAGTTCTTCCGTATCGGTACGGGTGGTGCGGGCGGAACGTATTTCCCCATCGGCGGGGCGATCGCCAATGCGATTTCCAACCCTCCCGGTTCGCGCGAATGCGACAAGGGCGGCTCCTGCGGCGTTCCGGGCCTCGTGGCCATCGCACAGTCCACCAACGCCTCCGCGCATAACGTGAACGCGATCCAGACCGGCCAGATGGAAGCGGGCCTGACGGGCGCGGCGACCCTCTATTTCGCCTATCACGGCGAAGAGAAGTTCAAGGACGCCGCCAAGCCCGATCTTCGGGTCATCGCCAATCTCTTCCCCGAAGACCTGCACCTCGTCTTGCCCAAGGGCGCGAAGCTGGACGGTCTGAAAGACCTCAAGGGCAAGCGCGTCGGGATCGCGCAGGCCGGATCGGGAACGCAGATCGCCGTGGAATTGATTCTCGAAGCCCATGGCCTGACCCGTGATGATTATGACGAGGCGGAACTCAACAACTCCCAGAGCGCCGAGCGTCTGGCCGACGGTCAGCTCGATGCGTATTTCTACGCCGCCGGTACGCCGGTCGCCGCGATGATCCAGCTCGACAATACCAAGGGCATGGAACTCTATTCATTCACGGATGAGGAGATCACGACCGGCAACAAGCGGGTTCCCTATTACATCCGGTCGAAAATCCCGGCGGGCACGTATCCGGGCGTCGAATACGATGTCGATACTCTTGCGGTCAGCGGCATCCTCGCCACCAGTGCGAAGCAGGATGACGATCTTATCTATGAGATCACCAAGGCGCTGTGGAACAAGAACACCCGCAAGCTGCTCGATAATGGCCATGCCAAGGGCAAGGTCATCACGGCAGAGACGGCACTCGACGGGATCGCGGAACTGAACGTGCCCCTGCACCCCGGCGCGGAGAAGTTCTACAAGGAAGCGGGCCTGCTGAAATAAGGCCGGTTTTCCGTCATGCCCGCATGTGCGGGTATCTCCCACATTCCGGGAGACCCCCGCCTTCGCGGGGGTGACATTTATTCCTTTTGACCACGAGGCCTTGATGAGCGCCGATGCAGACCGGACCCTGACCGCCGACGAACTGGCCGAGATCGAGAAGAAATACGATACGGCACTCAATACGCGGGATAACGGGCCGGTGCTGAGCCGGGCGCTTTATGCGGTGTCCATCGCCTTCGCGCTCTATCATCTCTATACCGCAGGGTTCGGGACGCCGGTGGATTACCTGCATATGGGTATCCACCTGTCCGGTCTCTTCATCCTGATCTTTGCCGGGTTCCCGCTGTTTCGTACCGCCTATTCGCTGGCGCGGAAGCCCGACAGGTGGTGGCGGTTCGGGAACGTGCCTTTCTATGACTGGGTCTTCATGATCGCCGGGATCGCGGCGGCCATGTTCCTGACGCTGTCATGGCGGGGACTGGACCTCTTCGGCTTCAATATCCCGGAGCAGGCGCTGCGGCAGGGCAATCCGACGACACCCGATATCGTGCTGGGCACGGCGCTCGTGCTCCTGTCGCTGGAGATCGCGCGGCGCACGCTGGGGCCGGTACTGCCGATTATCATCAGCGTCTTCATCGCCTATTCGCTGTTCGGACAGTCGATCCCGGTCGATATCCTGCGGCATCCGGGGGTGGACTGGCGACAATTCGTCAACAATATGTATTTCCCATCCGAAGGTATCTTCGGTGTGACCCTGTGGGTCGTCTCGACGGTGGTGTTCCATTTCGTGTTGTTCGGGGTGGTCGCGCAGCGGATGGGACTGGGGCAGTTCTTCGTCGATAACGCGATGATGGCGGCAGGGCGGTTCACGGGTGGTCCCGCGAAGGTTTCGGTCGTGTCCTCGGCCTTTTTCGGTACGATTTCCGGTTCCTCCATCGCCAATACGGTCTCGACCGGATCGCTGACGATCCCGAACATGAAGAAGATGGGCTATCCGGGCCATTTCGCGGGGGGCGTCGAGGCGGCGGCATCGGCGGGAGGGCAGATCACACCGCCGATCATGGGCGCGGCCAGCTTCCTGATGGCCGAGTTTCTGGAGGTGCCCTATACCACCATCGTCGTTGCGGCGATCGTGCCCGCGCTCATGCATTACGTGGGTGTCATGTCCATCGTGCATTTCACGGCGCTGAAACTGGGATTGCCGAGCTATCGCAAGGACGAGTTGCCGCGCTTTTTGCGTGTCTGGCGCGAGGGATGGCACACGATCATTCCGCTGGTCGCGCTGCTGGTGGTGCTGTTCAACGGCTATACGCCCAATATGGCGGCCTTCTGCGGATTGCTGCTCTGCGTGATTGTGGGGTTCTGTTCATTCCGCAAGCCCCTGACGCTCATCGTGCCGGGCTTTTTCATCTGGTTTATCCTGTCCAAGGCGGCGGATGGCGGATTTGCGCCGGTCATGGCCGGTTTCCTTCTGGGCCTGACGGCGGTGGCCCTGCTGCACCGGCGCGAACGTGCGCCGCTCACGTCCCTGTTCGACAGCCTGCATGTGGGTGTTCAGTACGCGCTGGCGGTCGGCGCGGCGGCGGCGGCGGTCGGGATCGTCATCGGGGTGATCAACACGACCGGGGTAGCCTTCCGGGTCGGGTTCATGGTGACGAACGGTGCGGCGACCATGGCCGAGTCGCTGAGCACGACCCTCGCATGGCTGCCTTTCGCCTTTCTGGAGCAGGCATCGCTCCAGCAATTCCTGTCGCTCGTTCTTGTCGCGATGGCCTGTATCCTGATGGGAGCCGGGTTGCCGACGACGGCGCTGTACATCATGCTGGTCTCGGTCGCGCAGCCCGCGCTGTCACAACTGGGCATTCCGCCGCTCGCGACGCATATGTTTGTGCTGTATTATGGGGTGATATCCGAGATAACGCCGCCCGTCTGTGCCTCCGCCTACGCGGCGGCGGGCATTGCGGGGGCCAATCCGTTCCGCACGGGGGTGTCGGCCTTCACGCTCGGGATCGGGAAGCTGCTGGTACCGATGGTCTTCGTCTATGCGCCTACGATGCTGATCGTGCTGGACGAGTATTTCACGATATGGTCGTTCCTTCAGGTATCGATCACCTGTGCTGTGGGGGTGTGCCTGATCGGGTCGGCCTTCAGCGGATATCTGCTGCGACCTCTCAACGGGCTGTGGCGCTTGCTGATGGCGGTTGCCGGTATCCTGCTGGTCGCTCCAAGCTGGCAGAGCGATATCGTCGGGCTGATCGCCGCCGCACCGGTGATCCTGTCACAGATCGCGGCGCGGCGGTCCTTCGAGGCGCAGAACCCGCCCCGCACGGATCAGGTCGTCGCGAAATAGCCGAACATGGCGCGATTGCCCTCGTCATGGCGGTAGAAGCGCATGGCGCGGCGGGCGCTGTCATAGACATAGCTGGGCGTCGGAATGCTCGCGGTGGCCTTCGTGACGGGGGTGGTGGCAGCGGCTGCGGTGCCCAGCGACGGCAGGATCGCGGGGGCAACGGAAAGGGCGGCGGTCCCCTTGAGGAAATCGCGCTTGTTCATGGTGGTCACTCCAGATAACGGGGCAAAAGGCCCAGAAGAACACTATATATGGTGAGCGTCGAACAGCCATTCAATATGGCGGACCAATAACGGGTTCGCGGCGTGAATGTGTCCGCAGGAATTCCGCTTGATTGTGAGGGCGCTCCCGATGATCCTTTGCCGGAGATAAGCCGGAGGGCATCGTCATGAGCCACCACGACCAGAACCTCGACCCCGCCGCCGAACTGCGCGCCAATGTCGCTCGCCCCTTCGCGGAGGCGAGAGCCATGCCGCGCAGTGTCTATACCTCCGAAGCCTTCTGCGCGCAGGAGATCGAATCGATCTTCCGAAAGGAATGGATCTGCGTCGGGCGCAGCGACGGGTTGCGGAAGCCGGGGGATTACATCACCTATGACCTGGCCGGACAGCCCGTCATGGTGCTGCGTGATGCGGATGGGGCCTTGCGGGCGCAATCGAATGTCTGTCTGCATCGCATGTCCACCTTGCTTGAGGGGCAGGGCACGACGCGCGCGATTACCTGCCCGTATCATGGCTGGACGTACAATCTGGACGGTACCCTGCGCGGGGCACCGGCGATGACGAAGAACGACACGTTCTGCAAGGCCGGGATGCAGTTGCCGCAGATCAGGGTCGAGGAATGGCTCGGCTGGGTCATGATAACGCTCGACCCCGATGCGGAGCCGCTGGCGGAGAGGCTGGCGGAGGTGGAAAATCTCGTCGGCGATTTCGGGATGGAAGACTATCGCCAGAGCTTTCGCGAGGAGCATGTCTGGAACACGAACTGGAAGGTGCTGGCCGAGAATTTCATGGAGAGCTATCACCTGCCGGTCTGCCACGGCGCGACAATCGGCGGTTTCACGAAGCTCGACGAGATGGAATGCCCGCCCAGTTACCCGGATTTCAATTATCACTGGATTCTCAAAGACCCGAATTTTTCCATCAGTGTCGCCCATCCCGATAATACCCGGCTGGTGGGGGAGCGGCGGCGGCATACATATCTGCTGACGATCTATCCCGCGCTGATGATTACGCTGACGCCGGGGTATTTCTGGTATCTGTCGCTGCACCCGCAGGGGCCGGACCATGTGCGGATCATCTATGGAGGCGGGCTGTCACCTGATTTCGCCGCCGACCCGGACGCGCAAAAGCATTTCGAGACCGTCAAGACGCTGCTGGACGAGGTGAACGAGGAAGACAAAGGCTGTACGGAGCGGGTGTTCAGGGGCCTGTCCTCCGGCCTGTCCGATCCGGGGCCACTGTCGCATCTGGAGCGCCCCAATTATGATTTCGCGACGTGGATTTCGGAGCGGGTGGGGTAGGGTCAATCGCGATCAGGTCGGGCCATCAAACACGCTGCGCGTCCGATGACGTTTTCCGGCTCAGCATGATCGAGATTGACTTCAGGATACCCCTTTATTTCCGTCGTGCTTCGGGGGTGTCCCGCCGATCAGATCCGTAATGGCCGAGGCCGCTTCGCGGACCTTTACGGCAGTGTCTGTGACGCTGTTATCGGGGAAACGAACAGTGGGGCCGGAGACGGAGACGCCTGCGACGGCCTCGCCATACGTGTTGAAGATCGGGGCCGCGATGCAGCGCATTCCGAGATAGCGTTCCTCGTCATCATAGGCCCATCCGCGACGGCGGGTTTCGGTGAGGTCGGCAAAGAGGCGGTCGGGGGCGGTCAGGGTCCGCGCGGTGAATTCGGCGAGGCCGTTGCGGCGCAGCACCTTCTCGACATCCTCGCGGTCCATCTCGGCCAACAGGGCCTTGCCGATGCCCGAGGCGTGCAGGGGGCCGCGCGTACCGGGGCGGAAAAAGGCGCGGATGGGATTGTGGGATTCGACCTGACTCATGAAGACGACGCCGCCCTCGTCGGCGATGGCGAGGTTCGATGTCTCGCCGGTATCGCGCATCAGGCGGCGCATCGGTTCGCGGGCGGCCTCCATAACGCTGACCCGGTGAACGAAGGCGCGGCCTATACGGAAAGCCTCGACCCCGATCATCCATTCCTGTGACGTGTCGTCGAAGGCGACGATGCCGTGGCCCTGCATGGTGGTGAGCAGGCGATAGGCGGAGGAGGCGGGCATCCCGACGCGCATGGCGATATCGGAGAGCGTACCCTTGCCGTCACGGGCCAGTGCCGAGAGGAGCGTCAAGCCCCGGTCGAGCGCCTGAACGGTGCCGCCCTGTGATTCCGTGCCGCTGCCGCGCGGGCGTCCCCTGGGGCGCTTCGTGGGTGCCGGATCAGCCATGGATTGTCTCCGCCTCAGAAATTAATTTTTGAAACGCGCAAAGCGAAAAACTGAAATTCGACGCGCTTTCAATGTACTTACCCATATTATTCCAATAATGAAAATATTTTTCGGAAAAATTGAAAAATAGTGAGAACTGCATATCCTTACGGCAGCAACAGAGGAGAACGTGCCATGAGCGATCAGAATCCGGTCTTCATTCCCGGCCCCACGAACATTCCCGAGCGGCTGCGTCATGCGATGAACGTACCGACCTTCGATCACCGGGCACCGGATTTCGTGGATTTTCTCGCGCCCCTTCTCGACGACCTGAAGAAGGTGTTCAAGACGACGACAGGTCAGGTCGTCACGTTCCCCTCAAGCGGCACGGGTGGCTGGGAAGCGGCAATCACGAATACGCTGTCGCCCGGTGACAGGGTTCTGGTCGCGCGGTTCGGCATGTTCTCTCATCGCTGGATCGACCTGTGCGAGAGGCACGGGCTGGAAGTCGATGTCATCGAATGCGAATGGGGCGAGGGCGCGCCCGCCGATCTCTACGGCGCGAAGCTGGCTGCCGATACAGACCATGCGATCAAGGCCGTTCTGGTTACCCATAACGAGACTGCCACAGGGGTTGTCAGTGATATCGGTGCGATCCGGCGAGCGATGGATGCCTGTGGACATCCGGCAATGCTGTATGCGGATTGCGTCAGCTCACTGGCCTCGATGGATTTCCGCATGGATGAATGGGGCGTCGATCTGGCGGTCTCCGGCTCACAGAAGGGGTTTATGCTGACGACCGGTATGGCGATTGTCGGGGTCAGCCGGAAGGCACTCGCCGCCTGCGAGACCGCGACCTGCCCGCGCTGCTACCTCGATTTCCGCGACATGATCGGCGCGAATGCGAAGGGCGGATATCCCTATACGCCTCCCGTTCAGTTGATGCGCGGGTTGCGCGAGAGTCTCGATATGCTGCTCGGGGAAGGACTGGAGAACGTTTTCGCACGCCATCACCGGATTGCGGAAGGTGTCAGGAGGGCGGTTTCGGCATGGGGAATGACGCTTTGTGCCAAGTCGCCGAATCTATATTCGGACACTGTTTCCGCGATATATGTGCCTGCGGGTTTCAACAGCGATGCGCTGACCGAACTGGCGTTTGAAGGCTATGGCGTGTCGTTCGGCGTGGGACTGGGGGAAATGGCGGGCAAGGCCTTCCGCATCGGGCACCTCGGGTCGCTTACGGATGTCATGGCCCTTTCAGGGCTTGCGGCGATCGAGATGGCGATGAAGGACCAGGGATATCCCATCACGCTCGGTTCGGGCGTGGCGGCGGCGCAGGAATATTACCGGACGACCCGTCCGGGGATCGAACTAAGGAAAGCGGCCTGAACGATGCAGGAACTCGACCTTCCCGACTATGACGATGTGATCGCGGCGCATGAACGGATCGCGCCGCATATCCATCGCACACCGATCCTGACGTCGGAATACCTGAACGACCTGACCGGCGCGGAGATGTTCTTCAAGTGCGAGAACTTCCAGAAAGCCGGGGCTTTCAAAGCGCGGGGTGCCTCCAACGCGGTATTCGGCCTGTCCGATGCCGATGCCGCGAAGGGGGTGGCGACGCATTCTTCGGGCAATCACGGGCTGTCGCTCAGCTATGCCGCCGGTCGGCGGGGGATCCCGGTTACGGTGGTGACGCCGCGAACGGCTCCGCAGGCGAAAAAGGATGCGATGACGGGCTATGGCGCACGGGTCGTGGAATGCGAGCCGTCAACCTCTTCCCGCGAGGCTGTTTTCGCGGAGGTTGTGGCCGAGACGGGGGCCGATTTTGTGCATCCCTATAACGATCCGCGCGTGATCGCCGGGCAGGCGACCTGTTCGCGCGAGATGATGGAGCAGACGGACGGGCTGGACGCCGTGATTGCGCCTATCGGGGGCGGGGGCATGGTGTCCGGGACGTGCCTTACATTGTCAAATATCGCGCCGGAGGTCGAGATATACGCGGCGGAACCGGAACAGGCGGATGATGCCTATCGTTCGTTCAGGGCCGGCCATATCATCGCCGATGACGCGCCGGTTACGGTAGCCGACGGGTTGAAGGTGCCGCTTAAGGAACGCACATGGCATTTCGTATCGAACCACGTCACGGATATCCTGCTGGCCAGTGAACAGGAAATTATCGACGCGATGCTCCTGACGTGGCAACGCATGAAGATCGTGATCGAGCCGTCCTGTGCCGTGCCACTGGCGACGATCCTCAAAAACCGTGATATCTTCGCAGGCAAGCGGGTCGGCGTGGTTATTACCGGCGGGAATGTGGACCTCAAGTCCCTGCCCTGGAACACCTGAATAACGGGAGAGTGCTATGAACGCCCATGTAACCATCGACCAACACGAGGTCGGGTACGACATCCCCGCCGCCATCGGAATGGACGAGAAAGATATCCAGACGCCGTGCCTCGTCGTCGATCTCGATGCGATGGAACGCAATATCAAGAAGATGGGCGATTTCGCCCGGAAGATGGGGATGCGCCACCGCAGCCACGGCAAGATGCACAAATCCGTGGATGTGCAGCTTATCCAACAGGAACTGGGCGGGGCCTGCGGCGTCTGCTGTCAGAAGGTATCCGAGGCCGAGGCTTTCGCGCGGGGCGGCATCAAGGATGTGCTGGTGTCCAATCAGGTGCGCGACCCGGCAAAGATCGACCGGTTGGCGCGTATCCCGAAACTGGGCGCGCGCACGATCTGCTGCGTCGATGATCCCGAGAACGTGCCGGATCTCTCAGCCGCCGCCACAAAGCACGGCACTGAGATCGAGTGTCTGGTCGAGATCGATTGCGGTGCGGGGCGTTGCGGCGTGACGACGACACCGGAGGTGGTGGCAATCGCCAAGGCTATCGACGCGGCTCCGGGGCTGAAATTTGCCGGAATACAGGCCTATCAGGGTGCCATGCAGCATCTCGACAGCTATGACGAGCGCAAGGCCAAGACCGATATCGCTATCGCGATGGTGCGCGACGCCGTGGATACGCTGAAGGCCGAGGGGCTGGAATGCGATATCGTCGGGGGCGGGGGCACCGGCTCGTACTATTTCGAGGGCAGCTCCGGCGTCTATAACGAGCTGCAATGCGGATCATATGCCTTCATGGATGCCGATTACGGGCGCATTCTCGACAAGGACGGCAACCGGATTGATCAGGGTGAATGGGAGAACGCGCTGTTCATCCTGACCTCGGTGATGAGCCATGCCAAGGCCGACAAGGCGATCTGCGATGCGGGCCTCAAGGCTCAGTCGGTGGATAGCGGCCTGCCGTTCATCTACGGGCGCGACGACGTGGAATACGTGAAATGCTCGGACGAGCATGGCGTGATCGCGGACCCTGACGGCGTGCTGAAGGTCAATGACAAGCTGAAACTGGTGCCGGGCCACTGCGACCCGACCTGCAATGTGCATGACTGGTATGTCGGTGTGCGGAACGGCAAGGTCGAGACGGTGTGGCCGGTGACGGCGCGCGGATTGGCTTACTGAGTCAGACAAGATGCGTGGTGGAGCGTTCACGGCGATCTGGGCGAGGGATTGAGAGCGAGTTCAGTCTATGGAACGCTTTCGCTCTGAATTCATCGAATGCCGGGGAACGACCCATCATGCATCGCCTTGTCTGTTCCTCCGGCTGAGGTCATCGCGAAACCCGCAGGGTCCGCAACCCCGATGATGGAAATCGCGGGTGAACTCTTCATCGTGACGGACGTTGTGGTATGATCATCCACACTCCGTTTCTGTCCGATCATCCTCCGGGGGCCGCTTCCTCTGGCAGTTCGGCTGATCGAAAAAACTTTGACTCTGCACAGCAGCTCGAAAAAGTCCGGGCTTTGCTTCCCAGGTCCGGCTTCGAGTATGAAACCATGCAAAAAGTGAAGGTGAAATGCACCGGATCTGGAAGCATGTTTACCGGCGGCAGACGAAACGAATGCCGCATCATAGAACAGGACCGGCGCATTCCGGGCTGATTGAAGGATTTTCCCCATGCTTATCGTCTCCGAAGAGGTCTGCAAGGCCGTCATCGACCGCAAGGCAGCCTTTACCGCCGTCGAGAACGTATTCGGGGCAATGGCCCGTGGGGATGCGTATAACTTTCCGGTCATCCGGGAGGCTATCGGCTATGCGGATGCGCTGTATGGCTTCAAGTCGGGTTTCGACAAGGCGGGCAAGGCGCTGGGGGTCAAATCCGGTGGATACTGGCCGGGGAATGCGGATAAGGGGCTGACGAACCACCAGTCCACGATCTTCCTGTTCGATCCCGATACCGGGCAACTGGCGGCGCTGGTGGGCGGGAACTACCTGACGGCGGTGCGGACTGCGGCATCTTCGTCGGTCTCCATCGCCCATCTTGCGCGGAGGGACTCGAAGGTGCTGGGCATGGTGGGCGCGGGGCATCAGGCGCAGTTCCAACTGCGCTCTGCCGCCGAACAGCGGGATTTCGAGAAGGTCGTGGCGTGGAACTTCCACCCCGATATGCTGCCCGCGCTCGGCAAGGTGGCCGAGGAGATCGGACTGCCCTTCGAGGCGGTGGAGCGTGAGCAACTGGGCGCGGAGTCCGATGTCATCATCACGATCACCTCGGCCCATGACAGTCTGATGATGCGCGACTGGGTCAAGCCGGGCACCCACATCGCCTGCATGGGCACGGATACGAAGGGCAAGCAGGAGGTGGACCCGGCACTGGTCGCCGCCGCGACGCTGTTCACCGACGAGGTGGCCCAGTCGATCAGCATCGGCGAGACCCAGCACGCGATCGCGTCGGGGGCCGCGAAGGAGGGCGATATCACGCCCATCGGTGCGGTGATCAACGGCGATCATCCGGGGCGGACCTCCGCCGAGGAGATCACGCTGTTCGACGGAACGGGCGTGGGGCTACAGGATTTGGCCGTTGCCTCCGTCGCCGCGAAACTGGCGCAGGAGCAGGGCAAGGCGCAGGTGATCGCGCTCTGACGCGGCATATCGCGGAATGTCCGGCAGAAGGGAGCGAGGGACCGATGGAAACGCGGGATCTGATCGACGCCTATTACGAGGCGTTCAACGAAGGGGACAGCGAGGCGATGCTGTCCCTGATGACCGAGGACGTGGTGCATGACGTCAATCAGGGCGAACGGCGCAAGGGCAAGGCGGCTTTCCGGGAATTCAATGACAAGATGGCGCGATGCTATACCGAGCGGCTGACGGATATCGTCGTGATGGTCGCCGGTGACGGTAAGCGGGCGGCGGCGGAGTTCACGGTGAACGGGTGTTACACGGCGACGGATGAGGGGCTGCCCGAGGCGGATAACCAACGCTATCGCCTGCCTGCCGGGTCATTCTTCACGGTGAAGGACGGCAAGATCGCGCGTGTGACGACGTATTACAATCTGACCGACTGGCTGAAGCAGATCGGGGATTGAGGGCGGTTCGCAGCCTGCCTCATCGGAGCAAGCCGCGAAACGAACCCCCGCCGTGCGATCACGCAGCGGGGCGACCGCATCAATAATCGCGAAACCGCGAGGCATCATCCGACGAGATGGATGACGCCGCCGGTCTGTATCCCGACCCTCCCGTTGACCTGACATCAACCCGGCGGTGGGCCATGGATTCCCGCGTGATCGGTGGTTCACCGGACTTTCATCGTCTTCGGGCATTCTGCGCGAAACGGGGGACGGGGATTTCATGCGGTACAGGCCGGATATCGACGGGCTGCGGTCGGTTGCCGTATTGCCGGTGATCCTGTTCCATGCGGGGTTCTCGACTTTTTCGGGCGGGTTCGTCGGGGTGGACGTGTTCTTCGTCATCTCCGGCTATCTGATTACCGGCATTGTCCTCGCCGAAAATGCCGAGGGGCGGTTTTCCTTCGCGCGGTTCTACGAGCGGCGGGCGCGGCGTATTCTACCTGCGCTGTTCTTCGTGATTCTGTGCTGCCTGCCCCTGGGATGGGCGTGGATGATGCCGTTCGAGCTGGCTGAATTCGGGCGAAGCATCGCGGCGACGATGTTGTTCGTGTCGAACGTGTTCTTCTGGACCGAAAGCGATTATTTCGCGACCAGTTCAGAGTTGAAGCCGTTGCTGCACACCTGGAGCCTCGCGGTCGAGGAGCAGTATTATTTCATCCTGCCCTGTGTGGTGTTGCTCGCTCTGCGGGGCGGGATGCGGATGCTGTGGGCGGTGCTGGCCGGATGTGCGGCGGCGAGTTTCGCGCTGATGCTGGCCGTGGTGTTCGTGTTTCCCTGTGGGTCATGTGCGGGCGCGAATTTCTATCTGCTGCCGAGCCGGGCGTGGGAATTGCTGGCCGGATCGTTGCTGGCCGTGTTCCTGCTGCGACGGGAGCCGCCCGTGGGGCCGGTTGCGGCGATGGGCGGAATCGTTGGGCTGGCGATGATCGTCGGGTCGATCCTGTTGCTGGATGATACGGTGGCGTTCCCCTCGCACTGGACGTTGATGCCGGTGGTCGGCACTGTGCTGGTGCTATTATGCGGAACGGCCCCCGGTGGGGTGGGGCGAATACTGGAGTGGCGTCCGCTGGTCGGGATCGGCCTTGTCAGCTATTCGGCGTATCTGTGGCATCAACCGGTCTTTGCTTTTGCGCGGTTGCGGCTGGGCGAGGATGTGGACCCCGCCGTCATGGGTGCGCTGGCGGTGATGTCGTTACTGCTGGCCTGGGGGACGTGGCGCTTCGTGGAGCGGCCTTTCCGGGACCGGGAGCGGATCGGAACCGGTGTACTGTTCGGCGGGGTGGCGACGGCGAGTGTGGCGTTTCTGGCGGCCGGGATCGCGTTGGATGCGCGGGGCGGGATGCCCGAGCGATATCCTGCGTTTCAGCGTGACTGGGTGTCGGTGACGCCGATGGAGCGCGGGGAATACGTGCGGGCGGGCTATGAGCGTAATGCACTGGATGTGCCGCTGGTAACGGATCGCCCGAATGTCGTGCTGCTGGGGGATTCATTCTCGCAGGATCTCTACAACATGATCGTCGAGACCGGCGCGTTCGATGGGTATGCGGTCTCGGCTCTTTATCGTCCGGTGCAATGCCAGCTTGCCGTCGATGATTTCGGAGCGATCCCGGATTCGTGGCGTGCGGCCTGTCGGCAGGCGGCATTGAACATGGAGGAGCGCGCGCGTCTGCGGGAGGCGGATGTCGTGCTGGTGGCGCTGGCGTGGAAGCCGTGGTCGGCGGGTCGCGTGAGGCAGTCGCTGGCTGCGCTGGGGCTGGAGGATCATGCGGGGCTGTATGTGGTCGGGTCGAAATACGGTCTTTTCTCCCGATCACCGCGCGATGTGCTGCATCTCGATCCGTCGGATTTGCAGGCGGAGCGGGTCATGCCGTCGGCGAAGGAGCGGGCGGTCAATGCGACGCTGCGCGCCCTGCTGCCACAGGACCAATTCATCGATCTGCATGAACTGTTCTGCGGTGATGACGGGACGTGTCCGGTCTTCGGGTCCGGGGGAGAACTGCTGTCCTATGACGGTGGGCATCTGACACGCGAGGGGGCCGGGGTGCTGGGCGCGCGGCTGTTTCTGGAGACCCCGTTGCGGGCCTATGGCACCGGAGCGGTCAATACGGCCCTGATCCTGCATCCAGGTGCAGTGGAATAGAAGGAAGTTACCCGATGCACAGCTTGTTCGCGGCCCTGATCGCCACATTCGCCATGGCAACACCCGCCCTGGCCGATCTTTCGCGGCTGGCCGTCGATGTGGAGGCCCCGCGCGTGGTGCGTGCTCAGGGGTCGGTCGTCGGGGTGCGTGTGCAAGGGGGGCAGGAAGGGCGGATCACGACCTTCGGGCAGGCCTTCCGCAAGGGAGACTGGCCGAAAGGCATGGGCCTGACCGCGACTCATGAGGGGCGGGCGCTGGCCCTGCAAACGGATATCAAGGCGCGCCACGAGGACGGATCGGTGCGTCATGCGATTCTGTCGCTGCGTAACCCCGCCGCCGGAGATGCCCAGATCGCGCTGCGCGTGGGTGCTGTGCCGCCGCGTCGGGCACTGGCTATCGGAGGGCTGGTCGAGCGGGGCTATGACCTGACGCTCGATATGACGCTGGAGGGCAGGCGGATATCGGTGGACGCCGGGGCGCTGCTGCGCGAGGCGGTGGCGCGGGGGCAGGTCGATGCATGGCTGTCAGGGCCGCTGGCCAGCGAAGTGCGGGTGACGCGGCGTGTCTCTCCGTCGTTGCTGGCGGTGTTCGATATACGGGCGCTGGCCGACGGGGTCGTCCGCACGGCGGTATCGGTGCATAATGATGATATGTTCGCGACACGGGATCGCGATATCGAATATGCCTACGCGATCCGCCTGTCCGGCACCACGATGATCGAGCGGCGGATCAAGCATCGCCGCTATGCCAACTGGCGCGAGATCATCTGGGGTGGCAGTCAGCCCTCAAGCGCGCATGTGGTGCATGACGGGCCGTATCTGATCGCCGCCGGGGCCTTGCCGCCCTATGACCCGGAGGTCTCGGTCGGTCGCGCCTTTTTCGACAAGCAGATCCAGGGGGTCACCAAGGGCGGCACCCTGCCGATGGACCCTGCCGGGATCACGCGCGGGATGCCCACTACCGGGGGGCGGGGCGATATCGGAATGGTCCCCGACTGGACCTATGCATGGATACGGGCGCAGTCACCGCAGGCAAGGGCGGCGATGATGGCCAATGCCGATGCCGCAGGCTCAGTGCCCTGGCATTTCCGCGATCCTGAGACGGGCCGCGTGCCGACCCTGGATGCCCATCCGAAATTCTGGCCCGATTATCGCGCGAATGAGGGCAAGAACGGCCATGGACCCATCAGGACCAATGTGGATGGCTGGAAACTGGACAACGCGCATCAGCCTGATTTGTCCTATGTGCCGTATCTGATTACGGGCGACCGCTATCGGCTGGACGAGTTGCACGCGCAGCTTGCCTATGGCCTTCTGAGCTATAATCCGCGCTATCGGGATGATGCGGCGGGGAACCTGTCCAACGAGCAGGTGCGCGGGCAGGCCTGGGTCAACCGTACCCATGCCTATGCCGCATGGGTGACACCGGACGACCATCCCGAGAAACGCTATCTGGTGGACAAGCTGCGCCAGCGTCTGCTGTGGTATCCGGCGGAATACGCGCGCAACGACAAGCGCGGAGGACCGGCCTCCTACGAGACGGCGGGCTGGATACAGGGGCCGCATCCGAAGGGTGTGATCTCTAACTGGCAGCAGGATTACTTTGCCCAGTCGCTGTCGCAGGCGATGGAGATGGGTTTCGGTGAGGCGCGGGCCGTCTATGGCTTTACGCGACGATATCAGATCAACCGCTTCCTGCGGGCCGATTTCAACGGGCGGTGGTCCACGGCCTATCGGGTGATCCACAGTGACGAGAAGACGAAGGTACCCTTCCGCACATGGCGGGATATCGCGCGGGTGAACATCAACGCCGGGAAGTTCGAGGCAAACCCGACCGCCATGATGGGCAACCCGGAGGCATCCTGGAACTATGTGGCGCAGGCACGGGCGGGCTATGCCGCGATGGTAGGGGCATTTCTGGACCCGTTCATCGCCGAAGCTTATGCGTTTCTGGTTCGGGACTCGCTGGCGATGCATTCGCAGTTCGCGGATAATCCGAAATGGTCGATGGTGCCGGTATTCGCCGATGGCAGCACCCTGCCGATCAGTAATCACCGCGCGGTTTCCGGTCGCGCGCGGGGGACGGGCGGCAATGACCTGCTGGCGGGCGGTGAGAATGCGGACATCATCGCAAGCGGTGCAGGTAATGATATCGTGGCGGGCTTCGGCGGGGCGGACGTGATCGCCACGGGAGGCGGGATCGATTTTGCGGCGGGGGGCGCGGGGGATGACCGCATCTTCGCCGAGGGCGGGATTGTCTATGCAGCCGGAGGGCCGGGGCGGGATGTCTTCGTCGTGGGGATGCGGATGGATGGCAGCGCGGTCCCGCCGGGGCGGATGTCCATCGCCGATTTCCGGCCCGGTGTGGACCGGTTGTCCTTTCCGCCATCGCTGGGGACACCGCAACAGGTAATGGCGCGCGCGCGCGCCATGGGACGCGGGACGTTCATCCCCACAGGGCGTTCGGGTGGTGTGATGCTGCACGGAGTGCGGGCGAGTGAGTTGCGGCCTGACAGCTTTGCGGCGCGGTAATCGCAGTCACAGTAATGAACTTATGAATCGATCCTTCTGGAACCCCTCTCCCATCGGGAGAGGGGCGCTGTTCAGCCTCCAGCGCGAAAAGGCTGCTTTATGCTTGCGTGACGTGTACCGTCAGCAATCCAGCGTGTTATCGCGTTCCCAGTCGGTGAGGTGACGGGTGTAGTCGGTCCATTCCTCATGTTTGAGCTTGAGGAACGCTGCACAGGTTTCCTCGCCGATGGCGGCGCGCAGGGATTTGTCTTTTTCCAGTGCGCGCAGGGCGTCGAGAAGGTTCAGCGGCAATTTCTTCGCGCCCCGGACTTTGTGCCCCTCGGCATACATATCGATATCGAGGCGCTTGCCGGGGTCCAGCTTGCGCTCGATGCCGTCCAGTCCCGCCGCCATGATGCAGGCGGGCAGCAGATAGGGGTTCGCGGCCCCGTCGGCGAGGCGCAGCTCGAACCGGCCCGGATCGGGAATGCGGATCATGTGTGTGCGGTTGTTGCCTGTATAGGTGATCGAACTCGGCGACCATGTGGCCCCGGAGGTCGTGCGCGGGGCCGACAGGCGCTTATAGCTGTTCACGGTCGGGTTCATCATCGCACAGAGCGCCTCGCCATGGGCCATGATGCCGCCCAGGAAATTATAGCCCAGCGCAGAGACGCCCAATTCGCCCTTCGGATCATCGAAGACGTTCTTTTTCCCGGTCTTGTTCCACACGCTGACATGGGCGTGACAGCCGTTGCCGGTCAGGTCCGCGAAGGGCTTTGGCATGAAGGTCGCGCGCAGGCCGTGCTTCTCGGCGATGGATTTGGTCATGTACTTGAAGAAGGCATGACGGTCGGCGGTGACGAGGGCGTCGGCGAAATCCCAGTTCATCTCGAACTGACCGTTCGCGTCCTCGTGGTCGTTCTGGTACGGCCCCCAGCCGAGGGCCTGCATGGCATCGCAGATCTCGGTGATGACATCATAACGGCGCATGAGGGCCTGAACATCGTAGCAGGGCTTGCCCTGGGTATCGCGTCCGTCTGCCAGTGCGCGACCGTCCTCGGAGATAACGAAATACTCGCATTCGACGCCGTGTTTCAGCCGGTGGCCCTGCGCCTCGGCCCGCGCGACTACGCGCTTGAGGGTATTGCGGGGTGCCTGCGCTACCTCCTCGCCATTCATATAGAGATCGGAGGCGAGCCAGCCGACAGTGGGCTTCCAAGGAAGCTGGATCAGGCTGTCGGGGTCTGGCACGGCGAACATATCGGCATGGGCGGGGGTCATGTCGAGCCATGAGGCGAAGCCCGCGAAGCCCGCACCGTCCTTCTGCATCCCTGCAATGGCGGAGGCCGGGACAAGCTTGGCGCGCATGACGCCGAACAGATCGGTAAAGGAGATCAGGAAATACTCGATCCCCCGTGATTTGGCTTCTTTTGCGAGATCGATGGCCATGATGTGTCTCCCCTCGTGCATGATTTTCGCACAGGGAACAGTGTCATGGTTTGGGGCGCAACCTTAAAATGTCACCTCATGTGACGGCCCGCGAGGGGTCTGGGCAGATGGTGGGCAGGCCGGCGGCCTTCCATGCGAGGATGCCCCCCTCCAGATGGGCGATACTGTCCACGATGCCCGCATTCAGCATCTGTTCGGCAAGGGCCGCCGTGCGCCCGCCGGAGCGGCATTGCAGGATGATGGTCTTGGTGTCCTGTGCGGGCAGGGCGTGAGGCTGCAACTCGGCCATGGGCGCGAGCAGGGCACCGGGGATGCGCTCGGCGTCGAATTCGTGGATGTTGCGGATGTCGAGCAGAATGGCCGTGCCGTCGTTCACGGCGTCAAGGGTCTGTTGCGGTGAGAGGCGTTTGAAGGCGTCGGTCATGTCATGGTCCTATGCAGCGAGTTTTTGCAGATATTTCTCGGTTCGCATTTCCATGAGGCGGCTGGCGGTGCGCTCGAATTCGAAGGCACCGTCGCCCTTCTCATAGAGGGCTTCGGGTTCGGCGGCGGCGAGGATGACGAGGCGAGCGCGGGCCTCGTATAGGGCGTCGATCAGCGTCACGAAACGCTTGGCCTGATCGCGCCGGGCGGGGCTGAGCACCGGCACATCTTCAAGGAAGACGGTGGGATAGGTCTTGGCCAGCAGGAGATAATCGCCGGGGCCGAGGGGCTTGGCACAGAGATCGGCGAAACCGGCGCGCACCTCTGTCTTGGTGGCAAGGGGCAGTTCCACGAAGCGACCCTGAAGGTTGAGCATGGCGGGAAAGGGGGTCGCCGTGCCGCAGAAGCTGCGCCAGAGATCATCGAAAGCCTGTCGGCTTGTGGCATTGTCGGGGGCGAAGTAGACGCCGCCCCTTTCCGCATCGATCTTGCGGTAATCAGGCGGCCCGCTGACATGGAGGACATCCAGTTTCTGCTGGATCAGGTCGATGAACGGCTCGAAGAGATGACGGTTGAGGCCGTTCTTGTAGAGGTCGGTCGGATGACGGTTGGAGGTGGCGACCACCACCACCCCCGCCGCGAACAACCCCTCGAACAGATGCGAGAGGATCATGGCATCGGCGATATCCGTTACCTGCATCTCGTCGAAGCACAAAAGACGGGCTTCCGCCGCAATGCGTCTGGCGATGGGCACGAGGGGATCGGCAGTGCCCTTCATGCGCTCCTCGCGCAGGGCCGCGTGGATTTCCTGCATGAAGTCGTGGAAATGGACCCGACGTTTCTTTTCCACCGGGGCCTCGGCATGGAAAAGATCCATCATCATGGATTTTCCGATGCCGACCCCGCCATAGAGATAGAGACCATCGGGTTCCGGCTCCGGCGCGGCTTTCTTGCCGAAACCGAAGAGGCCGCGCGACCCGGTGGCGGGACTGCGGGGCTTGGCGAGGCGGTCCCAGAGCAGTTGCAGCTTTTCCAGCGCCATGGCCTGCCCCGGATCGGAGGTGATGCTGCCGTCCGCCACGCGCGCGCGATAGGTATGGAGAGGGCCGCCCATGCGTTCCGGTTCCGCTGGTTTGTGCTGCGTCGGGGTCTATCCGATATGGGCGGGGGCGGTAAAGGCCGGCGCTGCCATCCCATCGCGGCGGTGTCATGCGTGAGTGTTCACCGATCCCGATCCACCACGTAATCCACCAGCCCTTGCAGGTCATCGCGCAGCGGTGAGGCGGGAAATATCTCCAGTGCCGCCTTCGCCTGCGCCCCGTATCGCCGCGCATCCTCAAGGGTCCGCTCGACGGCGCGGTCGCGGTGCATGAGGGTCATGGCGCGGTCGAGATCGCCGTTTTGCTGGTCGCTGGCTTCGATGACACGCTTCCAGAAAGCGCGTTCCTCGTCGTCGCGGGCGGCAGCATAGGCGTTCAGCACCGGGGCCGTGACCTTGCCCTCGCGGAAATCGTCGCCGAGTTCCTTGCCCGTCGCCCCGGCATCCCCGGCATAATCCAGCGCATCATCGGCAAGCTGGAACGCAATGCCCAGACAGTCGCCGTAGACGCGCAGGGCCTCCGTCCGTTCGGGGCCAGCGCCGGACAATGCGCCTGATACCTCCGTTGCCGCCGCGAACAGGGCTGCGGTCTTCGCGCGGATGACGGCCAGATGATCGGCCTCGGTCGTCGCAAGATTATTGGCTGTGGCAAGCTGCATCACCTCGCCCTCCGCGATCACCGCTGAGGCCGTCGAGAGGATGCGGAGAACCTCCACCGATCCTGTCTCGACCATGAGCTGGAAGGCGCGGCTGAACAGGAAATCACCGACCAGAATCGTCGGCTTGTTCCCCCAAAGCCGGTTCGCTGCGGGCTTGCCGCGCCGGGTCGCGCTGCCATCCACCACGTCGTCATGCAGCAATGTGGCCGTATGAATGAACTCCACCGCCGCCGCCAGCCGCACGGCATTGTCGCCCTCGTAACCGCAGAGCCGTGCGCTCGCCAGCGTCAGCACGGGACGTACGCGCTTGCCCCCGGCGGCGATCAGATGGGCGGCCACTTTCGGGATCAGATCGGTTGAGGAATTGAGCTGGTCGCTCAGGATCGTATCGACCGCGCCCATATCGCCGCGCACCAGTTCCATGATCCGGTCGAGGGGCTTGTCCGCCGGCCTGAACGCAGCCATCACATCCGTCATCGCCATCCCCTGTGATACAGCCTTTGACAAGCCCGGCGGGGCGGTCGAAACTGTGAACCGAATACAGTGCCGGAGGCGACCCATGCATGTCTTGCTGAAAACGACCGACCCCACGGTCGTCAGCGCCGCCACGGCGTATCTCAAGGGCGAAGGTATAGAGGCCTTCGTTTTCGACGTCCATATGAGCGTACTGGAGGGTAGTATCGGCATCTTCCCGCGCCGCGTGATGGTTCATGAGGATGATGCGATCAAGGCCCGTGAACTGATGCGCCAACTCGATATCGAGACTTTCGAGGAAACGTGAGCCGCGCGGCACTCTTTTCCCCCGAAGAGCTTGATCGCCATGGGTTTCTGGGTGAGCGTGTCATGGTGTGGCAACCGCGCGGGGGGTATCGCTCCGGCGCTGATACGGTGCTGCTGGCGGCGGCGTGTCCGGCGGAGCCGGGCCAGAGCGTTCTCGATCTGGGGTGCGGGGCCGGGGTCGCGACATTCTGTCTCGCCTCGCGGGTCGGTGCGCTGACTCTGCACGGGCTGGAGGTGCAGTCCGCCTATGCTGACCTTGCTCGACGCAATGCGGAATCGCTGGGCATGGCGATGACGGTGCATGAGGGGGATGTAGCCGCGCTTCCCTCGGCGCTGCGCGCGGTCGGGTTCGATCACGTCATCGCGAACCCCCCCTATCATGACGGCAGGGCCAGTACCGCCCCCGTTGATCCCGGCAAGGACCGTGCTTTTCGCACCGATGCGCCCCTCGTGGTCTGGATTGATGCGGCCCTGCGCCGTCTGGTGCCCGGCGGCTGGCTCACGCTGGTTCACCGGACGGATCGTCTTCCCGCGCTGCTCGGTGCATTGGAGGGCAGGGCGGGGGCCATCGCGATCCTGCCGCTGGCCCCGCGTGCCGGCAGGGCCGCCGACCGCATCATCCTGCGCGCTCGCAAGGGGGCTGCGGGACCGTTGGTGCTTCATGCGCCGTTTGTCATGCATGACGGGCCGAAGCATGAGAGGGATGGTGATCCGCTTTCGGCGGCTGCCGAGCAGGTGCTGCGTGAGGCCGGACCGTTGGTGTTCTGATGCGGGCGATCACATGCCGGGGGTTCGCACCGCCGCATGACACTCCCAGAAATCCACCGCCTTGCCATAGGCAACCGGGTCAATGGCCACGCCTGACCCTCCTTCGGCAGGACCGAGCGCATTGCGAAGCTGGGTAATAGGGGGCATGGGCGGTTCTTCCGGGACCAGGGTGCCGAGAATGCTGACGATCCCCCAGTCGCAATCGGGCACATCATCGGGGAAATCCGCCGCCTCGCGCAGCAATTGCTCATGGCTGTAGAGGATCACGTCAAGCCATTGCGCGCGCGGAGCCTCCACACCCTCGAACCAGCGCGTGAGGACCGCCAGTTCCCCCTCGCGCCGCGCCTCGTATCCCGAACATAGCAATGCCCGGTTGTCATCCGTAACGGGCGCGAAGCCGCATCGCGTGGGGGTGTCGTTCCCGATGAAGAGATGTTTGCAGAACGGCGCATAGCCCGCCACGAGAGAGGCCCCGCCCTCCAGCGCCCCATTGCAGGCCGCAACCAGTGCCTCCGGCGACATTCCCTCGATCCGCGTTCCGCTGGCCTCCGGTGTCCAGTTGCGGCGGGCGAAGGGAGTTAGGGCGATGGAAACTCCTGCTTGCGGCATCGTTTGCGTTCTCCTGCTCTACGCACCGTCTCTATCACAGGAAGCAGAAGGCGAAAATCCTCTGGTCAAGGGGCGGTGCAGGGTGATTATCATTCCCCGTCCCCCTGAGCGGAGAATACCATGCCCGTCGTCAATTCCATCGCCGATGCCGCCGACCAGCTTCGCGAATGGCGGCGGGATTTCCATCGTCACCCCGAACTCGGTTACGAGGAACACCGCACGGCACAGGTCATTGCCGAGCGTCTGCGCGAGATGGGGTTTGACGCTGTGAGGACGGGGATCGGCGGCACGGGTGTCGTGGGCACATTGCACGGGCGGAGAGGGCCGGGTGACGAGGCACGCTCGATCATGCTGCGCGCGGATATGGATGCCCTGCAGATTCATGAACTGAATGACAGCCCG
>CAKZUT010000180.1 GCA_937922185.1 uncultured Neomegalonema sp.
AGCGCGCCTCCGTCGCCGGCGATATTGCCGCTTGCATCTGTGGTGAGTACCTGAGTGGGACCGGACTGTGCGGCTCGGCTGGCGTCGGAGCCGACACCGGCGAGGGTGTAGGTATTCGATGCGTTGCCGATTGCGACCTGATTGGCGCGGGCCGTGGTGACGCCCTGACCGATGGCGATGGCGTTGGTCTGTGTTGCTGTGCTGTTGGCCCCCAGCGCCACCGAGTTGGCTCCGCTGGCCAGCGAGTTCGTGCCCAGTGCAGCGGCATCCGTGCCCGAGACCACGGCGGTCTCCAGGAAGGCAGGCAGACGCGCGGAGACCGGGGCCGAGAAGGTCATCGACCCGATGGGCTGCGTCGCGAGGTTGCCCGCCAGATCGGTGGTCACGAAGAACACGTCATCCATGGTCGCGTTCTGCGCGTTGGTGCTGGCGGTCGTGGCAAGACCCTGTACCCGGAGAGTGTTGCTGTTGGTCCCCAGGGCAATCTGGTTCGCTGAGCTGGTCTGTGCATTGAAGCCGATTGCGGTGGCGTTATTATGCGTGGCCTGCGAATTGGCCCCGATGGATGTCGAGTTGGTGCTGTTGGCGGCGGCATTGGTGCCGATGGCCGTGGCACTCTGGCCCATGGCCTCCGATGCTGAGCCGATGGAGGCACTGTTGACGCCCGTGGCATCGGCGCTGGCCCCGACCGCGACGGCCTGCAACTGCGTCGCCGTGCTGAAGGCCCCGATGCTTGTGCTGCTGATACCCGTACCGGATACCCCTCCCGCATTGGCCCCGGAGCCGATAGCCAGAGAGTTGATTGCCCGCGCGACGGAATTCGGGGCAATGGCGGTGGCCCCGGTAAAGGAGGCTCTGGCGTTCGCCCCTATGGCGGTTGTGGAGCTGGCTGTCGCCCGCGAGAGCGCTCCGAGGGCCGTACTGCTCGTGCCGCTCGCAAATCCGGCAATACCGAGCGCGGTGCTGTTGATGCCCGATGCATTGGCTGACCCGCCGATGGCTGTCGCGTTCTGCATGGCGGCAAGAGCATCCGACCCGAGCGCGATGGACCGATCGCCCGTCGCCTGCGCGCCCAGCGTATCGCCGTCGCCGCTGTCTCCGCCGATAGCGATGGCTTGTGTCGATGACGCGCGGGCATTCGTACCGAAGGCTACTGAGTTAAGCCCGTTCGAGATCGAATCCGCTCCGAGTGCAATCGCTCCGATCGCCGTGGCCTGTGCGCCTTCGAAGCCGATATCGGCTGTATCGCCCCCGATCGCGATGGCTCCGGCCATTGTCGCGTCGGAAAAGGCTCCGACGGCGGTTGAGCCGAGGCCATCCGCCCGCGTCGATGCGCCGACCGCAAGGGTGCTGGCCGCCGTGGCCGCCGCGAAGTTGCCGAGGGATGATGCGCTGGATTCCGTCGCCTGAGAGGCGAAGCCGAAGGTGGAGGATCCCAGGCCACTGGCTGTGGAATCGACGCCGATTGCCGTGGCCGAAGCACCGGTCGCCTGCGCCCCCAGACTATTGCCGTCCGAGCCGTCGCCGCCTATGGCAACCGACTGCACGCCGGTTGCGGCAGACTGGCCACCGATGGACACGCTGCCATCGGTATTCGCATTCGCGTCGGCCCCGACCGCGACGGCACCGGTACCGCCTACATCCGCGCTCTGGCCTATGGCCGTGCCGTCGATGGTGTCCGCACGGGCAAATTCGCCCACTGCCGTGGCTCCCTGGCTGTTGGCAAATGCCTCCTCGCCCACTGCGACGGTATTGGTGCCGGTGGCCATCGCCTGGGTGCCTATGGCTGTCGATGCTGTGCCTGCCGCGTTGGCGCTGTTGCCGATCGCTGTTGCTTCGAATCCGTTCGCTGTGGTCCCCACTCCGCATTCGGTGCTGGAGCTGCCGGTGCCCACGTTACATTCCGGTGTCGCGTCGGCATGGGCGCGCCTCACATCAGCAAAGCTGATGGTAACGACGGTTATCGCAAACAAGCTGGCCGTCGTCAGTAGGCGCGCAGTTCGGGTGCATGACGGTTGGATGGTCATGGGGATGCCTCATTCTATCTGTACTGAATATCAACTTTAGATTGTGTTTGATATTACTAATAGTTTGTAATTTCTCACACATACACTATCAACGCTCCGACATGGGGGGCATTAACAAAACCAAGGGTTGATTTTAAATCCGGGATTTGCAAGCTTTATTTGAATGCTTTTGGATTAATCCATCCTGACCCGGCATCGCCGGGCCGAAAGCGTGTCGTCATGAATGACGTCGGGAATAATCCGGTCCGACCGGGCCGGAAGGGGCGTCAGCCCGATCCGATCACCACGCCCACCAGCAGGACCAGCGCGCCGCCGACCACGACTTGCAGTGCCGCGCGCAGGAACGGGGTTTTCATGTAGCGGTTCTGTATCCACGCGATCGCCCAGAGTTCGACGAAGACGACGGCGAAGGCGATGATCGTCGCGGTCCAGAAATGCGGGATCAGATAGGGCAGGGCATGGCCCAGCCCGCCGATGGTGGTCATCACGCCCGAGGCGATCCCGCGTTTGATCGGGCTGCCCCGGCCCGAGATGATGCCGTCATCGCTCGCGGCCTCGGTAAAGCCCATCGAGATGCCCGCCCCGAGACTGGCGGCCAGCCCGACGAGAAAGGTCGTCCAGGTATCCTGCGTGGCGAAGGCGACGGCGAAGATCGGGGCCAGTGTCGAGACGGACCCGTCCATCAGTCCCGCCAGACCCGGCTGTACCCATGTCAGCACGAACCGGCGGTGTTCCTCGTCGTCTTTTTCCTTTGTGTCCGCCATGGAATCAGGCCGATCTGTCGCGCTCGATAGCCTCGGTAATCAGTCTGCGCGCCACATCGGCCCCCTGCCATCCGACGATCTTCACCCATTTGTTCGGCTCCAGATCCTTGTACCGCTCAAAGAAGTGCTGGATCTGGTAGCGGGTGATCTCGGGCAGGTCCATGACGTCCTTCACGTCCTCATAGCGGCGGGTAAGGCGGGCGGAGGGCACGGCGATGATCTTCTCGTCGCCCCCGGATTCATCCTCCATCATCAGCACGCCGATGGGGCGACAATTCATGACCGCCCCCGGAACGATGGGCCGCTGATTGGGCACCAGCACGTCGATGGGGTCGCCGTCATCCGACAGGGTATGCGGCACGAAGCCGTAATTCCCCGGATAGCGCATGGGGGTATAGAGAAAGCGGTCCACCACCATGGTGCCGGCTTCCTTGTCCATCTCGTATTTCACCGGCTCGCCGCCGACGGGCACTTCGACGATGACGTTCACGTCGTCGGGTGGATTGTCGCCGACGCTGATCGCTTCGATACGCATGGGGTTGCCTCCTGCTGGCGGTGTTGCACTGCACCTAGCACGGGATAATCGCCGGTCTAGAATCTTTCGTGACCCTCTCATGCCCGGTGCACCACATGATCGGATGCAAGCCTGAAAGACAGAGGTGTCCCCGCCGGTCCCTCTGTGGCTGTTATCCGCCCCTTTGCTGAACTGCGCGGCAAGCAGGCCGGTATTCCCGATATCGGGAATACTCCCCGGAGTAGCATGATCCTGCCCGGATATCGCGCATCGGTGTTCAAAGTTCCAAAGTCGCGTATCGCGCCTTGACCCGGCACCGTAAATGTTCTGTAAAGCCGCCGCTTGACATCACGCCTCGTCGATCCAGGAAGCGCCTCTCGGCGGCCAACGGGTTTAAAAACCGGGGCCACACTTTTTGAGGAGGGATGAGGATGCTGATTCTCGTTATCTTGTGCGGATTGTTATCCGTCGTCTATGGCTGGTGGGCCACCAGAGAGGTTCTTGCCGCCGATGCGGGCAATGACCGTATGCAGGAAATCGCCGCCGCGATTCAGGAGGGGGCGCAGGCCTACCTGACGCGCCAGTACACGACCATCGCTGTTGCGGGGGCGGTCATCTTCGCCCTCGTCGCGATCTTCCTGTCGTTCCCCGCCGCCATCGGCTTCCTGATCGGCGCGGTCCTGTCCGGGGCCGCAGGCTTCATCGGGATGCTGATCTCGGTGCGCGCGAACGTTCGCACGGCGCAGGCATCGAGCGTCAGCCTCGCTGCCGGTCTCGACATCGCGTTCAAGTCGGGCGCGGTCACGGGGATGCTCGTTGCCGGTCTCGCCCTGCTCGGTGTGGCCGTCTATTACGGCATTCTGACCGGGATCGCGGGCTATGATCCGGCAGATCGCATCGTGATCGACGCGCTGGTCGCGCTCGGCTTCGGCGCCTCGCTCATCTCGATCTTCGCCCGTCTGGGCGGCGGCATCTTCACCAAGGGTGCGGATGTGGGCGGCGACCTTGTTGGTAAGGTCGAGGCCGGTATCCCGGAAGATGACCCCCGTAACCCTGCCACTATCGCCGATAACGTCGGTGACAACGTGGGTGACTGCGCGGGCATGGCCGCCGACCTGTTCGAGACCTATGCGGTGACGCTGGTGGCGACCATGGTTCTCGGCTCGATCTACTTCGCGGGCACGGACATGCTCTATAATGTCATGCTGTACCCGATGGTCATCGGCGCGGCCTGTGTCCTGACCTCCATCGCGGGCACGTTCTTCGTGAAGCTGCCCGATAACAATTCGATCATGGGCGCGCTCTATCGCGGCTTTATCGCCTGTGCCGTGCTGTCGCTTATCGTCATGCTGCCGGTCACGGCCATGATGGTCGGTCTGGGCACCGAAATGACGACGAGTACCGGCGTTACCTTCACGGGCTGGAACCTCTACTTCTGCGGCGTGATCGGCATCATCATCACCGGTATCATCATCTGGGTGACCGAATACTACACGGGCGTCGATTACCGCCCTGTGCGCTCGATTGCCCAGGCCTCGGTATCGGGCCACGGCACGAACGTCATTCAGGGCCTCGCCGTCTCGCTTGAGGCAACCGCGCTGCCCGCCCTGACGATCATTGTCGGCATCATCGCGACCTACTCCCTCGCCGGTCTGTTCGGCATCGCCATCGCCGTGACGGCCATGCTGGCTCTGGCGGGCTTCGTCGTCGCGCTCGACGCTTTCGGTCCTGTGACCGACAACGCGGGCGGGATCGCCGAAATGGCCGGTCTGCCCGAAGACGTGCGCTCGACCACCGACGCGCTCGACGCGGTGGGCAACACGACCAAGGCCGTCACCAAGGGCTATGCCATCGGTTCCGCCGGTCTGGGGGCGCTGGTGCTGTTCGCCGCCTATACCGAAGACCTCAAGTTCTTCTCGTCGAAGGCGGAAGAAGGCTCGGTCTTCTTCGGCATCGACGCCGATGTGCTGTTCAACCTGTCGAACCCGTATGTCGTGGCCGGTCTGCTGTTCGGCGGTCTGCTGCCTTACGTCTTCGGCGGCATGTCGATGACCGCCGTGGGCCGCGCCGCCGGTTCGGTGGTCGAGGAAGTCCGTCGCCAGTTCAAGGCCGATCCGGGCATCATGGCCGGCACCTCCAAGCCCGACTACGCACGGGCCGTGGATATGCTGACCAAGGCGGCGATCAAGGAGATGATCGTGCCGTCGCTCCTGCCGGTTCTGTCGCCGATCTTCGTGTTCTTCGCGGTCAGTGCGGTATCGACCTACGCCAACGGCTTTGCGGCGCTCGGTGCGATGCTGATGGGCGTGATCGTCACCGGCTTCTTCGTCGCCGTCTCCATGACCGCCGGTGGCGGCGCATGGGATAACGCGAAGAAATCCTTCGAGGACGGTTTCACCGACAAGGACGGCGTGAAGCATGAAAAGGGCGGCGAGGCCCATAAAGCCTCCGTCACCGGCGACACGGTCGGCGATCCCTACAAGGATACTGCCGGTCCTGCCGTGAACCCGATGATCAAGATCACGAACATCGTGGCGCTGCTGCTGCTGGCGGTTATGGCGCATTGACGGATAGCGGTGGGCGGCGCTCAGATCGCCGTTCACCGCACCGATCCGTTTTCTTGCTTGCGATCTTTGATAATTGCCCCGGTGATACAATCATCGGGGCTTTTTCTTTGGGGTGGCGCAAATTACAAAATATGTACGCGATATTCAATACAATGAACACAGGCACAAGATAACGATCTTAATCATCATTCGATAAAATTAGTTGCTTTATACGATGTTTGTTTACAGCCATTCACCACATCATACAGGGTTATATTTACCCCTGACGGGCATTGTGTGTTGAAGGCCGGGGGGCCTTGAAACAGACAATCCTTTTGGGGGATCACACCATGACACGCACCGTGTTCGCATCCGGCATGACGGCCATTCTCGTGGCTCTTGCTTCCGGTCAGGCCCACGCGGGCGGTCTCGGCGATATCAATGCCGTCTCCTGCGGAACTGATCCGGCCAGGGCAAGCCGTGTCGGCAAGCCGACCGGAGCCGTCTACGAGATCGGCAATCCGGCGATCCTGGCGGCGGGGGCCGACAGTCAGTTTCCGGCCATGATCAAGCTGAAAATGATCTACCAGCATGACGGTTATGCCGAGATCGAGCATTGCGGCGGTACTGTTATCGACAGCCGCCACGTCGTCACCGCCGCCCATTGCGTCAGTGCCAAGGACGGCCTGCAATGGGATCGCATCGAACTGATCACGGGGGACCATAACGTTGACAGTGACAGGGTTATCCGCCGTACGGCACATCAGGCCATATGCCATGCGGGGGCGGACACCTATCTCTCGAACGACATCGCCATCGTGAAGCTGAACGAGCCGCTGCCCAGGGAAATCGTTCCGGCGGTCATCGACGATTTTCGCCGTCCGACCGTGAAACCGGGGGGTATCGCGCTCGCGGCGGGGTGGCCGGTGACAGGGCCGAAAGCCGGGCAGAAGACGCTCCAGAAAGTGCCGCTGTCCGTCACCGATGTGGAATGGCCCGGCTTTATCACCGTGACCAGCCCCTTCGGTCGCATGGAGGGCGTGTGTCAGGGCGAGAGCGGCGGTCCGCTTCTGTCTGCCACGAACGGTTATCAGAGCGTCGCAGGCGTCCTGTCGGGTATCGAGCCGGGCACGAATGACTATAACGGCGAGCCGTGCATGAAGGCGGGGTACGATATGTACTACACGCCCATCGCCGCCTATCGCGACTGGATCGAGGCCGTGATCGACCTGTGCTCGAACAACCCGGATGAGTGCCGCAGCAAGGACGAGTCGAGCTTCTTCATGTCCTCGCGCCCTGTCGATCAGGGCGTCGGGCGGATGGCGTCGGTCAGTACCTACGGTAACTGATCGGCAGAGACGGGACGCGCCCGATGGTTCGGGGGGACCACCGCATAACAAGAAGAAAAGACGCGGGCGCGTTTTTACCGTCGGTCGGGGGGCCGGCGGGACTGGCAGAGTGAACAGGCTTCACTCGGGACGGCACTTCCGGGGGGATGGTGCCGTCCTTTCGCTGTTTACAGCCCCGCCGTCAGGCCAGCGGATCGGCGAGGATCGCCCGTGTCGCCGCCGCCACGTCCGTCTGTCGCATCAGGCTCTCACCGATCAGGAAGCGCCGCGCTCCGACCGCTGCGAGACGGGCCAGGTCGGCGGGGGTGAACAGCCCGCTCTCGGCCACCAGCACCCGGTCTTCGGGCAGCATCGGGGCCAGCCGCTCGGTCGTTTCCAGCGATGTCACGAAGGTATGCAGGTTGCGGTTATTCACGCCGATCAGCGGTGATTTCAGCCGCAGGGCGCGCTCCATCTCCGCCTCGTCATGCACCTCGACCAGCACGTCCATGTCCCAGCCCTGTGCGGCATCCTCCAGTTCGGCGGCCAGCGCGTCGTCCACGCTGGCCATGATGACGAGGATACAGTCGGCCCCCATCGCCCTGGCCTCGGCCACCTGATAGGTATCGTAGAGGAAATCCTTCCTGAGCGCGGGCAGGGCGGTCTCCTCACGCGCCGCAGGCAGGAAGACATCGGCTCCCTGAAACGAGGGGGTGTCGGTCAGGATCGACAGACAGGCCGCTCCCCCGTCCTCATAGGCACGGGCCAGCGCGGGCGGGTCGAAATCCTCCCGGATCAGACCCTTGGAGGGGCTGGCCTTCTTGATCTCCGCGATCAGGGCATAGTCTCCGGCGGCGACCTTCGCGTCCATCGCGGCGGCGAAACCGCGCAAGGGCGGGGCCTGCCGCGCTGCCGCCTCGACCTCGGCCAGAGGGCGCGTGGCCTTGCGTTCGGCGATTTCTTCCAGCTTGTAGGCGCGGATGCGTTCAAGGATCGTGGCGGTCATTTTGAACTGTCTCCGGGGCCTGGCCCCTCGAAGGTGAAATCGGGCAGGGATGAGAACGCCACTTTCAGCGCATTGCCCCAGCCTTTCGAGATGACGTTGAAATATTCGTCTTCCTGCGTGATGCGAAACGCCTGTGTCACGCGCAGGCTGTCTTTCTCGTAGACGGTCACGTCGAGTGGCAGGCCGACCGACAGGTTTGCCTTGATCGTGGAATCGAAGGACACGAGCAGCAGCTTGATCGCCTCCTCGAAGGTCATCTTCGGGTCGTAGGCGCGCACGATGATGGGGCGTCCGTATTTGGTCTCGCCGGTCTGGAAGAAGGGCGTATCTTCCCCGGCCTCGATGAAATTACCTTCGGGATAGATCTTGAACAGGCGCGGCGGTGCGCCCGCGATCTGCCCGCCGAGGATCAGGGTCGCGCGGAAATTGTCGTCCTTGCCGGGTTTGTTCGTCCTGACGATGATCTCGCGCAGGGTCTTGCCGATCATCGTGGCGACCTGAAACATCGACGGCGCGTCCAGCAGGGTCGGCTTGCGTTCGCCGGGGGCCTTCGTGCGTTCGTCGAGAATGCTGACGAGGGCCTGCGTCGTGGCGAGATTTCCGGCGGTCATGAGCGTGATGACCCGCTCGCCGGGCACTTCCCAGTTCACCATTTTCCTGAAGACCGAGATATTGTCCACGCCCGCATTGGTGCGCGTGTCGGACATCATGACGATGCCCCGGTCCAGACTGAGGCCGACGCAGTAGGTCATCGTCGCATTCCCGGAAAAAGCAGAAACTCTATTGCTGCACCTGTATCGCCACGTCGAGCGATTCGCCAGCCGTGCCGAAGCGCAGCCCCGATATCGGCGCGGCCTCGCGATAATCCAGCCCCGTGGCGACCCGCACATAGCGGGCATCGGGCGAGATGCCGTTCGAGATATCGAAACCGACCCAGCCCAGCGCCTCCACATGGGCCTCGGCCCAGGCATGGCCCGCTTCCTGATCGATCCGGTCGTCCATCATCAGATAGCCGCTGACATAGCGCGCGGGATACCCCAGACGCCGCGCCGCGCTCAGGAACACATGGGTCTGATCCTGACAGACCCCCGCCCCGTTCTCCAGCGCCTCCTCGGCAGTGGTCTTCGCATCGGTCGTGCCGGTGCGGTAGTTCACCGTTTCCGAGATACGCGCGCTCAGGTCGTGCAGCCGCGCGAGTGCATCGCCGTCCTTCGCGGAGACTTCCCATGCCAGCGTCTCCACCCCCGTGCCGGGTTCCGTCAGGGCGGTCTGACGCCGGAACAGCCAGAGAGGCAGGTTGTTCGGGTGCGCCCCGACAATACCGTTCGTATCCTGCGTCTCCACCGTTCCCTCGACCCGGATATCAAGCTCCCCTGTGCCCGGATTGATCGTCAGCAGCAGCACCCGGTTCGCGAAGTGATCGTCGTATTGCGCCTCCACGGTCGCGCCGGTCGCCGTGACGTTCCAGGAGACGATTTTTTGCGACGGCGAGTCGCGCGGGTGCAGGCGCAGGCGCTGAAGCCCGTAATCGACCGGCGTGTCATAGTGGTAGCGGGTCGTATGCGCGATCCTCAGATGCATGGGGGTGCCGACCTATCCATTGAAGCGGTAATCCTGCTCGATTCTGGCACCCAAGGTATTGTTTTCCTGTATGAAATCCTGAAGAAATTCGTGCAGCCCGTGGTCGAACACGTCGTCGATATGCAGGGCATCCAACCGGGTATTGACCGTCCGGGAGAAATCGTTGCTGGCGGTATCCATCCCGTAATCCTTGGCGAGATGGGCCAGATTGGCGGCGATGCGCGCCCGGCTGAAGATCAGCGAGCGAGGCAATTGCCTGCTGAAGATCAGGAAATCCGCAATGGTCCGGGCGCGCGGCTGACTGCCATGCACCTGCCGATAGGCCGTCGCGGCGGAGACCGAGCGCAGGATCGTCTCCCATTGCACATTGTCGAGGGACGATCCGACATGAGAGATCGACGGCAACAGCACGTAATATTTGACGTCGAGAATGCGCGCGGTGCTCTCCGCCCGCTCGATATAGGTGCCGATCCGCGCGAAGTTGAAGATGTCGTTCCGCAGCATCGTCCCGTGCAGCGCCCCCCGGACCAGCGCGCTCTGCTGCCGGATCGTCTGGAGCGCGCGGGGCAGATCACGGTCGGCGATCTGTTCGCCCAGCGTGGTGCGAAGGGCCATGCAGCATTCGTTCGTCGCCTCCCAGACCTCGCGGGTCAGGGCCGTCCGCACCAGCCGCGCATTCATCCGCGCCGCCTCGATCATCGACATGACGCTATAGGGGTGCGATATATCGCGCAGCAGGAAATCCACCACGTTTTCCGAGGTATAGCGTTCGTGGCGCTGCCGGAAGGAGGCGTTCTCGCCCGTGGTGGAGACGATGGATTTCCACTCGTCTGCGGCCACGCTCGAATGCGTCAGCGCGATACGGAAGCCCGCATCCACGAGGCGCGCGGTATTCTCCGCCCGCTCCAGATAGCGGAACATCCAGTAGAGTCCCCCGGCGGTCTTTCCCAGCATCCGCCTAGTCCTCCAGTACCCATGTGTCCTTGGTGCCGCCGCCCTGACTCGAATTGACGACGAGCGAGCCTTCCCTGAGTGCCACGCGGGTCAACCCCCCCGGCGTCACGTCGATCCCCTGCGGCGAGACGATGACATAGGGGCGCAGATCCACATGGCGCGGCGACAGGCCCTGTTCGGCGAGGATCGGCACCGTCGAGAGAGCCAGTGTCGGCTGGGCGATATAGTTGCCCGGCTTCGCGCGCAGCTTGGCCTCGAAGGCCGCCAGTTCCGACTTGCTCGCGGCGGGTCCGACCAGCATCCCGTAGCCACCCGATCCGTGGACTTCCTTGACCACCAGGTCGGACAGGTTCTCCAGCACATAGGCGAGGGAACCCGGCTCACTGCACCGGTATGTCTCCACGTTTTTCAGTCGCGCGGGTTCGCCCGTGTAGAACTCCACGATCTCCGGCATGTAGGAATAGATCGCCTTGTCATCGGCAATGCCGGTGCCGGGAGCGTTGGCGATGGTAATGCCCCCTGCGCGGTAGATATCCATGATGCCGGGGACGCCCAGCATCGATTTCGGGTTGAAGGTCAGCGGATCGAGAAAGGCGTCATCCACCCGGCGATACAGCACGTCGATGGGGGTGTAGCCCTGCGTCGTCCGCATTGCGACGCGCCCGTCCACCACCCGCAGATCATGGCCCTCCACCAGTTCGACTCCCATCTGGTCGGCGAGAAAAGAATGCTCGTAATAGGCGGAGTTGTGGATACCGGGCGTCAGAACCGCGACCACCGGGTCCGGGGCGGCGATGCCCGGCGCGCTGGCGGCGAGACCCCGGCGCAGCATGGCCGGGTATTTCTGTACCTGGCGCACAGGGATGCGCGAGAACAGTTCCGGGAAGAGCTGGAGCATCGTCTCGCGGTTTTCCAGCATGTAGGAAACGCCCGACGGTGTGCGCGCATTGTCCTCCAGCACGAAGAACTCGTCCGGCCCCGTCCGCACCAGATCAACGCCGACGATATGGGTGTAGATATCCCCCGGCGGCGAGAACCCCGCCATTTCGGGCAGGTAGGCTTCGTTCCCGGCGATCAGGTCGGCGGGAATACGGCCTGCGCGGATGATCTCCTGCCGGTGATAGATATCATGCAGAAAGGCATTGAGCGCCCGTACCCGCTGATCAATGCCCTTGACCAGCCGATCCCATTCGCGCGCGGTGATGATGCGCGGTACGACATCGAAGGGGATCAGCCGCTCGGTCGCGCCCGGTTCGCCATAGACATTGAAGGTGATGCCCGTGCGGCGGAAAAAAGCCTCGGCCTCCTGCGAGACGCGATGGAGCCTTTGTACGTCTTCGCCATCCAGCCACGCGCCATATTCGGCATAGGGGGCGCGACGCCCCGATCCGTCGCCGCCCATCTCGTCGAAGAAGTACACCCTGTCACTCATCGGCCCAACCGTTACATTCCTCGGCACTGGTGGCAAGGGCGACACCGCTACGGTCACGGCAATCGCCCGAAGAAGAAATCATGCTGTCCCGAACGCAATGCGTCGCTGCGCGAGGCACGATGAAATGACGCTTTGCAGATGCGGGACCACCTATAATTTGCAGTCAACACCAGGCATAAGGAGGCCCCGCATCGAGTGCGGGGCAGAGAAAAACTCTTTCAGGCAATTGCCCTGACCGCTACGGGCGCTCGAAGGTCAGCGAGGCCCATTCGCTGTTCCAGTCGATCCCCGGCTCTTCCGACCGCTCCAGTATGACCGCGTTCAGCAGGTGCCGCGTGCCGTCTTCGAGTGTGATCTCCGCCCTGCCCCTGTCGTCGGTTCGCAGTTTTTCGGTGTTTGTGCCGTCCGCGCCCTTGCGGAAGATCGCGATCTGAACGTCCGGGGCGGGCTTGCCCGAGCGCAGCAGTGCCACGCGCAGGGCCTTCGCATCCGGGTCGAAGGGATTGTCCAGCGTCACGAGTTCCAGTTCAAGGCCCTGCGCCGTCTCGCGCGCCCGCGTATCGACCGGGCCGACCTGTATCAGGGCCTTGGCATGACGCCGGTAGGTCTCGCGAAAGCCGGTTTTTGGCAGACCGGCGGCCAGATGGGCCTCGACGGCCCCCGTCAGCCCCTCGTTCGCGGTGTATGTCAGGAAGGTCTCCCACTTGCGATAGAGCAGTTTGCTGGGGTTCGATACATAGGTCAGTACAGTCAGTCCCGGCGCATCCGCCCCGGCCTTCAGGGCAGGCTGATCCCCCTCATGGCCCCGGTATTCGCGCGTCTTTCCGTCTTCAGAGATCGTGAATGTCTCGAACCGCGAGGACAGATACGGGAAAGTTTCCCCATCATAGTTCTGGCCGACCCGCAGGCTGGCCACTATTTCATCTCCCGGCTCCAGGATATGCGATACCGGTTCGATCCAGAATTCATGGGCGGCGAGCGGTGTGGCCGCGACTCCGAGAAGACACGCTAAGAGGCTCGACAGGTATGGATGCAATGACACGGATGGTCCCCCGGTTTGTGATCGTCGCGATCATGGTCGTTATCGCGGCGCTGACGATGACCGTGCCACGGGCAACGGCGCATGAGTTGCGCCCCGCCATCGTCGATGTGGTCCTCGGTCAGGGCGAGGCAATGGCGTTGTCGCTGTCGGTCAATGCCGAGGCGATGCTGGCGGGGATCGGGCCGGAGCATGATGATACCGATGATGCTCCCGAAGCGGCCCGCTACGAGGCCCTGCGGGCGCTGGATGCGGCGATCCTCGAACGCGACCTGCGCGCCTTCATGCCGCGCCTTCTCGACGGGATATCCCTCGATGTGGACGGTCGGCCCGTTGTCCTTGCGCTGGAGGAT
>CAKZUT010000181.1 GCA_937922185.1 uncultured Neomegalonema sp.
CCTGCCCGCCCTGCGCGCGGCTGTCGAAGCCTATGGCCATCCGCTCAAGGCAGGGGCGCGGCAATGCGTGTTCGCCGACGGAAACCCCGCCGCCCGCATCATGATCGTGGGCGAGGCACCGGGCCGGAACGAGGATATCGAAGGCAAACCCTTCGTGGGCCTCGGCGGGCAGTTGCTCGACCGGATGCTCGCGGCCATCGGCCTGTCGCGCCATGACGAAGACCCCGCGCAGGCCGTCTACATCACCAATATCGTGCCGTGGCGACCGGCCCAGAACCGCACCCCCGGCACCGCCGAGGCCAGCGCCTTCATGCCCTTCGTGCGCCGTCATATCGACCTGATCGACCCGGCCCTGATCGTGACCATGGGCAATACGCCGACCAGGGCCCTGCTGGATACGACCACCGGCATCATGCGGATGCGCGGGGCCTGGACCGAGGCGACGACACCGGGGGGAACGCGCCCCTGCCTGCCCATGCTGCACCCCGCCTATCTGCTGCGCCAGCCGATGGACAAGCACAAGGCATGGAGCGACCTGCTGGCATTGCGGACGCGGATTGAGAATGACACATGAGGAGCACCGATGAGCGCCAGCCGTATCGACGAGAGCCGCGATTTCATCCCGGTGGGGATCGCCGTGCTGACCGTCTCGGACACCCGAACGCGCGGGGATGACCGTTCGGGCGATGTGCTGGAGGCGCGTATCCGCGAGGCAGGGCATCATATCGCCGACCGCCGGATCATACGCGACGAGCGGGCGGACATCGCCGGGCTACTGCGCGACTGGATCGCCGATGATCGCGTGGATGTCGTCATCTCGACGGGCGGCACGGGCCTGACAGGGCGGGATGTGACCGTGGAGGCGCATTTCGATGTCTATGACAAGGAAATCGAGGGCTTCGCCGCGCTCTTCCACATGATCTCCTTCGCCAAGATAGGCACCAGCACCATGCAATCGCGCGCCTGCGGGGGCGTGGCAGGGGGCACCTATCTCTTCGCCCTGCCCGGCTCTCCGGGGGCCTGCAAGGACGGGTGGGACGATATCCTGCGCCTGCAACTCGATTACCGGCACCGCCCCTGCAACCTGATCGAGATCATGCCCCGGCTGGACGAGCATCTGCGACGAAAGTAAGCGGTTGCGACAGCAAAGCCGCTTGCGGGCCACAGGTTTGGTCAGTAATGTCGCGCCAACTTCCGAAGCAAGGGCAGCCAATGAGTACCGATTACGACCCTGACCGCTATGTTCGCAATGAAATGGACATCGAGGCCCAGCGCGCCACATTCGCCGGATTCATCAAGTGGTCGATGTACATCGCCCTGCTGTCGATTCTCGTCCTGCTGATCCTGCTGATCTTCCGCACCTGATCGCGCCGTGAGCGGGGCGAAACCGTCAGTACGGGTTGCTTCTGTCCAGCTTCCCATGCGGAACGTGGATCATCGCGACGCCTTCTATGCGCCCGTCGAGCATTACGTCTCCATCGCCGCCGGATATGGCTGCGATTTCGTTGTGTTCCCGGAGATGATGACGTTTCCGCTCGCCGCCGCAGCCGGACACGATCCGGTGGCGACGATGGACGCCCTGACCGGGGAAACGCCCGATTTCCGCGACCGGATGAGTGCCATGGCCCGCCGCCACGGCATTCATGTGATCGCCGGATCGCACCTGACCCGCGACGGGGACGGTGTGGGGCGCAATATCAGCTATCTGTGCCTGAAGGACGGGACAGTCCATGACCGGCCCAAGCTGCACCCGACCCCCGACGAACACGCCGTCTGGGGCATCGAGGGGGCCGATACGCTGGATGTGGTGGAGACCGATTGCGGGCCGGTGGGGACGCTGATCTGCTATGACAGCGAATTTCCCGAACTCGGACGCAAGCTGGTGGAAGACGGCGCGCGGCTGATCTTCGTGCCCTTCATGACCGATACGCGGGCGGGGACGATGCGGGTGCGCCTGTGCTCGCAGGCGCGGGCCATCGAGAACCAGTGCTACATGGCCCTCGCGGGCAGTTGCGGCACCCTGCGCGGGGTGGTGAATGCCGATATCAACTCGGCGCGGAGCGCGATCTTCACGCCCTGCGACCTGCCTTTCGCCCGCGACGGGATCGCCGCCGAAGCGGAGTGGAATGTCGAACAGATCATCTTCGCCGATCTCGATATGGCGCGGCTGGACTGGGCGCGCCGGGAGGGGGCCGTGAGGAACTGGGAAGACCGCCGCCCCGATCTCTACGCAAGCATCTGGAAAGGCGCATGAGCGTCACGCTGCATTTCTCGAAGGTCGAGGCGCAGCGAGGCGATCCCGGCCTGCCGCTGGTCATGGCCCATGGCCTGCTGGGACAGGCGCGCAATTTCGGGACACTCGCGCGCGGGTTCGCGGCGGAGCGCGATGTCTACACGGTCGATATGCGGAACCATGGCGACAGCCCATGGGACGAGCGGATGGACTATCCGGCCATGGCGGGCGATCTGGCAGCGTTCATCGAGGCGGAAGTCGGCGGACGGGCGCTGGTCTTCGGGCATTCGATGGGGGGCAAGGCGGCGATGCGGCTGGCGCTGGATGCGCCGGAGCGCGTGGCCGCGCTGATCGTCGCCGATATCGCGCCGGTGGCCTATACGCACAGTCATCTGGACCAGATCAATGCGCTGCGGGGGCTGGACCTGAGCGCGCTGACGCGGCGCAGCGAGGCCGATGCCGCCCTGCGCGGGCCGGTGCCCGACGCGACGATGCGGGCCTTTCTGTTGCAGAACCTGCGGATATCGGGCGAGGGCATCACGCGGCGGTCCAATCTCGACGTGCTGGCCGGGGCGATGGAGGCGCTGGTGGGATGGGACGACCCCCATGGGCGCTATGACGGGCCGGTGCTGTTCATCGCCGGGGGCGCGTCGTCCTATGTGACGAACGCCCATGACGCGGCGATCCGGGCGCTGTTTCCCCATGCGACGGTCGAAGTCGTGCCGGAAGCGGGACACTGGATTCATGCGGAGAAACCGGGGGAAGTGCTGGCGCTTTCGGAGGGGTTTCTGAAAACGGTTTGAACACGTCACGTCCCTTGCGCTATCACAGAGTGCGCGCATGGGGGGAGCCGTGGACAAGCTGCTGGAAATACTCGCGAAGTGGTGGCCGGATTTCTGGCCGCTGATGCTGGCCCCGCCGATCTACGTGATCTGGCTGAAATTCCTGTCCGGGCCGAAATGGACGGCGCGTATCCGGGGGTGGCTGGATAACGAGGTGTGGAGCGGCGCGTATGCGGCCATGCTCAACGGGCTGAGCGGGCGGTTGGACACTATATTCGGAGAGAAATGGTTCGGCGCGCGGGCCTTCGGGATGTGTTTCAGCATCGCGGTGTTCTACGCGCTGCTCTGGGCTTTCCTGCAACTTGCCCTGAACGAAATGCAAACGGCAACGAGCCGGGAAGACAAACGCGATATTATGATCGGCATCGGTCTGGCCCTGCCCGTCGGTTTGGTCACGTACTGGCTGACCCGCATGACGAAACGCCGATACGCCGCCCGACGGGCGCAGAACCCCGAACGAAGCAATGCACTTCTGTTTCGCGAATTTCTGATCTACTTTATGATCGGGGGCGTTGCAGTCGCAGTCGCAGGCTCAGGCGCAGTCGCAGGCGCA
>CAKZUT010000182.1 GCA_937922185.1 uncultured Neomegalonema sp.
TTCGTGTACCTCGAACCAGACGAGTGTATGAATCGCGTATTTCCTCGTATGCGCCGCAACCGCGCCGCTGCGGTGCTGCTCTACCCGATTGTGCAGGTCGTTCGTTGCGCCAGCATAGATTGGCCCGTCTTTCCGTGCCGCGAGAATATAGACGAAATACGCTTGCTGCATCTGTCGCCTCCCAGAGGCTAACGGCCCCGGACCAGCACAGCGGCACTACGCGCCGCAATGCATCCGGGGCAGCGTAGGATTTCACCGACCCTCGCCGCTAAGTCTCACGCCTTCAACCGCTCGTTCTCGGGGTCCCAGAGAGGACGGTCTTCCTGCACGGTTGCGGGATAGCGTTCGCCGAAGATCTCGACCTCCACCTTCGTGCCCGGTTCCGCCACGTCGGTTCGCAACACGCTGAGCGCGACGGATTTATCGATGCGGTGGCCCCATGCGCCGGAGGTCGTTTCGCCGACGATCTCGCCGTCTTTCCAGACGTTCGACATATAGGGGGCGTCATGGCCGTTCGCCTCGACCACCAGCGTCGAGAAGCGTTTCTTCACGCCCTGCTGTTTCTGGCTTTCCAGGGCGGCCTTGCCGACGAAGTCGTCCTTCTGCCAGCGCACGAACCGCTCCAGCCCGCCCTCCAGCACGGTGTAATCGGTCGATAGGTCGCCCTTCCAGGCGCGGTATCCCTTTTCGATCCGCAGGCTGTCCAGCGCGAACATGCCGAAGGGTTTGAGGCCCATGGGCGCACCCGCCGCCATCACGGCGTCATAGACTTCCGGCGTGTCGTCCACCTTCGTGTGGATTTCCCAGCCCAGTTCCCCGGCAAAGCTGACCCGCACAAGCTGACAATGCCTGCCCGCTATCTGCGCGGTCTGGTGGGTCAGCCAGCCCGCCGTCAGATCGGCATCGGTGACCGCTGCGAGGATATCGCGCGATTTCGGCCCGGCGAGGATATGGCAGGTGACGTCCTCCGTCACATCCGTGATCTCGACAGGCGAGCCTTCGGGCAGGTGTTTCAGCAGCCAGTCGCGGTCATGCCATTGCGCGCCCGCCGCCGTGATGAGGAAGAAGAAATCTTCCTCCAGCCGCAGGATCGACATCTCGGTGATGATGCGCCCGCCCTCATCGGCGAAGTACAGCAGCCCGATGCGACCCGGCTTGGCCAGCCCGCCGGTGACGAGACCGCGCAGCCACGCCGCCGCCCCCTCGCCCTTCACCCGAAACCGCGAAAAACCCGGCAGATCGAGGATACCGGCGGCATCGCGCACGGCGAGGCATTCCTCGCGGATGCGGGGCAGCCACGGTCCCTCGCGCTCCCAGGTCTGGGTTGCGTCCTCGGAGATATCGTCGCCGTCCTGCGCGAACCAGTTCGCGCGCTCCCAGCCGTTATACGCGCCCATCTGGCCGCCCGCCGCCACGATGCGGTCATGCACGGGCGACAGCTTGCGATTCCGGCCTGCGGGCCATGCGTGGCGTGGGAAGTGGATGGCGTATTCGTGGCCGTAGATTTCCTTCGCCTTGGCCAGTGCATAGTCGGGGGCCGAGGCATAGGCCGTGAAGCGGCGGGGATCGACGGACCACATATCCTGCTCCGTCGCCCCTTCGGTCACCCATTCGGCCAGCACCTTGCCGGAGCCGCCCGCCTGGGCGATGCCGAAGGTGAAGACGCAGGCCTCGAAGGCATTCGGGACACCGGGCATCGGGCCGATCAGCGGGTTGCCGTCCGGGGTATAGGGGATGGGGCCGTTGATGACCTTGTTCACCCCTGCCGTGCCCAGCAGCGGCACACGGGCCATGGCATCCTCGATATACCATTCGAGGCGTTCCAGATCGTCGGGATAAAGCTGGAAGCTGAAATCATCGGGCATGGGATCGGACGGCTCGACCCAGTGGGCGACGCAATTGCGCTCATAGGGGCCGAGGTTCAGGCCGGTCTTTTCCTGACGCAGATAGTAGGACGAATCCACATCGCGCAGCAGGGGCAGCTTGTGGCCGTTTTCCTTGGTCCATGCTTCCAGTTCGGGGATTTCATCGGTCAGCATGTACTGGTGGCTCATCACCACCATCGGCACGTCGCGCCCGAACCACTTGCCGACTTCGCGGGCGTAGTACCCGGCGGCATTGACCACGTATTCGCAGCGAATCTCGCCCTTGGGCGTGTCGATCACCCATTCATTATTTTCACGCCGCGCGCCCGTGGCGGGGCAGAAGCGCAGGATCTTCGCGCCCATGTCCCGCGCGCCCTTGGCGAAGGCTTGGGTCAATTGCGACGGGTCCATGTCGCCGTCATAGGGGTCGTAGAGGCCCCCTTCGAGGTCATGGGTTTCGAGATAGGGGTAGTGGTTCTTCAGGTCGTCGTTCGAGCACATCTCCATGTTCAGCCCTTGGGCCTTGCCCATGCCGATGGCGCGCTCGAATTCCTGCATCCGCTCCTTGCTGTGGGCGAGACGCACCGAACCCGTGACGTTGTAGTTCATCGGGTAATCGACCTCGTCGCCCAGCTTGCGATAGAGTTCAGTCGAATACCGCTGGATGTTCATCACCCCCCAGTTGCCGGAAAAGTTCGGGATGTTCCCGGCGGCGTGCCATGTGGACCCCGCCGGCAGCTCGTTCTTTTCCAGCAGCACGGAATCGGTCCAGCCTGCCCTGGCCAGATGATAGAGGCACGACGCGCCCACCGCGCCACCACCGATGATGACTACGCGGGCGTGGGAGGGGAACCCCTTCGGGTCGAGATCAGCCATGGTCGTTCTCCAGAGTTCCAGTATCTTCAGCCAATGTGTTGCGACGTCCCTTGTGCAAGGTTTCCGCATCGGTTCCGAGCGAGAAAGCCGCACTATTCAGGATTCGCACCGCGTGGGGATCGTTCATCTTTTCGGCTTCCGCGTGCAGCCACGTCACCGCCCGTTTCAACCCATCGCGAAAGCCGCGTTCGTATTCATCGATCTTCATCTCAATACACCGGCGGAGCGATGGTCCAGATGACGACCGCTTCCCCGTTGCCGGGATTGCGCCAGCGGTAGGGTTCGCCCTTGAACCGAAAGCTGTCGCCGGGGCCGAGGTGGAATGCGCGATCCCCGATCCACAGGTCCAGAGTGCCGGAAATGACGTAGCCCGCCTCCTCCGTCTCGCGGGTCTGGGCTTCGGCCAGTTCGGCCCCCGGCGCGAAGGTCGAGCGCAGGGTCTCGAACGCGCCGCCGATATCGGGGGAGAGCAGTTCCTCGACCAGCCCCGCAACGGGATTGCCGAGACTCCGGCGATGGGCCGCGCGCACCACATGGCCGCGCTCCGCATCGGGGGCGTCCTCATTGCGGAAAAAGAAGCCGAGCGGCACGTCGAAGGCCCTTGCGATACAGCGCAGATCGTCGATGGACGGCTCCGACAGCCCGCGCTCGACCTGACTGAGCCAGCCGACGGACCGGTCGAGATCGGCGGCCAGCGCGCTGAGCGTCACCCCCCGGCTGCGCCGCAGGGCGCGCAGGTCCGTTCCGACGCCTGAAAGGCTGAGGGGGGCCGATCCATCCATGGGCGGAATGGTTCATGCACTCCCGTGAAATTTGCAAGATTTTTTTCACGAAGGGAGCGCGGGCGGCGTGACAGGGGGCCGTCAGCATCGCTTTCAGCCGTCCGCCCCGTTGTCTCCGGGGCGGGCGGTGGCAGGATCAGCCTGCGAGTCGGGCCTCGTCCGTGTCGGTGATCCATTTCTCGATCATCGACACGATATCCACCGATTTGACGGGCTTGGAGAGGTAATCGTCCATGCCTATTTCGAGGAAGCGGTCGCGGTCGCCGCGCAGGGCATGGGCCGTGACGGCGATGATGGGAACGTGCTGGCCGGTGCCTTTCTCGGCCTCGCGGATCGCCGCCGTCGCCTCGTCTCCGCTCATGTCGGGCATGGATACATCCATCAGAATAATGCGGGGGCGATATGTGCGCCATGCTTCCAGCGCCGCTTTGCCGTCGGAGGCGAGGCGATAGGTATAGCCGCTCCTGCTCAGAATCTGTTCCAGCAGGAACTGGTTTATCTCATTGTCCTCGGCGACCAGAATATCGACCGTTTCCGGGCTGTCCGGTTCGGCGGTATCGAGAGGGGATGCTGCGGTTTCCCGCTCCTCTGGCTCCGGGCTTTCGCTCCCGGTGTCGTCGCTGTCCATCGCGATCACGTCATCGGCCCCCGGCTCTGGATCGCTTTCCGGTTCCATCGGCTCATAAGGGGCCGCCGGGGCCGCAATACCTGCCTTGCTTTGCGGGGCGGGTACGGGGAGTTTCGGGCGTTCTTCGGTCAGCGCCCGCTCAATCGTGTCGAGCAGGTGGGAGGACCGACCCGGACAGGGCAATGACGCGAAGACCATGGGGTCCGATGCCACCGTTCCGATCCGGTCCAGACTGTCGAGAACGATGACAGGGGGGCAGTGCTCCGCATCGTTCCGCAGGACATCGAGGAAGGACTCGTCCTCCCACAGGCCCTGTGCGGTATTCCCCAGAATCACGAGGGCCGCAGGCGCTCCCAGTTCGGCCATGCGATTCAGCAGGGCGACGCTTTCCCGTGGCCCGGTGCAGGCGGCGGTCTCGAAGCCCCAGGCGTTCAGCAATTCGGTCAGAATCGTGCAACGGGCCGTCGGGATATCGACCATGACGACGCGCTTGCCCCGGAGCGTGTCCTTCGTGCGGGTGATGATACGTCCGGCATCGACGGGCAGGTCCAGCGTGACGGTGACCGTCGTGCCCTGATCTTCGATGCTGCGGGTCTCGACGGAACCGCCCAGCACTTCGACCAGACCGGTCGCGATGGACAGGCCCAGTCCGCCCCCCCGCGATGCGGAGGCACCAAGGGCGCAGGGGGCCTGCGTCGGCAGGCCGTTGCCGGTGTCCTGAACAACGATGGTCAGGGTCGCGATCTCGCGTCCGTCCGCGCGCTCGTGCAGGGTGCCGTCGATATCGAGAAACACATGGCCCGCCTCGGTGGATTTGATGGCATTGCCGAGAAGGTTGCTCACGATCTGGCGCAGGCGCCCCGCATCGCCGATCATGCGTCTGGGCAGGGTGGGGTCGATCCGCACGATCAGGTCGATGCCGCTGTCACTGACGGAGGATGCGAACAGCAGGGCGCTGTCTTCCATCGTTTCGGCGAGATCGAAGGATGCCGGTTGCAAGGTGATCTGGCCGGTTTCGATCTTCGACAGGTCGAGAATATCGTCGATGACCGTCATCAGGGCTTCGCCGGAACGGGCGATGACATCGGTATAGAGTTGCTGTTTGCGGTTCAGCCCGGAATTGTCCAGAATCTCCACCATGCCGAGGATGCCACTCATCGGTGTGCGGATTTCATGGCTCATATTGGCGAGGAATTCGCCCTTGATCCGTTCGGATTCCTCCGCTTTCAGGCGCGCGGCGATCAGGTTGGCCTCGCGATCCCTGATATCGTCGATGCAGGTGGCGACCTCCATGATTGACCCGTCGGATGTGGCGTGGCTGGACACCCGAAAGACGCCGTGTGCGCCGTAGTCATGCTCTGCCGGGGTGCCGTCGGCCTTGCGGCGGGCATCGAGATGCGCCTCCAGCGCGGCCTTGGCGTCCTCGGGCGGGTACACGGTTTCGATATGGCGGCGAATCAATTCGGGATAGAGCACCTCGCCATTGGCGATCCGGCTGCCATCCCCGGCGAAGGTGTCCGCGTGCAGCCGCTCGAAGGCGTCGCTCCAGACGATCAGGCGGCCTTCGGCATCGCAGAGGCAGGCGGCGGCGGGGCTGTATTCTGTGCTTTCCCGCAAAGCCTGATGCTCACGCAGCATCCGCGAGGCCATGGCCCGATCCGCCATGAGCAGATCGACGGCCTGTTCATGGGCTTCGGAGGCAGAGGATTGCGAACTGTCGGCGGATGCGGTGGTCATAGCGCAGAACCCTGTGAAGACAATCGTTACGCGAACATTGCACCAAATTCCCGAATCTGTGCTTAACGCCCGGCACTGCGCTTAACGAATAGGGTGCCGCATTCAGGATTTGCCCCAGGCCCCTCCACCCGGCGTATGCATGTCGAAGATGTCACCCGGTTCCATCGCCGCCTCGTCATTGCCTTTCAGCACCATGCGCGTCCCGTCCCCGCGCCGCACGACGTTCTCGCCGCAGGCCCCCGGCTCTCCCCCGTCCACGCCGAAGGGCGGCACGACGCGGTGACCGCTCAGGACGGTGACGGTCATGGATTCCAGAAAGCGCAGGGACCGGGCGATCCCGTCCCCGCCGGACCATCGCCCCGCGCCGCCCGATCCGCGCCGGATCGCGAATGTCTCCACCCGCACGGGAAAGCGCTGTTCCAGCACTTCGGGGTCGGTCAGGCGGGTATTGGTCATATGGGAATGAACGGCGCTGGTGCCGTCGAAGCCCGGTCCCGCGCCCGTGCCCCCGCCGATGGTCTCGTAATTCTGATGTGTCTCGTTGCCCCAGATGAAATTGTTCATCGTCGCCTGTGATCCCGCCATCGCGCCCAGTGCGCCATAGAGGCAGTTGCACATCGCCTGCGATACCTCGGTGTTTCCGGCAATCACCGCCGCCGGATACCGACAGTTTATCATCGTTCCCTCTGGCGCGATGATCTTCAGCGGTTTCAGGCATCCCTGATTGAGCGGAATGGCCGAGCCGACCAGCGTGCGAAACACATAGAGCACCACGGCATGGCAGACGGCGAGGGGGGCGTTGTAATTGCCCTCCCGCTGGGGCGAGGTGCCGGTGAAATCGATGGTCGCTTCGCGGGCGTCGTGGTCCACCCGGACGGCGACCCTGATCCGGCAACCCTCATCCATCGGATAGGTGTACTCGCCCTCGCCAAGGGCTTCGAGCAGGCGGCGGACGGAGGCTTCGGCATTGTCCTGTACATGGCCCATATAGGCCTGCACCACATCAAGACCGAAATTGCCGATCATCCGGCCCACTTCGCGCACACCGGTGGCATTCGCCGCGATCTGGGCTTCGAGGTCGGCCATGTTCTGGTCGATATTGCGGCAGGGATACCTGCCGGAGGCCAGCAGCGCGCGGGTTTGCGCCTCGCGCAGGGTGCCCCGCTCGACCAGCAGGAAATTATCGATGACGACGCCTTCATCCTCGATATGCTTTGAATCCGGCGGGCCGGAGCCGGGGGTGCGGCCCCCGATATCGGCATGGTGACCGCGTGAGCCGACGAAAAACAGAACGGTCTCGCCCGCCTCGTCGAAGACCGGTGTGATGACCGTGACATCGGGCAGGTGAGTGCCGCCGTTGAAGGGCGCGTTGAGCATGAAGCTGTCGCCGGGGGCCATGTCGGGGTTCAGCGCGATGACCTTGCGGACGCTCTCGCTCATCGAGCCGAGATGCACGGGCACATGGGGGGCATTGGCCACCAGATCGCCGGTCGCATCGAACAACGCGCAGGAAAAATCCAGCCGCTCCTTGATATTGACCGAATAGGCGGTGTTCTCCAGCGTCGCGCCCATCTGTTCGGCGATGGACATGAAGAGGTTGTTGAACACCTCCAGCATGACCGGATCGGCGCTGGTGCCGACGGCCCCTTCGCGTTGCAGCGGGACAGACCGTTCCAGAATCAGATGCCCGAAAGCATTGACCCGCGCGTGCCAGCCATCCTCGACGATATTCGTGCCGGTTTTCTCGGTGATGATCGCGGGGCCGTCCACGCTCTGGCCGGGTTTCATGGAGTCGCGGTCATAGAGGGGACAGTCGCGCCGTATCCCGCCGGAGCGCATGGAGACGGAGGCTACCGCGTCGGGGATTGCGACCTCCATCGTGCTTTCGGTATCCGTGATCTCGTCGGCGGTGCCAATGGCCTCCACGGCCAGCATCTCGACCGTCAGCGCGCGGTTCCCGGCGGCAAAGCCGTAGCGGGCGCGATGGGCCTCCTCGAAGCGCTCCACCATGTCCGCCTCGGTCCCGACCAGAACCTCCAGCGCCTGATGCGAGCCGTCATAGCGCAGATGCGCGCGGGCGATGACCGTCACGTCTCCGGCATCGATGCCCTGAGCCACAACCTCGTCGCGTGCGGCCACCGCCATCTCCGCGATCGCGCTGTCGAGAACGGCGGTATCCGAGACGGGGCGGTCGATCTGCCTCTCCCGTAGGGCGCGGATATCGGCCAGACCCATGCCATAGGCGGAGAGAACACCGGCGAAGGGGTGCAGGAAAACGCGCCGCATCCCCAGCGCATCGGCGACGAGACAGGCATGTTGCCCCCCCGCCCCGCCGAAGCAGTTGAGCGTGTATTGCGTGACATCATAGCCGCGCTGGACCGAGATTTTCTTGATCGCGTTGGCCATATTCTCGACGGCGATCCGCAGGAAGCCTTCCGCCGTTTCCTCGGGGGACAGGGGCGCGTCGCCTGTCGCATCGGCGATATCGGCGGCCAGCGTCTGGAATTTCGCCCGCACGGTATCGGCATCGAGGCGCTCATCGGCATTCGGGCCGAAGACCGCCGGGAAGTGATCGGGGTCCAGCTTGCCCAGCATGACATTGCAGTCGGTCACGGTCAGCGGGCCGCCGCGCCGGTAGCAGGCGGGGCCGGGATTGGCCCCCGCGCTTTCCGGGCCAACCTGATAGCGCCCGTCTCGATAGCTGAGGATCGAGCCGCCCCCGGCGGCGACCGTGTGGATATTCATCATCGGGGCGCGCATCCGAACGCCCGCCACCTCGGTCTCGAAGCTGCGTTCGTACTCGCCCGCGTAATGGGTCACATCCGTGCTGGTGCCGCCCATGTCGAAGCCGATGATCCGGTCGAATCCGGCCAGTTCCGCCGTCTTGACCATCCCCACTACCCCCCCGGCGGGGCCGGAGAGAATGGCGTCCTTGCCCTGAAACAGCGCGGCATCGGTGAGGCCGCCATTCGATTGCATGAACATCAGGCGTGTCGCGCGCGTGTTCTGCGGATCAAGGGCCGAGCGCACCTGTTCGACATAGCGGCTGAGAATGGGGGTCAGATAGGCATCGACCACCGCCGTATCCCCGCGCCCGACCAGCTTGATGAGAGGCGATGTGCCGTGCGAGGTCGATACCTGCGTAAAGCCGATCTCGCGGGCGATCGCGGCCACGCGGCGCTCATGGGCAGGGTTGAGATAGGCGTGCATGAAGGCAATGGCGACGCCCCGGATGCCGTCATCGAAGGCCGATTGCAGGGCATCGCGGGCGCTGGCCTCTTCCAGTTCCGTCACCACCGCGCCGGTCGCATCGAGGCGCTCGTTCACCTCCGCCGCCCGCTCATAGAGCAGTTCGGGCAGCACGATATCCAGCTCGAACAGTTGTGGACGGTTCTGGTATCCGATCCGCAGCAGGTCACCCAGACCCTGCGTGATGAGCAGCAGCGTCCGGTCGCCCTTTCTCTCCAGCAGGGCGTTGGTGGCGACCGTGGTGCCCATTTTCACGGCCTCGACGGCCCCTTCGGGCAGGGGGTCGCCGCTTCCGAGGCCCAGCAGGTCGCGCACCCCCTGCACGGCGGCATCGGTATAGTGTTCCGGGTTTTCCGAGAGCAGCTTATGCGTCCGCAAGGTGCCGTCGGGCGCGCGCGCCACCAGATCGGTAAAGGTACCGCCCCGGTCAACCCAGAATTGCCACATGCGTTTGCTCCCTCTCATTCGGCTCCGGTCATAACGTGTACGCCGGGTGGATTAAAGGGAGCGATAGCAGAGGGCGTCACGCTGTCTCTTCTTCCTCGTCGTCTCCGCCTTTGGGCAGGTTGAAGAAGTCATCCGGCGCGCGCCCTGAATCCTCGATAACCAGAGCGGGTTCATCATCCTCGATCCCGACATCGGCCAGTGTTTCCTCGGTCGAGAGCAGGGCACCCTCGGTCGCGCCCTGTTCTTCCATCGCCTCGCGTTTCGGGGCGGATTTGGCGACGGCCTCGTCCAGCTCGGTCTGGCGGCACATGCCCAGCGCGACCGGATCGACGGGGGTAATATTGGTGTAGTTCCAGTGCGTCTTGGTCCGCAGTGACTGGATGGTCGGCTTGGTCGTGCCCACGAGGCGCGAGATCTGCGCGTCGGTCAGTTCGGGGTGGTTGCGGATCAGCCACAGGATCGCGGCAGGGCGCTCCTGACGTTTGGACAGGGGCGTGTATTTCGGTCCCTTGCGGGTGACTTCGGGCATCTTGACGCGGGGCACCAGCTTGAGGCGGGCCTTCGGATCGGCCTCGCATTTCTCGATGCTCTCGCGGGTCAGCTCGCCCGAGGCGATGGGATCGCGGCCCTTGAGACCCTGCGCCACCTCACCGTCGGCGATGCCGGAGATTTCCAGCGAATGCAGCCCCGTAAACTCCGCGATCTGATCGAAGGAGAGCGAGGTGTTGTCAACGAGCCAGACGGCGACAGCCTTGGGCATCAGGGGCAGGGACATGGTGGCGGTCCTTCTTTCGTATATCGGCCCATGCGGGTGCGGGCGCGCCCCGTCAGGAGCGCGTCTACCGGCAGCATGGTTTTTCCGGGAGACGTCGCAGACCGTATACAGGAAAAGATCGCGCCTTGAAAAGGTTGAAACGTGCCGTCGCCGCTCGTCCTGTGGATGCCACGAAATGCGCGGGTGGACGGGAGTGTCAGCGATGCGCGTCCGCTGTTCCGCTGCGCCGCGCGAGACGGGGCAGCAGTGTTTCCAGACGATACTCGCCTTCCAGAACGACCGCCGCGAAGCGTCGTCGGTCATCGGGTGCGAGATCGGGCGTATCGCGGAGGATTTCCGCAGCGCAGCGGATGGCCGCGAGGGCGTTCGCCAGACGATGGACCATGGCCGCGTCCGCATCGCCGGAAAGATCGTGTCGCATGGGCTTCCCCTGTCTGCCGGCCCTGCCGGGTTCGTCTGTTCCGTCAGGTTGCAGGTCGTTATCCTGCGGCGCAGCATCGTAAAGATTGCGTTGCAACATCAAGCCTCGCACAATCAGGGCCAAGCGGTGCATTTCCTCCCGTACCGTCAGACTCGGGTGCCCCCTCTCCAGAGAGACGGGGCACTCTTTTTGCCCGGTTTCGCGAGTGGAAGGGATCAGGCGGGCCATTCAGGCCCGGTCAACTGTCTTCGTAGACGCATTGGCGGGCATGGCGCGCAATATCGGCGCGAGCGAGTCCGATCTGCGCCAGTTGGCTGTCGGACAGTTCGGACATCGCCTGTCTCATCCGGGCATATTGCATGGCACGGATCGCCCCGCCGATGCGGTGCCGGATGCCCGACCACAGGCTGTTCGCCGTATCGGTCCGGGGCATGTCGAGTTCGTAGAGGGTCATGGCGGCAGTGTCCTTGATTGATAGCGACGGGGGCATGAACGTCATGGGTCGTTCCTCCGGCATTGACAGAATGCTGCATTGCATCCATCATTATGTTGCATTGCATATAAAGCAGTCGCAGGCGTGCCCGTACCCCGGTCTTCGGCACGGCAGCCTTCACCGAGGGGCACAGAAGGGGCGAAGTCATGGACTTGCCGAACCTGATCGTCCTGTTTGCCCGTGTCGTGGATGCGGGGAGTTTTTCGGCGGCATCGCGCGAACTGGGTCAGTCGCCCTCCGCCGTCAGCAAACAGATCGCCAGCCTTGAGGATCGTGTCGGCGTACGTCTGCTCGCGCGGTCAAAGCACGGGGTCACCCTGACCGATGACGGGCGCGCCTTCTATGAACACTGCGCCGAAATACGCGACAGCATCGCGATGGCCGAAGAGATGGTTCTCTCCTTCGGGGATCACCCCAAGGGCCTGCTGCGCGTCGCCGCTACGGTGGCCTTCGGCAAGGCGCAGGTGCTGCCTGTCCTGCCGTCCTTCATGGCGGAACACCCCGACGTGCGGGTCGCTGTCGAGTTCACGGATCGCAGGCTCGATTTCTCGCAGGACCGGATCGACATCGCGATCCAGTTCACCGAGCAGATCGAGGACCAGTCGCTCGTCGCGCGTAAGATCGCGCATAACCGCCGTGTCATCTGCGCTGCTCCCGGATATCTGGACCGCGAGGGCGTACCACGGGTGCCCGGAGATTTGCGCCGCCACAACTGCCTGCAACTGTCCAGCGTTTCACGCTTCAATGACTGGGGATTGCACGAACTCGAAACCGGGGGCCTGCGTCTGCGGGGCACGTTCGAGGCCAACAGCGCCGATGCTCTGTACCATGCGACTCTGGCCGGATTGGGGGTGGCGCGGCTGTCCACCTATCTCGTCGTCGAGGATTTGCGGGAGGGTCGCCTGATCCGGCTGTTGCCCGATTACGAGGATAACGGGTCGGATATCTACGCGGTCTATTCGGCGCGCCGGAACCTGCCTCCGAAGACGCGCGTGTTCATCGACCATCTCGTCGCCGGGTTCTCGCCGGTGGCACCCTGGGAGCGGGAGGGCAGCCCCGGCCTGTCCCGCGCGGTCTGAGGCGGTGATCTCTTTCGGGGAGACATTTTCGTACTCCCGTGGATCGATTCGTACTAGACAGCGCACAGGGTGCGATCAGTAACCAGCAGAGCCAGACGTCATGACCATGAAGAAACTCCTCTCCCTTCTCGGGGCCGGTATCCTCGCCCTCATCGTGGCATGGGAGGAGGGCGGTCTCGACCGCATCGTGCAGGATCAGCTCGGCGGGGGTTCGACCGGTTCGTCTCCGGCGAACCACAGCGGGCGCGAAGCGCGGGGGAGCGGCTTCGATTACTACGTTCTGGCCCTGTCATGGTCGCCCAGCTTCTGCGAGGACAGCGGAGACCGCTCGTCCCGCCAGTGCAACGGGTCGCGCGATTACGGCTTCGTTGCCCATGGCCTGTGGCCCCAGAACGAGACGGGCTGGCCGGAATTCTGCGATGTGCGCGCGCGGGTGCCGGAGCGGACGGTGGATGCCATGCTGCCGATCATGCCCGCCAAGGGGCTGATCTTCCACCAGTGGAAGAAGCACGGCACCTGCTCCGGCCTCGATCCGCGCGAGTATTTCGAGGTGACCAAGGCCGCGTATGATTCGGTGGTGATCCCGAAGGAACTGCGTCGGCTGGACCGCACGCTGACCATTGATCCGAGGGTCATCGAGGACGCCTTCATCGAGGTGAACCCGGAAATCGACCCGGACGAGATCGTCATCAACTGCTCGAAGAATCGCCTGCGCGAGATCAAGGTGTGCTTCGACAAGACCCTGACACCCCGTGCCTGTGGCCGTGACGTGAACCGGGAATGCCGCTCCGACGCAATCAGAATGCCGCCGGTGCGTTAGAGACACTCTCGATCAGGTCGAATGAGGAATGACGCCGGAAGCCGTGTATGGTCAGTCACCCTCGCCGGGGTTCTCGGAGAAGTATTTCTCGAACTTGCCTTTTTCGCCGTCATATTTCTCGGCGTCGGCGGGCTGTTCCTTCTGCATCGTGATGACGGGCCAGACCTCGGAGAATTTCCGGTTGATCTCCAGCCAGTTCTCCAGCCCCGGCTCGGTATCCGGGCGGATCGCGTCGGCGGGGCATTCCGGCTCGCAGACCCCGCAATCGATGCATTCATCGGGATGGATGACGAGCATATTCTCGCCCTCGTAGAAGCAATCGACAGGGCAGACCTCCACGCAATCCGTGTATTTGCATTTGATGCAATTATCCGTGACGATGTAGGTCATGACGTCGTGTTCCCGGCAGCGGTCGTTCAGTGATGCCGAGTTTCTAGATCATTTCGGCCAGTCGGGGATACCCGTTTTTTTGCCGTGCCCTGAACGCATTTCATCCCCGGACGGCGCGAAAGGCCGTCCGGGGACCGGAGAACATTGCATTCAGGCTGAAACATCGAACCGGATGCTCCGGCGGCAGATCAGACGCCGCCCGTCAGCGATTCATCAGTTTGTTGCAGTCTTTGGTGTCCGGGCTGCCCTCCTGGGAAGGATAGGTAACGGGCCTGTCGTCGCGGGGCTGATGATACGCGATTTCTTCCATCTCGATATCGTAATCGGCTTTCCGGGCGATGGTCGGCTCGTAGGTGTAGCTCACGGTGGTCCTGATAATATAGTCGCCGTCCTCGACCGACAGATCACCCGGCGCGTTCGACAGGGGATCACCCGGTGCTGCATTGCCCCGGCCCAGCCCGCTGTCGGACCACCCGCGACTCCAGACCACGAACATCGACGGGGTAGAGCCTTCCGTATTGTTCGGGTTCTCGTGGCAGGCGATCGCTGCGGTCACATCGATTTTCAGATCATTGAGCGGAAAAGGCTCCATCAGCACGGGGGCGGCGTTCATGAGGCTCCCGAAGATGTCGTCGGTCAGAGTGCTTTCCTGCGAGATCAGATCGCCCAGCACACTGCTCGTCTGGGATACCTTGCCATGCGCCCAGAGACTCTGGGTTGCTGTCGTGGTTCCCAGCAGGAACACCACCAGCAGAGGCGCGATGAAAGCGAATTCGATTGCCGCGACGCCCTGTTCTTCGCGGCGGAAGCGCGAGAGAAGCGCGCCGGTGCGTTTTGCTGTGCTGTACATCATGAGCCTGCCTGACATCCTGTGTTCGTGCCGAAGGGTTCGTTCCGAAAGGCCGTACTCGCCGTCAGCATGAGCGTGCCATCGTCACCGCCGAGTGTATCGGCCAGTAACGGGAACAGCACTTTCCAGTTGTAGAATGTCCGCAGAAGCATGGTGGATTCTGCCTCTCCGGGATCAACCGAGTCTGTGATCTCCTGGAAGGCGGTTCCCGCCTCGATCCGTTCACCGCTGAAATCCGCCAGTTCCTCAAGGATGACCTTGACGTTTTCCATGCACGATTCCTCGCTCTTCATGGCGATCCGGCTACAGATTTCCTTCTTGAACGACTGGACCGTTGCACAGCCTGCCGCGCCGGTATAGATCGGACGCGACGCGCCCTCGACGGCATTCGAGACCGAGCTACGCATCAGATGGATCAGCCCGACTTCCATCGTTCCCAGCGTGATGGCAAGGAAGGGGCCGATGATGAAGGCAAATTCGATCGTGGAGACGCCGCTCCTGTCGCGCCTGAACCGTTTGGCCGCCTTTCGCGCCCCGTGGCAGAAGGATGCCAGCCCTGTTTTTTTCATCGGATTCTTGTGCCCTTTGCCACTGGTATCGTGATCGGGGACAGTTTTGCATGAACAGGTTTCGCTACTTTAAATGTGCAATGTAATGTTTCCATGTTTATTATTTTTTGAATGAAATGTACTATGTCTGATCTTGAGGAAAGGACGCCTCGGCGTAATCTTTACGGTAGACGAGGTTCCCGTCTGCGCGGTGCGCGGCGCGATACGTTCGAGGCACGCCGCGACCGCTATGCCGCCCTGTCCGGGGGGCAGAGCGCCCCGCGCGTCGATGCCGACGGAGAAATCTGGCTGGAGATCGGTTTCGGTGCCGGTGAGCATCTGGTGGCCCAGGCACAGGCCAACCCCTCCGTCACGCTCATCGGCTGCGAGCATTATGTCGATGGGGTCGCTTCCTGCCTCTCGAAGCTGGAGGCGGATCGCGTCGGGAATGTCCGCATCCATCACGGCGATGCCCGCGACCTCATGGATGCCGTGCCCGAAGCCCGCATCGCCCGCGCGTTCCTGCTCTATCCCGATCCATGGCCCAAGGCCAAACATCACAAGCGCCGGTTCGTCAGCACGGAGAATCTCGACTCCTTCGCCCGCATCCTCGCGGACGGGGCATCCCTGCGAATCGCCTCGGATATCCCGGATTATATCGACTGGACCCGTGAGCATGTCGGCCCGCATCCGGCCTTTGCTCCGGTATCCGATACGGGCACGGCATGGGATGACTGGCCCGGTACACGCTACGAGGCCAAAGCCCTGCGCGAGGGGCGGACCCCGGCCTACCTGACCTATGAGAGGGTCGCGCGCGGCGGGGCTATCCGATGATCCGCCCGGAGGCGGCGGCCCAGCTCAGACGGTGGTTTGAACCGGCAATTGCCCTGGCCGCGACCCTCGTGGCGCTGTGGATCGTCGGCCTGCCGGATTTCAGCCTCAACTGGCTCAGCGTCCTGCTCGGCGCGCCCCTTGCCGTTGCGGGCATCGTCTGGCTGCGGGTGGCCATCCGCCGCGCCCGCGCGCAGGGCGGGGCAGGCGAGGGGGAGCTGTTCGTCGAGGAACGCCGTGTCCTGCATGTCGGCTCCTTCGGCAATGTGCAGGTCGATCTCGACGATGCCAGCCGCATTGACCTCTTCGCGAGGGGCAATCATGCCAGCCTCATGGTGCATACCCCGGACGGTCCGCCTGTCGCCCTGCCACTGGGCGCGAAGGGTGTCGATGCCCTCTATGACGTGCTGACGGGCCTGCCGGGCATGGATACCGATGCGCTCCATGCCCGCCTTGCCAGGGCGCGCAGGACGGGCAATGACGAGATCGGAGCCGTCTGGACGCGGCCCGCCCCGAAAGGGTCTCGCATTCGCGGATAGCCGATCCGCCGCTCAGGGCAATTGCTTGAAAGAGTTTTTTTCTGCCCCGCACTCGATGCGGGGCCTCCTTATGCTTGGCGTTGACTGCAAATTATAGGTGGTCCCGCATCTGCAAAGCGTCATTTCATGCCGCATTGCGTTCGGGACAGCATGATTTCTTCTTCGGGCGATTGCCCTGGTCCGATGCTCTCGTGGCTTGCCTTGCTTCCCCTGCTCCCCTAGGTCTCGACAAGAGGGAACGTGCTGAGGGGATGCTGCCATGTCGATTCCACAGGAGGGCGGTGGCCCCATCGAATCGCGCGACGAAATGGTCGCCTATCTCGAATCCGGCTGCAAGCCGCGCGAAGACTGGCGCATCGGCACCGAGCACGAGAAATTCGGCTATCGCAAATCCGACCTGACATCGCTGCCCTATGAGGGCGAGTGCGGCATCCTCGCGATGCTGACCGGCCTGCGCGACGAATTCGGCTGGGCGCCCCTGACCGAGGGCGACACCCTGATCGGCCTGACCAAGGGCAAGGCCAATGTCAGCCTCGAACCCGGTGGCCAGCTTGAACTGTCCGGTGCCCCGCTGGAAACCATCCACGAAACCTGCGAGGAGGTGAACCAGCATCTTGCCGAAGTGCGCGATATCGCCAATCGCATCGGGGCCGGGTTCATCGGTCTGGGGGCCGCGCCCACATGGTCGCGCGAGGACATGCATGTCATGCCCAAGGGCCGTTACGGCATCATGCGACGCTATATGCCGACCGTGGGGACCAAGGGTCTCGACATGATGTTCCGCACCACCACGATTCAGGTGAATCTCGATTTCGGGTCCGAGGCCGACATGGTGCAGAAACTGCGCCTCGCCTTCGCCCTGCAATCCATCGCCACCGCGCTGTTCGCCTCCTCGCCCTTCCTGAACGGCAAGCCGAACGGGTTCATGTCCTATCGCTCGGAAGTCTGGCGCGACGTGGATAATGACCGTGCCGGCATCCCCGCCTTCATCTTCGAGGATGGCATGGGCTTTGAGCGATGGGTCGATTACGCCCTCGATGTGCCGATGTATTTCGTCTACCGCGAGGGCAGGTATATCGACGTGGCGGGACAGTCTTTCCGCGACTTCCTTGACGGCAAGCTGCCCGGTCTTCCCGGCGAGACGCCCACCCTGTCGGACTGGGCCGACCACCTCACGACGATCTTCCCCGAGGCACGGTTGAAGAAATTCATCGAGATGCGCGGGGCCGACGGGGGGCCGTGGCGTTCGATCTGTGGCTTGCCCGCTTTCTGGGTCGGGCTGATCTACGATGATGCGGCCATGGCGGCGGCGTGGGATGTCTGCAAGCACTGGACGCAGGAGGACCGCCTCGCCCTTCGCAATACCGTCCCGGCACTGGGGCTGGAGGCCGAGGTTGCGGGCCGCAAGGTCCACGCCATTGCCGCCGACCTGCTGGATATCTCCGCCGAGGGCCTGCATTCACGGGCGCGGGCATCCGGCTTCGACCGCGACGAGGCGCATTTCCTGAACAGCCTTCGCGATATCGTCAGCCGCAAGCAATCGCTGGCCGGTGAGTTGCTGGGCAGATATGAGAGCGAATGGAACGGCGATATCGACCGGGTATTCGCGGAATACAGCTACTGAAAACGGGCCAGCCGCCGCTCCACCCATGCAAAGATCGCGGCGAAGACGGGCAGGAACACCAGCCCCAGCATGAACGCCACCACCGCCGCCGCGATCGCCGCATCGCGCGGAGAGGGCGGATCGGGGAAGTCGGAGGCTTCGACGGTCACGGCCCCCTCGCCCTGCGCGAACAGGGCTTCATACTGTCCGGTCGCCGCCAGCAGCACGATCAGCGCCGGAAAGATCACCAGCGAGACGAAATTCGCGGCCAGCGCCGCCTTGACACGTGGTTTCATGCCGGGCGCGGGCGGGTCGCGCCATGCCAGCCAGACATAGGCGGTGAACCATGCGGGCAATACGGCGATCATCCCGAACGCTCCGGCCAGCATGAACCGCGATCCGTAATCGCCCATGAACCCGAACACCGAAACCGCCGCCCCGAACAGGGCCGGGGCCGCGAACAGGGCGATCAGGAAGGGCAGCTTGCGGCGGCGCTCAGTCATTGATGCGCCTTATCCCTGCAAGGGCGCGCAGGACGAGCATGACGATCCCCAGATGAATCGTGGCGAGGACGATGGCGGTCGGATGGATCGGCTCACTTCTGGCGATCAGAAAGATGAATGCCAGCGCCGCCCCCATGATCATGCCGGCGAGGGCATAATGCAGCCTGCCGCGCAGGCGCAGGGACCAAAGGGCGAGAAAGGCGAGGACGCCCCCGGTCAGCGTCACGATAATGCTGCCGATCAGGATAATGGGCGCGACCTGAACCGTCCGCGAGCGGCCTATATCAATGCTGCCCAGCAGGGCCATTTCCAGCGTCAGCAGCATAAGGAACAGAATCGCCGCCGCAAGGACGGGTGCCAGCAGAAAAGACAGCACTGTCCGCAGGAAGACATGCTTCGCTTCGACCGGCCAGTAATCGTGCGACAATCCGTGAACCATGTATCCGTGTATCTTGTGTTTAACCTGTCACGCACAAGCTTCGTCCCGATTTCGGACGGTTTTATGGTGAGGCGTGTCGCACAGGGCGCAGTTATCGTTATACGCGATCAGTTTTTCAATGAGCGTCGGGAAATGCACACCCCCGGCGCAATTCCCGACTCATGGTGATCGCGTTTCGCGCCAGCGCGACAGGCGAGATCAGTCACCGCGCCCGCCGACCACGATATCCTCCATCAGCACGGTCGGTTGCCCGACGCCCACGGGCACCCACTGCCCCTGTTTGCCGCACATGCCGATCCCGTTATCGAGCGCCATATCATTGCCGATCATGCGGATTTTCTTCAGGGCGCTGGCCCCGTCGCCGATCAGTGTCGCGCCTTTGATGGGGTGCAGCACCTTGCCGTTCCTCACGCGGTAGGCTTCGGTGCAGGAAAAGACGAACTTGCCGTTGGTGATGTCCACCTGCCCCCCGCCGAAATCGACCGCATAGATGCCGTCTGTCACCGCCGCGACGATCTCGTCCGGCTCATGCGCGCCGCCCAGCATGTAGGTATTGGTCATGCGCGGCATCGGGGCGTGGGCGTAAGATTGCCGCCGCCCGTTGCCCGTGGGCGCGACTCCCATGAGCCGGGCATTCTGGCGGTCCTGCATATAGCCGACCAGTCGCCCGTCCTCGATCAGGGTCGTGCAGTTCGAGGCCTCGCCCTCGTCATCCACGCTGATCGAGCCGCGCCGGTCCGGCAGGGTGCCGTCATCGACCACCGTGACACCGGGCACCGCGACCATCTCGCCCATCAGCCCGGCAAAGGCGGAGGTTTTCTTGCGGTTGAAATCCCCTTCGAGACCATGGCCGACGGCCTCGTGCAGCATCACCCCGCACCAGGCGGGGCCGAGGGCCACCTGCATCGCGCCGCCGGGTGCCTCCTCCGCAGACAGATTGACCAGCGCCTTGCGATGGGCTTCATCCGCCAGATGCTTCCAGCGGGCCGGGTCGAGCAGCAGGTCATAGCCATGGCGTCCGCCGCCCCCGGCGGAGCCGCTTTCACGCCGCCCGTTCTCTTCCACGATGACCGATACGTTGATCCGGGAAAGGGGCCTGCTATCGGCCACACGATGCCCGTCGGCGCGCAGGATCTCGATCTCCTGCATCTCGCCGGAAAGCGAGGCGGTCGCCTGCACGACACGCGGGTCTTTCTCGCGCAGGTAAGCATCAATCTCGCGCAGCAGGGCGATCTTGACGGCGAAGGCCGGTTCATCGAGCGGGCTGTCATCGCCATAGAGCCTGCGGTTCGTGCGGGCGGGCGCATCGGCATAGGCCACGTCACGCCCCGCCTTTACCGCCGCCGCCGCATCCGCCGCGCGCCGCAGCGCCGCGCCGGTCAGCT
>CAKZUT010000183.1 GCA_937922185.1 uncultured Neomegalonema sp.
TCCCCGGATGCACTGCAACATGCAATGTTGCTGTGCTGGTCCGGGGCCGGGTTCTGACGCGGAGAGACCCCGGACCAGCAGCGCAGGACTGCGTCCCGCGCAGCATCCGGGGAAGCGCAGTAACGGTCAGCCATAAAGGCGTATCGGCATCAGACCCCGGCCATGCAGAGATATTTCATCTCCAGGAAGTCATCCGCGCCGTAATGAGAGCCTTCGCGGCCCAGACCCGATTGCTTGACGCCGCCGAAGGGGGCAACCTCGGTCGAGATGATGCCGGTATTGATCCCGACGATCCCGTATTCCAGCGCCTCGGCCACGCGCCAGACGCGGGACATATCCTTCGCGTAGAAATAGGCGGCGAGGCCGAAGATCGTGTCATTGGCCTGCGCGACCACATCGTCCACATCATCGAATTTGAACAGCGGCGCGACGGGGCCGAAGGTTTCTTCCGTGGCGACCTTCATGTCCTTCGTCACGCCGGTCATGACCGTCGGCTGGAAGAACGTGCCGCCCAGTTCGTGGCGTGAGCCGCCGACCACGACCTTCGCGCCCTTCGACGTCGCGTCCTCGATATGCTCCTCCACCTTCTCGACGCCTGCCATCTCGATGATGGGGCCAAGCTGGACGCCCTCCGCGAAGCCGTCGCCGATCTTCATCTCGGAAACCTTCTGTGCCAGCTTTTCGGCGAATTCGTCATAGACGCCCGACTGCACGTAGAGGCGGTTGGCGCACACGCAGGTCTGGCCCGCATTGCGGTACTTGCAGATCATCGCGCCTTCGACCGCCGCATCGATATCGGCATCGTCGAAGACGATGAAGGGCGCGTTGCCGCCCAGTTCGAGGCTCATTTTCTTGATGGTTTCGGAGGACTGCTTCATCAGGATGCGGCCCACTTCGGTCGAGCCGGTGAAGGTGATCTTGCGGACCTTCTCGTTCGATGTGAGTTCGCCGCCGATAGCCGACGAGGATTTCCCCGTCACGACGTTGAGCAGTCCTTTCGGCAATCCGGCGCGCTCGGCCAGTTCCGCCAGCGCCAGCGCCGAGAGCGGGGTCATCGTCGCGGGCTTGAGCACGATGGAACAGCCGACCGCCAGCGCCGGTCCCGCCTTGCGGGTAATCATCGCATTGGGAAAGTTCCACGGCGTGATCGCCCCGACGACGCCCACGGGCTGTTTCAGCACGATGATGCGCTTGTCTTCCTGATGGCCGGGGATGACATCGCCGTAGATACGCTTGCCCTCTTCGGCGAACCATTCGATGAAGGAGGCCCCGTAGGCGATCTCGCCCTTGGCCTCGGCCAGCGGCTTGCCCATCTCGGCGGTCAGGATCGCGCCCAGATCATCCTGATTCTCCATGATCAGCTCGTACCATTTCTTCAGCACGACAGAGCGATCCCTGGCCGTCTTCGCGGCCCAGCCCTTCTGCGCGATTTCCGCCGCATCAATGGCCCGGCGCGTCTCCTCCGCGCCCATATCCGGGATCGTCGCGATCTCCTCGCCGCTGGAGGGATTGGTGACGGAAACGGTCTTGCCGGAATCCGCCCCGACCCATTCGCCGTCGATATAGGCGGCGGTCCTGACGAGGCTCGGATCGTTGAGGATCGAATCGAGCGAGGGGGTCTTGTCCAGCATGGGATGGCCTTTCTTTCTGGCGCAGGGGTGCGGGGATCATCACCCGCTTCGGGCGGCAACCTATTCCTTTTCGCCCATTTGTCATGCATCGTTCAACCATGGCGCTCCCCATCACAGACCATGACGATGCGTGCATCGCGGACGCTTTCCTGCTTGGCTGTATCGCTCCGGGCGCACCGGGCCATGTCATGACCCTTCCTGCGACGGTGAGAACGTGAACCGCTGGGCCGATCTCTCCCGCTGTGGCCGCTATCGCTACGCGCTCGGGCGGCGATGGGGCGAGGGGGCCGAGGCGCTGTTCGTGCTGCTCAACCCCAGCACCGCCGATGCCGGGCAGGACGATCCGACCCTGCGCCGCTGCATCGGGTTCGCCCGTCGCGAGGGATGCGGAGCCTCGCGCACGGTCAATCTGTTCGCATGGCGGGCGACGGCACCGCGTGACCTTCTGGCGGCGCAGGTATCGGGGGAGGATGTTGTGGGGCCGCGCAATACGGCGGCGATACGCGAGGCCCTGCGCGCCTGTGACGGCCCGGTTATCGTCGGATGGGGCGCACAGGCGATTGCGGGGTCGGCATCGCTGGCCCTGTCGCGCCTTGCTCAGGCGGAAGGGAGGGGGCTTTCAGCCCTTGGCGTCACCAGAACCGGCCAGCCGCGCCATCCGCTCTATATCCGGGCGGATGCCGCGCTGGAGCCGTGGTCTTTTCCTCAGACGCAGGAATAGCCGCGCACGAGGAACAGGCCGTTCTCTTCCGAAAAGTCGATGCGGTTCGGGGCCATGCCTGCCGGACAGGCCGCCTGTGCCGCCTTGTGGCAGGCCACCTGTGCCGCACTGCCGCTGGGCACGGGCTGCGGGCAGGTATGGTCATTGCCGCTGAAGACCGATGTGGCGGTATGCAGGATCGTCGGCCCTGCGGCTCCCGTCGTGCCGCTGCTGCCGCCACTGCCTCCGCCGCACCCGGCCAGTACAAGGCAGAGAAGGACGGTGCGTGAAATCGTCTGTGGCATGGGAAAGTCTCCTCTGGTTCAGGGCGTCACTTTCCGCATCGCCACCGCAACCATCGGCTGGTCGAGCAGAAAGCCCCCGTCTGTTTCCCGTGCATGATGCGAGAAAAGCCTTACCACTTTGTCACGGACCGCATCGATCCTGTCCCTGCGACCCGGATCAATGGCAAGGGCATAGCCCAGCATGTCATCCGCGCTCTTTTCATGCAGGTCGGTGTCGTATTCGGTATGAAACAGGGTCTCCACCGTCGCCGTCTCGCGGAAGGCGGCGAGATGCGCGAGCGCCCCGGCCCGCACCTCCGTCTCGTCGTCCAGCGGGGCGAAGACTTCCTGATACCCGCCCCGTGCCAGCGGTTCGATTACCAGAAGGGTTGCCCCCCTCTCGATCACCCGCATTCCCTCGGCGAGGGCAGGGCGGATCAGATCCTGCGGAATATGGTGCAGGCTGTTCAGAAAGATCGCGCCGCCGAATATGCCGTCTTCAAAGGGCAGCGCCTCGCCGCCGCTTTTCACCAGTGCGGCATCGGGGGCCATGTCCCGTGCTTTCGACAGTAATTCGGCGCTGGGGTCCGCGCCTGTCGCCTGGGCACCCCGGCGTATGAGCGCCCGCAGCAATCGTCCGCGCCCGCATCCGATATCGAGCAGATGCCGCCCATCCAGCGGAGCAAAGACATCGCTGATGACATCCATATTGTTGCTGTAGCTCATGTCTTCCTCCCGAATGCGGAACTGGCTGAAACGATGATCGCCAGCACGATGATCGCTCCGCCGATCAGGGCCGTGCTTGCCGGAGCCTCGCTCATCACCAGCCAGACCCACAAGGGACCGAGAGCCGTTTCCAGCAGCATCAGCAAGCTGACCTCCGCCGCCCCGATATAGCGGGGGCCGACCGTGACCAGCGTGAAGGCCACCGGCGTCAGGAAAAGGCCGAGGATGCAGGCCCAGAACAGCGACATCCCCTCCATGGCCAGCGGGTCTGCGAAGGTGAAGCCGATGATCGCCATGACGAACGATCCGACGAATACGGCGGCGACATTATCCACCTGGGGCCAGCGGCGCAGCATGGTGAACTGGGCGGCAAGATTGAGGGTGGTCAACACCGCCAGCGCCATGCCCAGCGGTGAGCCGCCCGATACCCCGCCGATAGCGGCGATCAGCACGCCGACCGCCCCGATCACGATGGCGAGGCAGGTGCGCCGGTCGGGTATTTCGCGCAGCACGAACCACGCGAGCACGGCGGCACAGAGGGGCGTGGCCGCAAGGATGACCAGCACATCGGCCACCGAGGAGAGATCAATGGCCAGCACGAAGGCACTGCTGTTGATCGCATAGAGCATGGCCAGCACGAGCAACCGCCAGCCCCCCGCCCGCAGCCGCGAAACGGCCTCCGCCCCGTCGCGCCAGAGCAGATAGAGCGCCAGCGTCACCATCGACAGCGCCCCGCGCCAGCCGACGATGGCCACGGCATCGCCCTCGATCAAGCGTTGCATCAGGGCGTCCGGCGACAGCCACAGCACCCCGAGCGTCGTGACGAGATAACCGAACCGCCTTTGCCGGGATGTCGGGGTCAGGGCCTCCGGCGAGGTCACGCGATGCTCTCCAGCGGCCAGAGCCATGCGATCACGGCGATGGCCACTGTGCCCGTCACGATCTTCAGCGGAATGCCGAGGCGCAGGTAATCGCCGAAACTGTATCCCCCCGGCGCATAGACCAGCATATTGGTCTGATAGCCGATGGGGGTCGCGAAGCTGGCATTCGCCGCCGCCATGACCGCCACCACCATGGCACGGGGATCGAGGCCGAGTGACCCGGCCAGCCCGATGGCCAGCGGCGTCACGACCACGGCCACCGCATTGTTGCTGACCAGTTCCGTCAGCACCGTCGTCAGCACGAAGATCGCGATCAGGGCGACGAGCGGGCCACTGCCTTCCAGCATCGGCACGAGCGCGCTGACCACCAGATCGATCCCCCCCGTCAGCTCCAGCGCCCGCCCGACGGCCAGCATCGCGACGATCAGCGCCAGAATCTGCACATCCACCGAGGCGAATGCCTCCTCCGTCGTGAGGATGCCGGTCAGCAGCACGAGGGCGACCCCGACCGTTGCCGCCCCTGCGATCGGCATGATCCCGAACCCGGCGAGCACCACCACCCCCAGCATGATGATGATCGCGACAGGGGCCTGTGCGCGCCGGATCGGCTGCGTCCCCCCTTCCCGCGACAGGTTGACGAGCTGGGAGTCATCCACGAAGCGGTGGATATCCTCCGCCGATCCCTCCAGCAGCAGGGTATCGCCGACGGCCAGACGCACCGCATCGAGTTGCCGGGGTTCGGTCGCCTGCCCCCGGCGATGGACGGCCAGCGGATAGATGCCGTAACGGCGGCGCAGGCGCAGCCGACCGAGCGGACGCCCCAGAAGGCGTGAGCCGGGCGGCACCAACGCCTCCATCGTGACGGCATCCGTAGCGGGCAGGGCATTGGCCGTGCCCGCCACCGACAACCCGGTCTCGCGCAGATCCACCATTTCCTGCGCCGTGATCCGCACGACAACCCGGTCGCCTGCCTGAAGCGCGACAGTGCGGAAATCATGGCGTAACGAGCGGTCGCCGCGCAGCACATCGACGATCTTCGTGCCCTTGCCCTGAAAGATTTCCGCTTCGCCCGGATTCTCGCCGAGCAGGGGAGATTCCGGCGGAATGACGACTTCGGTGAAGAAACGCGGCTGTTTGCGGTCGGCATTGGCGAACTCCGCCAGAGTGCGCCGGTCAGGCAGCAGAAAACGCCCGGCAACGGCCATGAACAGCATCCCCGCTGTCGCCGCCGCAATGCCGACCGGCGTGATCTCGAAGATCGAGAACCCCTCCATCCCGTTCGCCCGCGCCACCCCGTCCACCAGCAGATTCGTGGATGTCCCGATCAGGGTGCAGCCCCCGCCGAGGATGGAGGCATAGGAAAGCGGGATCAGCAGGCGCGATGCGGGCCACCGGGTCGCCACCGCGAATTGCATGACGACGGGAATCATCACCATGACAACCGGCGTGTTATTCAGGAATGCGGAGGCGAAAACGATCAGTATCGCCGTCACCGCAAGGGTCGTCACGGGCCGCGTGGCCGCCGAGCCGGTGACGATATCGCCCAGCCGCTCCAGCGCCCCGGTCCTGACCAGTGCTCCCGACAGCACGAACAGGGCACCGATAGCGATGGGCGCACCATTGGCGAAGACCGCCACGAACTCGTCCGTCGGCAACAGTCCCAGCGCGATCAGCAGGCCGACCGCCGCAATGGCCACCGTTTCGGGCGGAAATTTCTCCCAGACGAACCCGGCGAACATCAGCACGAGGATGGCCAGAGCAACGACAGGCTGCATTGCTTCCGGTACCGGCACCATCGTCTCTCCCTCGCTTCGTCCCTCGCTATCGCAGCGCGGCAATTACAGTCAATCGCGTTCCTCTTCATGCCGACGGACCCTGATCGCGCACAAAAAAATCCGCCACCCGGAAGGGCGGCGGATTGCGTTCTCTCTTTCGGGATGACCCCGTATCAGTAGGTACGGATCGAGTAGCCCGGATATGCACTTGGCTGCGCGTAACCGTACCCGGAGGTTACGGGAGCGTAGGTCGTTGAAGCCGTTCCGTAATACGACGTCGAGGGCGCGGTGTAGCCCGTGGTCGCGGGGGCATAGGTCGTGCCCGACGTGCCGTAATACGACGTGGACGGAGCCGTGTAGGTGGACGGAGCCGCATACCCGGTCGTTGCCGTGGCATAGCCCGTGGAGGACGTGCCGTGATACGACGTCGCCGGAGCGGCGTAGCCCGTGGAGGACGTTCCGTAATACGACGTCGCCGGAGCGGCATAGCCCGTGGAGGACGTCCCGTAATACGACGTGGCCGGAGCAGCATAGCCCGTGGACGAGGTGCCATAGGTCGTGCTCGGTGCCGTCGTGTAGGTCGTGCTCGGTGCGGCATAGCTCGTCGTCGAGTAGGACGTCGTGGGTGCCGCGTAAGTCGTGGGCGCGGTATAGGTCGTCGGGGCCGCATAGGTATAGGTCGAGGCCGGAGCCGCAGATGTATAGGTCTGCGTTCCGTAGGTCTGGGTCGGCTGTGCATAGGTCGTCTGCGCGCCGTAGTTCTGCGGCTGTGCGGCATAGACCTGCTGGCTGGGCGCGTAGGTACGCGCGACCTGCGTTCCGGCAAGGCCGCCGAGCAGGGCACCGGCGATTGTGGCCGCCGTCTGTCCGCGTCCACCGCCGAACTGGCTTCCGATCGCGCCGCCTGCAACAGCACCGACGACGCCGCCGATGGTTTCATTTACGCCGTATGACTGAGCGGAGGCAGTTCCTGCCGTACCGGCAAAGGCGAGGGAAATCGCAACGGTAGCTGCCTGAATGGTACGCATGTTCATATCCTTTGTTACTTGGTAAGCGGTGTAGGCCGATAGAATCAGCCGAGTTTGCCCCGCTCTGTTTGTGCAGACGAAACGCGGCGGAACCATGTTCGTTCCGTACGGCTTTCCGGGGAGCCGAAATGTAACGTGCATCACATTTTGGTCTGGTGCCGGGTGTCCCCGCGCGCAGCCCTGTACAGGACGAGGAGACGCCCATGACCCGCCCGCATCGCATTGATGGCCTGCAATATGCCAACTGGTCGGAAAAAATCTTCCGTCAGATGCGCGAGGGCGGGGTGGATGCCGTGCATGTGACCATCGCCTATCACGAGACTTTCCGCGAAACGGTGCTGAACATGGAGCAATGGAATCGCTGGTTCGAGCGGTTCCCGGAACTGATCGTCCAGGGGCGCACGGGGGCCGATGTGCGGCGCGCGCGGGCGGAGGGGCGCACGGCGATCATCTTCGGCTTCCAGAATCCCTCGCCCATCGAGGACGATATCGGCCTCGTGGAGATCCTGCACACGCTCGGCGCGCGGTTCATGCAGTTGACCTATAACAACCAGTCCCTGCTGGCGACCGGGTGTTACGAGGCCGAAGACCCCGGCCTGACACGCATGGGCCGCGAGGTGATCGCGGAGATGAACCGCGTCGGCCTCGTCATCGACATGAGCCATTCCGCCGAACGCTCGACGCTGGAGACCATCGAGGCGAGCACCCGCCCCATCGCCATCACCCATGCCAACCCCCATTCCTGGCATCCGGCCCTGCGGAACAAGTCCGATACCGTGATCCGGGCGCTGGCGGAGGCGGGGGGGATGCTCGGCTTCTCGCTCTATCCGCATCACCTGAAGGGCGGCACGGATTGCACGCTGGCCTCCTTCTGCGAGGCCATGGCCCGCACGGCGGAGATGGTCGGCGCGGAGCATCTCGGCATCGGCTCCGATCTCTGTCAGGATCAGCCGGACAGCATCGTGGAATGGATGCGGACAGGCCGCTGGACCAAGGGCGTCGATTTCGGCGAGGGCAGCGCCGATGCCCCCGGCTTTCCGCCCATGCCCGACTGGTTCGGGGATAACCGCGATTTCGGGACCATCGAGACGGGCCTGCGCGATGCCGGTTTCTCGGCGGAGGACGTCGCCGGGATCATGGGCGAGAACTGGCTGCGCTTCTTCGACGAGGGCTTCGGTGCATCATGAGGCCGCTAGGTGCAATGCGATAAGGCGGGGCAGCTTTTCGCCGGAAGGGGTCATCTCCGTTAGAAGCGCACTGCATATCCTTCCTGTCACGTGCGATAGCTCTGCTCTGACGGAATTTATTTATTATCTTTCTCTGGGGGCGCAGAAACATCCATAATATACTCAACAAAAGCTTTTGCTTTTTTGACATTTGATTTCTTTGCTTTCTCAAGCCGGCGTTCAAAGCGAGCTATGTGACATTCAAAGAATTCCTGCGGATTGACGGACTTCCATGTTGGCTCGATCATCGTTCCATTAAGACGAGGCGGCAATTCATTTGAAAGGCGGAATACCCAGTCATTAAAGCTCAATGACACCTCTTCAC
>CAKZUT010000184.1 GCA_937922185.1 uncultured Neomegalonema sp.
GGCAAACACGGTCCCGGCGTAGAGTGTCGCCGCCCGCAGCAGCGAAATCGGTTGGCTCACAATGTCTTGCGCGCGTTCAGCGCGGCGGTGATCGTGCCTTCGTCGAGATAGTCGAGTTCGCCGCCGATGGGCACACCCTGTGCCAGCGTCGTGAGAGTCACGCCGGTCTCCTCAAGGGCATCAGCGATGTAATGGGACGTCGTGGTCCCGTCGATGGTGGCATTGAGAGCGAGGACCACTTCCTCCACGCCCTCGCTCCGCACCCGGTGGGCGAGATCGGGGATACGCAAATCCTCCGGCGAAATGCCGTCCAGCGCCGAAAGAACACCGCCCAGCACATGGTAGCGGCCCTTGAAGGCCCCGCCGCGCTCCATCGCCCAAAGATCGCCCGCCTGCTCCACCACGCAAAGCATGGTGCCGTTGCGCGACGGATCGCAGCAGATGCCGCAGGGATCGCGCGTATCGACCGCGCCGCAGACCGAACATTCCGTCACGGTCGCCGCTACCTCCGCCATTGCCCGCGCCAGCGGCTCCAGCAAGGTTTCGCGCTTGCGGATCAGCGCCAGCGCGGCCCGTCGGCCCGAACGCGGGCCGAATCCGGGCAGCTTGGCCAGCAGGTCGATCAGGCGCTGTATCTCGTCGCCGCTGTGGTTGGAATTCACGGGAGCCATTTCCTCGGTCGGACGGTATCCCAGACAGATAATACGTTGCCTCGCGTTTTGACAGAGCGCGCATGATGAGAGACCGTGCGGCACAACCCGGAGAACGCCGATGACCCTGGCCCTGAACCCCGCTGTCGATACCCTTGCCCTGCCCGCGATCCCCGCCGTGCAGGGATGGGCAAGAGAGTATGACGGCTCGTGCGGGCCGTTGCTCGACCTGTCGCAGGCCGTGCCCGGTTATCCTCCGCCCCCTGAGATGCTGGACTGGCTGGCCGAGGCGGCAGGCTCGAACGAGGCCACGAATTACGGGAATATCGAAGGCGAACCTGCGTTGCGCGCAGCCTATGCCGCGCATGTTTCGGACCTCTACTCTGCCCCTGTTGCGGCGGAGGAGACCCATATCACCTCCGGCTGCAATCAGGCGTTCGTCAGCGCGGTCATGGCCGTCGCCGGGGCGGGGGACGCGGTGCTAATGACCAATCCCTGCTATTTCAACCACGAGGCCACCCTGTCCATGCTGGGTATCGGCACCCGATTCGTGACCTGCCACGCAGAGGACGGATTCCTGCCCGATATCGACGCACTGCGAACCGCGCTGACGCCGGAGGTGCGCGCCTTCGCCGTCGTCTCGCCGAATAATCCCACGGGCTGCGTCTATCCGGCCACCCTGCTCGATGCGATCCTTGATCTGTGCCGCGAAAAGGGAGTCTGGCTTATTCTGGACGAGACCTACCGCGATTTCTCGGAGGAAAGGCACGAATTGCTCTCGCGACCCGACTGGCGCGACGGCCTGATCCTGCTCTACAGCTTTTCCAAGAGTTTCTGCATTCCCGGCCACCGGCTCGGCGCGATGATCGGGGGCGAGCGGGTGATCGGCGCGGCGGCGAAGATCATGGACAACCTGCAAATCTGCGCGCCCCGTGCCGCTCAGATTGCGGTGGCGAAGGCCATCGAGCCACTGGCCGGGTGGCGCGCATCGAACCGGATCGAGATCGGGCGGCGGGCCAAAGCCCTGCGCGGGACACTGCTGGAGGCCCCGGAATGGCAAATCGGAGCCATGGGGGCCTATTTCGCCTGGCTGCGCCATCCGTTCCCCGGCACGGGTTCGGTCGAGATCGCGCAAAGGCTGGCGCGCGAGGCAGGGGTTTCCTGTATCCCCGGCGCGTTCTTCGGCGAGGGTCAGGACGACTACCTGCGCCTCGCCTTCGCAAATGCCGATTGCGATGTCATCGCGCAGCTCGGCGGACGGCTCAGCGGTCTGGTCTGAACGGCAGGCCCAGCATCGCGGGGGCATTGCGCCGTGCCCCGGCGGCAGAGATGATAACCAGCGCGAGGATCGTTGCCAGATACGGCGTCATGGCGAGGAACTGCGAGGGGATCGACAGCCCCAGCGTCCCGCCATAGAACTGCGACAGGGATGCGGCGGCGAAGAGATACGCGCCGAAGATCACCCGGATCGGTCCCCACCCGGCAAAGACCACCAGCGCCAGCGCGATCCAGCCGCGTCCCGCCGTCATGTTCTCTCCCCAAAGCGGCGTATAGGCCAGCGACAGATAGGCACCCGCCAACCCCGCACAGGCCCCGCCGAACAGCACCGCCGCCGTCCGCGAGCCAAGCACTTTCAGGCCGACCGCATGGGCCGAGGCCGCATCATCGCCGATCGCCCGCAGCTTGAGACCCGACCGGGTGCGCCCCAGATAGAACCAGACCGCAATCGCCAGCAGCAGGGCGAAATAGACCATTGCATCCTGTCCGAGAATGACCCGCAGCACCGCACTATCAGGCAGGCTCTCCACCGCAAGCACCGGCCCGAGGGGATCAATGGCATTCCCGACATATCCCTGCCCGATCAGCCCGGAGACACCGGTGCCGAAGATCGCCAGCGCCAGACCGCTCGCCGCCTGATTAGCCGTGAAGCCCAGCGCAACGAGAGCGAACAGGGCAGCGGCTCCCATGCCTGCCGCCGCTCCGGCGAGAAACCCCAGCATTCCCGACCCGGTGGACAGCGCCACCGCGAAGGCCGCGACAGCCCCGAGCAGCATCATGCCCTCCACCCCCAGATTGAGGACGCCGGAACGTTCGGCCACGAGTTCCCCCGTCGCCGCAAGCAGCAGCGGGGTTGCCGCAACGATCATGCTGATGATGAATGCTTCCATCTTTATGCAGCCCCCGCCCGGCGTCGCACGCGAACGCGGTAATGGATCAGGGTGTCACAGGCGAGCAGGAAAAACAGCAGCATCCCCTGAAAGACAAAGGCGGCGTTCTTGGGCAGCTTGAGCAGGATCTGCGCGTTCTCTCCACCGATATACGTGACCGCAAGAGCCAGCGCCGCGATCAGCGCACCGATGGGGTTGAGCCGACCGAGAAAGGCGACGATGATCGCCGCAAATCCGTACCCCGCCGCGATATCGGGCTGGAGTTGCTGGATGGTCGCCGTCGCCTCCACCGCCCCGGCCAGACCGGCCAGCCCGCCTGAGACAAGCAGGACATAGGTAATCGTGCGGGCCTCGGAAAATCCACCGAACGCCGCCGCTTTCGGCGCAAGCCCCATGGCCCGGATACCGAACCCCCGACGGGTGCGGAACAGCATCCAGGACAGTATGAGGGCCGCCGCCACCGCAAGAACCAGCCCCCAGTGCAGCCGTGTGCCTGCCAGAAGGGTCGGCATGAGGGCACCGTCGGGAAAGGCCGCCGTCTTCGGAAAGCCCCGGCCCAGCGGATCGGCCCACGGGCCGCGCACCAGCCAGTCGAGCAACAATGCGGCCACATAGGTCAGCATCAGGCTCACCAGAATGACGTTCGCCCCCGCGAGATTGCGAAGAAGGGCCGGTATCCACCCCCAGAGCATCCCGCCCACGAATCCGGCGGCGAGGCACAGCGGCAGCAGCCAGATCATCGCCGCCCCCTCCGGCACATGCAGCGCAACCCCTCCGGCGAAGATCGCGCCCAGCGTATACTGCCCCGGTGCACCGATATTGAAGACCCCCGCCCGGAAACACACGGCAAGACCCGATCCGATCAGGGCAAGCGGGATCGCCTTCACCAGCAATTCCGAGCGGTTATAGGCATCCGCAAAAGGCGAGAGAAAATAGATTTCCATCGCCTTCACGGGGTCTTTCCCCAGTGCTGCGAACAGCGCGAAGCCGGCAAGAACCGTCAGGGCCACCGCAATAACGGGCGACAGGATCGCAAGGGCGGGCGAGGGCGCGACACGGCGTTCGAGCATCAGGACACTCCGGCCAGCGCGGTCGGTGCGGCCCCGCCCATCAGCATCCCGAGTTCCTCCGCCGTCACATTCCCCGTGACCTGCGGCTCCGAAAGCGTTCCCCGGTGCAGGACCGCCACCCGGTCACAGATCGCGAAAATCTCGTCAAGATCCTGCGAGATCACTACGATGGCCGCCCCCTTCGCCGAAAGCGTCATCAGCGCCTCATGGATCGCCGCCGCCGCGCCCGCATCCACCCCCCAGGTCGGCTGTTCGACGATCAGCACGGTCGGCTCACGCATGATTTCGCGCCCGATGACGAATTTCTGGAGATTGCCCCCTGACAGGGCCGCCGCGAATGGATCACGCCCCTCGGCCCGCACGTCGAATTGCTCACGTACCATCTTCGCGCCATGTCGCAGCGCACGGGTGGCATTATGGGTGAGACGAAAATTCTCTGACAGGCGCATATCGCCGATGGCCGAATGCCCGATACGGCGCTCCGGGCCAAAGGCCATACCCGCCCGGCGACGGCGCGACGGGTCGAGTTTCCCGACCGCGCGCCCGTCCACCCGGATCGTGTCATGGCGGCGCAGGGGTCGCTCACCGCTAAGGGCCGCGAACAGTTCCGACTGCCCTTCCCCCGCGACTCCGGCAATGCCGAGGATTTCACCCTTGCGCGCCGAAAAGGTAATCCCCTTCAGCGCCATGCCGTTCACGGATGGAACATCCAGATCATTCACTTCCAGCAGGGGCTTGCCGATATAGGCGGCCTGTTTGCGGGGCCGCTCGACCGTCGAGCCGATCATCATCTCGGCAAGCGAGGCGGCGGTTTCCTGGCGCGGATCGCAGGTCGCCACGACCTTACCCCGCCGCATGACCGTCGCGCCGGTGCAGAGCGCGCGCACATCCTCCAGACGGTGCGAGATATAAAGGATAGCGCAGCCCTCCTCCGCCAGCCGGTCGAGCACCATGAACAGGGCCTCGGCCTCCTGCGGGGTCAGCACCGATGTCGGCTCATCCATAATGAGCAGGCGCGGGTTCTGGAGCAGGCAGCGGATGATCTCGACGCGCTGGCGCTCCCCCGCAGACAGATCGACAAGGCGGCGATCCGGTTCGATCCCGAGGCCGTATTCCGCGCCGATACGGCGAACATCGCGGCGGATATCGCGCAAGGACCGGTCGGGCAGCACAACGGCCAGATTTTCGGCGACGCTGAGGGCCTCGAAGGTCGAGAAATGCTGGAAAACCATCCCGATGCCCTGCCCCCGCGCCATCGACGGACTGTCGATCCGCACAGGGCGACCCTCAAGCGAGATCGTTCCCGAGTCGGGCTGAAGCACACCGTAGATCATCTTGACGAGCGTGGATTTCCCCGCGCCGTTCTCGCCCAGCAGAGCGTGTTTTTCCCCCGGTCGCAGATCGAGCGACACGGTATCAACCGCGCGTAGCGGGCCGAAGGATTTGCTGACCCCTGCGATGGACAGCAGCGGCGCCGCGCTCGTATCGGCGATGCTCTCCGGCGGGGTCTGCGGTGCTTTTCCAACCGATAATGGCGGGATCGATTTCGCCTCGGCGGCAATGATCGGCTGTCTCGGCATCGCCCCGGTGACGGAACTCATGGATGCGGGCGCGGGGGGTGGAACGACTGCCGCCACGGAGACGGACGTTCTCACAGGCGGGGCCTCGCGCACCGGCGGGCGGGGTGCTCGGGGGCGGATCGAGGTCGGGCGGGGAGCATCTGCCGGACGAAAGCGCCCCACTCCGGTTATGGAGGCGAAAACGCGGTCGGGTCGGACAGGGCGTTCCCCCGCCTGCGCGCCAATCCGGTGCAGAGGTGCGGGGATCTGTGGAGCTACGATACGGCTGTCAGGCCGCGCATGTACGCCGAGAGAATAGGAGACGGAGACAGCGGAATGCGGCTTCTCGATCTCCACGACGCGGCGTCTCCCCTACATATCCGCCCGGCACCGGCGGCTTTCATCGGGCCACACATGCAAGGGGCCGCGCGGGGAGTCAACTATCGCGGATAGGGGCCTGCGCCATCGTGGTGAACGGACCGACCGAGCCGGACGACGCGGGCAGGGCCGCGACATCCTCACCCGAAGGATCAAACAGCGTGGAAAGCACGGAAGGGGCCGGAACCATGTCACATCCGAGAGCGACATCCTCGTTGTCCGTGCCACCCCTGCCGAACAATTTATTGATAATCGATCCCATATTCCCGTCCCCCTTTTTCGCAGTCTGCCTCAGAGTTATTGTTAAGGTTCAAAGTGTCCAGTATGAAAAACGATATGGTTGAATGTTTTTAATGCGTACACACCACAGTTGACCGTGACACCTGCCAGCCCTCACTCCCGGCAAGCGCACCGGGATTTCGATTGCATCTCTCCCTTTCCCTGAATGACGCTGCCACGACTCAAAGCGTTCCGCTGCTGACAGGCGCTTCAGATTCAAAAAAAAGCCCGGACCGTGAGGTCCGGGCAGGTTTGGGGGAAAGCGGAGGCAGGGTCACATGAACTGCGATCCCTTGCCGAACTCGGGATAGGCTTCGATGCCGATTTCGGCGGCGTCGAGACCCATCATCTCCTCGTCTTCCGTTACACGGATACCGATGGTGAATTTCAGGATCAGCCAGACGACGAAGGACGCAACGAAGGTGAAGACACCGACGATCACGATCGGAATGACCTGACCCATAAGGGTCGCGTCGGAATTGGTCAGCAGGACCGCCATCGTGCCCCAGATACCGGCGAAGAGGTGAACCGGGATCGCCCCCACCACGTCATCGATCCGCAGCTTGTCGAGGAACGGAACCGCGAACACCACGATCACGCCGCCGATAGCACCGATAAGGGTGGCTGCTCCGAGGCTCGGGGTCAGCGGCTCGGCGGTGATCGAGACCAGACCGGCCAGCGCCCCGTTGAGCACCATCGTCAGATCGACCTTACCGTACAGAACCTGCGTCAGGAGAACGGCGGCGAGCACGCCCCCGGCAGCAGCGGCATTGGTATTGGCAAAGATGCGGCTGACATCACCGGCATCGCCCAGTGTACCCATCGCAAGCTGCGATCCGCCGTTGAAGCCGAACCAGCCGAGCCACAGGATGAACATGCCCAGCGTCGCGAGCGGCATGGAGGAACCTGGGATCGGGTTCACGCGCCCGTCTTTATATTTGCCCATACGCGGCCCGAGCAACAGCGCCCCTGCGAGAGCAGCCCAGCCGCCTACCGAGTGAACCACCGTCGATCCGGCAAAATCTAGGAAGCCGTAATCCGCGTCAAGGAACCCGCCGCCCCATTTCCAGCTTGCCTGGATGGGATAGATGATTGCGGTCAGGATGAACGTGAAAATCAGGAACGGCCACAGCTTGATACGCTCGGCCAGCGCCCCGGACACGATGGAGGCCGTTGCCGCGCAGAACATGAGCTGGAAGAAGAAATCCGACCCGGTGGAGGCGTAATCGGCGGCATCGGCACCATCGGCCAGCCCCACTGCTTCGAGTTGGGCGAAGGGCGCGATATTCGCCATCATGCCCTGCACCATCCAATTATCGCCCGGATACATCAGCGTGTAACCCAGCAGATAATAGCCGACACCCGCCAGCGCGAAGAGCGCGACGTTCTTGGTACATTGCATCGACACGTTCTTCGTCCGCACAAGGCCGACTTCGAGCATACAGAAACCGGCGGCCATGAACATGACCAGAAAGCCGCCCATCAGGAACAGCAGCGTATTGAGGATCCAGATGCCGTCTGCCGGCAGGCCGGTTCCGGCGTCCTGCGCCAGTGCAGGCGACGCGGTGAGGGCCAGAACGGCCAGAATGGAAAGGGTTCTCTTCATCGTGATATACTCCAGAAGGCCGGTTCAGAGGGCGTCGGGGCCGGTTTCGTCCGTGCGGATACGCAGTGCCTGCTCGACGTCGAGGGTGAAAATCTTGCCGTCACCGATGCGGCCTGTCTTCGCGGTCGCCGCAATGGCATCGATCACCGTGGGCGCAAGTTCATCACTCACGACGATTTCCAGCTTGAGTTTCGGTACGAAGGTGACGGCGTATTCAGCGCCCCGGTAGATTTCGGTGTGGCCGCTCTGCCGTCCGAATCCCTTGCCTTCGCTGACGAGCATTCCCTGCACGCCGATTGCCGTCAGGGCTTCGCGCACCTCCTCCAGCTTGAATGGTTTGATGATGGCGATGATGAGCTTCATGGCACGTTCTCCTGATGCGACCGGGCGAATACGGTCGAATTACAGGATGCCCCTATCAGGAAACGTGCCAAATGAGGCAAATCTCTTTAAGTATATGATTTATAAATCAAAATTTTTATAAAATATGGCGAAGATTAAAAACCACGCAGAAATAACGCCTAAAATACAGGCAAAATTTTCTGCGTGGTTAAAATATATGCAGTGTGCTTCAGATCGGTGACGGCACCACGGAAGGTGTCGCGGGCAGTCCGGCCTGCACCAACCGGCGGCTGCCATCCGCAAGCGTCAGGACCTGAACCGGCGTCCCGACCGTCATGGACAATGCGTCCGCCTGCGTGACCGTCTGGATTGTCCCGTCAGCCATACGCACATGATAGCGCGCGCTCTTGGTATCCGCGTTCGCTATGGCCAGACTACCGACCTGCCCTGCCGCCACACCGGCCACGCTTCCCCAGGGGCCGGGGATGAGCGCGCCGACGATGGAGGATCCTATGCTCAATGCGGCATTGCCGCCCCGCTGGCTGACCGGCGCAACCGGCTCCACCAGAACGATCTGCCCCACATTGGCGGGCACCGCCGTGGCCGCGACAGGAGAGACAGGTTCCGTGACGATGGGGGTGGTTGCCACCACGCTCTGCGGCGTCGCGGGGACAGCGGCAGTCGTCGGCTCTCCCAAGGACGTACCGTCGGCGGCACAGGCCCCGAGAGTGATGACAAGGATGGGTGTGAAAAGGATGCGTTTCATGGATTTCTCCGTATCCGGTCTGTCAGAACCGACCTTAAGCGCCCCTTACGACCTTCGATACCGGTTCAGGCCGGATTTCGCAAGCCACACACCCGGATCGCTGGACCCTCGCCCTCCGTCACGATAGCAGGAAGGCGATACGGGGCACGGGGAACGACATGGCGCGACGCAGAAAGGGAAACCGGGTCCATGGCTGGCTGGTCGTGGACAAGCCGGTCGGCATCGGCTCAACGAATGTGGTGTCAAAGGCCCGCTGGGCCTTGCGCGCGCAGAAGGCGGGTCATGCAGGCACCCTCGACCCGCTCGCCAGCGGGGCGCTGGCCGTGGCCTTCGGCGAGGCGACAAAGACCGTACCCTATGTCATGGACGGAGCGAAGCGATACGAATTCACCGTCGGCTGGGGTCGCGCCACGGCAACCGATGACACCGAGGGCGAGACGGTGGAGCACTCCGATCTGCGCCCCGACCACGAGGAAATCCTCGCCGCGCTGCCCGCCTTTCGCGGTGATATCGAGCAGGTGCCCCCTGTCTATTCCGCGATCAAGCTGGGGGGCATACGCGCCTACAAGATGGCACGAGCCGGAAAGATGCCCGAACTTGCCCCCCGCCCCCTGCGTGTCGAAACCCTCGAATTGCGTGATCATGATGAGCACAGCGCCACCTTCGCCTTCACCTGCGGCAAGGGCGGCTATGTACGCTCCATCGCCCGCGATCTGGGCGAGGCGCTGGGTTGCTACGGCCATGTAACAGCCTTGCGACGGCTCTCTACCGGGCCATTCGACGTAGGCGAGGCCGTGTCATGGGATATCTTCGATGCCGTACGGGCGGGGGAAACATCGGTGGACCTGCTGCCGGTCGCGACCGCCCTGTCGCACTTGCCGCGCATTGATGTGCATGAGAGCGAGATGGCACGGCTGGGCAACGGCAATCCGGTGGAGGCGCGCGGGGCATCCCTTCAATACGGCGATACCTGCTGGGCTGCGCTCGACGGTCAACCGGTGGCTATCGGCACCTACAGGGCCGGCATGATGCAGCCGTCGCGCGTGCTGGTCTTCGGCGACTGACCTCTTTTGCCCTATCCTTGTCACATACCGGAGTCATGGATCGGTAAAACCTCCTCTTACGGAAGGATACCCCATGACCGTCAAAACACTCCTGGGAGCAGCCACCCTTGCCCTCCTCGCCGGTGAGGCTCATGCGATTTCGGGCGGCGGTTTCTCGCTGTCGATCCGGGGGCAGGACGAGGACAGGCGCGGTTATGTGCGGATGACCCACGGCACCCCCTACGCCATATGCTTCCGCAACGATCTGGGCCGCGCGGCGGATGCCGAGGTATCAATCGACGGCTTGCCCATGGGGACGTGGCGACTGACCGCCCGTCGCAGTGCCTGCATCGAACGGCCTGTATCGGACACCGGACAATTCACTTTCTATCGTGCCGACAGCGCGCAAGGCTATGCTGTCGGATCGGGTCAGGTCGCGCGCAGCGACAAGGGCCGCGTTTCCGTGCGTTTCGTCCCGGAGGTCGAGCGCTATGTCCAGCCCCCGGCTCCTGTACCCTATGCCTATCAAGAAAAAGGGTATGCCGCACCATCGGCAGAAGGTGCTTTTTCCGACACACGGCAGCAAAAAACGAGCAGACCCGAAAGCCGCCTCGGTGCAGGCGTCACGGGCCTGAGCGGCGAATCCGGCCAGCGCTTTGGCACAGCAGGCTCCATTGAGCGCGACTGGGCCAATGCCGTGACGCTGGAACTGCGCCTCGTCCATGACCCGAAGCTAGAGCCGCCCCTCGATCCGCGCCCGCTGCCGGGCCGCTACGACAGGCTGGCTCCGCCGCCGGTGTAACGGCTACTCCACCGTCACCGATTTCGCGAGATTGCGCGGCTGGTCAACATCCGTGCCCTTGGCGACCGCCGTGTGATAGGCGATCAACTGGGTCGGCACAGCATAGACAATGGGCGCAACGAAGGGGTCGCAATCGGGCATGGTCAGCGTCCGCCAGCACCCCTCGCCCGCATGGGCGACCCCGGAGGCATCCGAGATCAGCAGAACCTTCCCGGCTCGCGCCATGACTTCCTGCATATTCGAGACCGTCTTGTCATACAGGTGATCGCGCGGGGCGAGCGTCACCACCGGCACGTTCTCGTCGATCAGGGCAATGGGGCCGTGTTTCAGCTCACCCGAAGCATAACCTTCGGCGTGGATATAGCTGATTTCCTTCAACTTCAGCGCGCCTTCCAGCGCGATAGGGAATTGTGATCCCCGACCCAGATAGATGACATCGCGCGCCTTCGCCAGTTCATAGGCCAGCTTCTCGATCTCGCTTTCGCACGCGATGGCCTCCGCCAGCAGGCGCGGCACCTCGGACAATGCCTTGACGAGTCGCCCTTCCTCGGTGGCATCAATGGTGCCCCGCTGACGCGCGACCGCAATGGCCAGCGATGCGAGGATCATCAACTGACAGGTAAATGCCTTGGTCGAGGCCACCCCGATTTCCGGCCCCGCATGGATCGGCAGCACCAGATCGGCCTCGCGCGCGATGGAGGACTCGGGCACGTTCACGACCGCGACGATCTTCTGACCGTTCTCTTTCGCATAGCGCAGGGCGGCAAGTGTATCGGCGGTTTCCCCCGATTGCGATACGAACACGGCGACCCCGCCCTCGGGCAGCGGTGGCTGGCGATAGCGGAACTCCGAGGCGATATCGATCTCGACCGGCAGGCGCGCGATCTGCTCGAACCAGTATTTCGCCACATGCCCCGCATAGCCCGCCGTGCCACAGGCCACGATGGTCAGGCGCGGTGCCTTGCTCATATCCAGAGACGCGGATAAGTCTTTGATCGCATTTCGCTCTGGCGTCGTCATCGACCCCAGCGCATAGCCCGCAACGGAAGGCTGTTCATGGACTTCCTTTGCCATGAAATGCCGATACTCGCCCTTATCAGCCAGCACGGAATTGACATTCACGACCCGCACTTCGCGATTGGCAAGGTTGCCCTCGCGGTCATAGATGGTTGCGGTCTCGCGGGTCAGAACGGCCCAGTCGCCCTCGTCCAGATAGCAGATGCGATTGGTCAGGTGCCCCAGCGCCAGCGCGTCGGAGCCGACATACATCTCCCCGTTCCCGTAGCCCAGTGCCAACGGGCTGCCCTTGCGCGCCGCAATCATCAGATCGTCTTCGCCGTCGAACAGCAGGGCCAGCGCGAACGCCCCTTCCAGCTTGGCCAGCGTGGCAGCGGCAGCATCCTGCGGCGACAGACCCGTGCCGAGGAAATGGTCACAGAGCTGTGCAATCGTCTCGGTATCGGTCTGGGTCACGAAGGTTCGACCCTGCTCTGAAAGCATGGTGCGAAGTTCCTGAAAGTTCTCGATGATCCCGTTATGAACGACGGCAACCTTGCCCGAGGCATGAGGATGCGCGTTCACTTCGGTCGGCGCGCCATGGGTCGCCCAGCGCGTATGACCGATACCTGTCTCGCCGCCGATGGGATGGTTTTCCAGCAGACTTGCCAGTGCCGACAGCTTGCCGACAGCCCGGCGTCTATCAAGCGCGCCTTTCTGCACGGTGGCGACTCCGGCACTGTCATACCCGCGATACTCAAGACTTTTCAATGCATTGAGGATGAGAGGTGCCGCTTCGCGACCATTTCCGAGAATTCCGACGATACCGCACATGGAGTTATTCCCTCACTGAGGCCAACAGGACCGCGTACGCCCTTACAGCGTCCGGCTCCTAGCATATTGTGACCGACGATACAGCCTAGCCGTTACCGGATCGTTTGACTTTTTATTTCCGTGGATTGCGCGTGAGCGGATATGCCGGGTTCCGGCTTATTTTTTTGTCCGCAGTGCTTTGATCTCCAGCAACTTCGCTTTCAGCTTCGCGGCAAAGGCAGGGCGATTATCCTGCGGGGCGCGGGTAATGCCGAGGGCGTCGGCCTCAACATCGCGGCTGATCGCCGATCCGGCACCGACCATGGCCCCGTCCCCGATCTTCACTGGCGCGATCAACGCGGTGTTCGAGCCGATAAAGGCCCCTTTGCCGATTTCTGTCCGGTGTTTCAGCACACCATCGTAATTGCAGGTGATGGTCCCGGCACCGATATTCGCGCCCTCCCCCACCTCGGCATCGCCCACATAGGTCAGATGATTGGCTTTCGCGCCCTTGCCGAAGCGGGCGGCCTTGACCTCGACGAAGTTCCCGATCTTCGCATTCTCGCCGATATCGGCACCGGGGCGCAGGCGCGCATAGGGGCCGATAATCGCGCCGCTCGCGACCGTGCAGCCTTCCAGATGACTGAACGCCCGGATATGCGCCCCGCCCTCGACCGTCACGCCGGGGCCGAAAACCACATGCGGCTCCACTGTCGCATCGGGTCCGATCACGGTATCATGTGAGAGAAACACGGTATCGGGGGCCGTCATCGTCACCCCAGCCTCCATCGCCGCGATCCGGGCGCGGGCCTGCCATGCGGCTTCGGCGGCGGCAAGATCGACGCGGGAATTGACGCCCAGCGTTTCCGCCTCGTCACAACGGACCACGGCGCAGGACAAGTTTTCCGCACGGGCAAGCCCGACAATATCGGTCAGATAGTATTCGCCCTTGGCATTGTCATTCGTCACCTTGTCCAGCAGCCGGAACAGTACCGGCCCCGGAACGCACATCACGCCCGAATTGCAGAGGTTTACGGCCAGCTCTTCCGCACTCGCCTCCTTTGCCTCCACGATCCGGTCCAGCCCGCCGGAAGCATCGAGGATCAGTCGTCCGTAGCCCCCCGGCACCATTGCCTCGAACCCCAGAACGATCACATCCGCCCCTGCCCGACGCGCGGCCAGCATGGCCTCCAGTGTCTGCGCCCGGATCAGCGGCGTATCCCCGAACAGAACGAACACATCGCCCGCGAAATCCTTCAGCGCGGGCGCGGCCATCTGCACGGCATGTCCCGTGCCGAGTTGTGGCGATTGCTCGACGCAGGTTGCACCGGGGGCCAGCTTACGGGCCGCTTCCGCCACACGCTCCGACTGATGCCCTGTCACGATCACGATGCGGGACGGCGCGCATCCATCTCCCGATTTCAGCGCATGGCCGAGCATGGACAGCCCTGCAACCTCATGCAGCACTTTCGGCAGATCGGAACGCATACGGGTTCCCTTGCCGGCGGCAAGAAGGCAGAGGGCGGTCTCGGTGCTCATGGAAAGTCACTCACTCGATTAAGGGTTTTTCGTTCGCGGTTTACCGGAAAGTTTTACACTGCACTATACGGAAAGTTATGCGCCGTAGCCGACACTCCAGCCTTGAGGGCGATGACTTCGGGGAGAACACCATGGAAGAGCGCAGCAATACCATTCTGGTTACGGGCGGATGCGGATTTATCGGAACTCATCTGTGCCATGCGATGATTAACGCGGGGCAAAAGGTTCGCATCCTTGATGACCTCTCCTCCGGCAAGGCAGCGGGCGTCCCGGAAAGCGCCGATCTTATCGTGGGCGACGTGGCGGATCCCGAGGCCGTGGCGGATGCCATGGCGGGGGTAGACGGGGTGATCCACCTCGCCGCCATCGCATCGGTCGAACTGTGCAACAGGGCATGGGTACGCTCGCATCGCACCAATCTGACGGGCACCCTGACGGTGATGGAGGCGGCTCGCGATGCCGCGCGGCCCGCCATTCCCGTCGTCTGGGCCTCCTCAGCCGCCATTTACGGCGCGGCGCGGACCCTGCCGATCAACGAACGCACAGTGCCCTCGCCGATGTCGCCTTACGGGGCAGACAAGCTGGGCGGTGAACAGCACGGTCTCGCGGCGGCGGATATTTTCGGCGTTGCCAATACCGCGCTGCGCTTCTTCAACGTCTACGGACCGGGCCAGGATCCCCATTCCCCGTATTCGGGCGTCATCTCGATCTTCGCCGAGCGGCTGGGCAGCGGACAGGACGTCACCATCAACGGCGACGGCCAGCAGACACGGGATTTCGTCTATGTGGGCGATGTGGTCCGTGCGCTCATGGCATCGCTCGACCGGCTCCAGCGCCGTCGGCGGCTCGATCAACCGGCGGGCTTCGATGCCATCAATGTCTGTACCGGCCACGCGGTCACGGTCACGGCCCTTGCGGAAACCCTGCGCGACCTTACCGGCTCGACGGCGACTATCGCCTATGGCCCGCCCCGCGAGGGCGATATCCGCGATTCGGTTGGCGATGCCGCGCGAATGCAACGTCTCCTCGGCATCCGGGCCGAAACCCGGCTCGAAGAGGGGCTGACCCGCCTGCTTGACGCTCAGGGCGAAACGCGGCGGCTGGCCACGGCTGGCTGATCCACCGTGCCGGAGGCGGTCGCGGCGATGTCGTCACCTCCATCAAGCGCATCGTCCCGGAGCAAACAACTTCCGGGATGAAGACCCCCCTTGATTCATCTTATAGCAGGCTTGCCGCCTTAACGTGCTATATATGCAGTGATCATCAGGCGGATTTCGACCCATGACCATGACAATCACAGGCGAATGGCTGATCGCCTCCGAAACCCGTGCCGTCTTTGCCGCCCTCAGCGCAAGCGGCGCAGTGCCACGCTTTGTCGGCGGTTGTGTACGCGATGCGCTGATCGGGCGAATGGTGCGTGATATCGATATTGCTGTGGATATTCCTCCCGAACAGACTGTCTCCGCGCTCGAATCGGCGGGCCTGCGTGCGATTCCGACCGGCCTGGACCATGGCACGATCACCGCCGTCTCCGGCAAGCGCAGCTACGAAATCACCTCGCTGCGGCAGGACCGGGAAACCGACGGGCGCCACGCGAAGGTCGAATTCACGACGGACTGGCAGCTTGATGCCTCCCGCCGGGACTTCACCATCAATGCCCTCTATGCCGAGGGCGACGGCACGGTGGTTGATATCCTCGGCATGGGACTGGGCGATCTCAATGCCCGCCGGGTTCAGTTCATCGGTTCGGCCAGCGCGCGCATTCAGGAAGATTATCTCCGCATCCTGCGCCTTTTCCGCTTCCACGCCTGGTATGGCGAGGGCGACATGGAGCCGGATGCGCTCGTGGCCTGTGCCGGGCTGGCGGGGGGGCTGGCGGGCCTGTCGCGCGAGCGTATCGGGGCCGAAATGATAAAATTGCTGGCCGCCCCGCACCCGGAGGTCGCCGTGGACATGATGGCCCAGACCGGCGTTCTCTCGAAGGCCCTGCCCTTCGCCGAGGGCATCCCGCCAATGGCCGCGCTGGTCGCGGCGGAAGGTCGGATCGGCGTGTCGGCAGAGGCGATCCGGCGTCTGGCACTCGTCACCGGCGAAACCGACGTGGTGACCGTAGGCCGGGCGCTGCGCCTGTCGAACGAGCAGATGAAGGCCCTGCGCCAGCGCAGCCCTCTCGGCTATGACATCGACGATGCCGCCAGCGCGCGCCGTGCTGGCTATGAACGCGGCGAGATGGCGGCGCGCGATCTGCTGCTGATCCAGTCGGCGCGCACGGGCGAGCCGATCAATACGCGCCATGTCTCGATGGTGACGGATGGTGCGGCCTCAAAATTTCCCGTCGCCGCCCGCGACCTCATGGCTCTGGGCATGGAGCCGGGACCGGAAATCGGCCAGACTCTCGACCGCATCGAGAAGGAATGGATCGAAAGCGATTTCACGCTTGATCGGGCCACCCTGCTCTCAGGCATTCAGGGGCGAAAGAGCGCCTGAAGCCTACCCGCCCGTCACGCTCATATGCCGGGCCTTGACCTGGCCTTTCACGCCCTGCCGCGAATAGTCGAAATCGTGGCCTCTGGGCTTGAGCGTGATCGCGTGGCGGATCGCCGCCTCCAGCACCGCCGGATCATCCGAGGACCGCATCGGCGCGCGCAGATCGGCGCTGTGGTCCTGCCCCAGACAGAGATACAGCATTCCCGTGCAGGTCAGTCGCACACGGTTGCAGCTTTCGCAGAAATTATGCGTCATCGGCGTGATGAAGCCAAGCCGCCGCCCCGTCTCGGCCACATCGAAATACCGGGCCGGGCCGCCGGTTTTGTGGCCGCTTTCGGTGATGGTCCAGCGTTCGGCGATCTTCGCGCGCACCTCCGTCAGCGGCCAGTACTGGCCGAGGCGCTCCTGCTCCTCCATCTCGCCCATGGGCATCACTTCGATGAAGGTCAGGTCGAGGTCTTCGGCCCCGGCCCATTCGATCATGTGGTGGATTTCCGAATCGTTGAAATCCTTGATCGCCACGGCGTTGATCTTGATCGCCATCCCGGCTTTCTTCGCCGCCTCGATCCCCCGCAAAACGGCGTCGAGCTTGCCCCAGCGCGTCACGCGCCCGAATTTTTCTGCATCGAGCGTATCGAGCGAGACATTGACCCGCCGGACCCCCGCATCGGCCAGACCCTGAGCATGGCGAGCCAGTTGTGACCCGTTCGTGGTCAACGTGAGTTCCTCCAGCGCGCCGGAGCCGAGATGCCGCCCCATCCGCTCGAAGAACCACATGATATTGCGCCGCACCAGCGGCTCACCGCCCGTGATCCGCAGCTTCCTGACACCCAGATCGACAAAGGCCGTACACAGCCGGTCCAGCTCCTCCAGCGTCAGCAGATCACGCTTGGGCAGGAACGTCATATGTTCGGACATGCAGTAGACGCAGCGGAAATCGCAGCGATCCGTGACCGATACCCGCAGATAATCGATGGTCCTCGCGAACGGATCGATCAACGGGGCATTCTGCGTGACGGGTGCGTCCATATCTGTGGTCCTCCCAAACCGGAACAGGCACCCTAGAACAGCCCCGACCCACCTGCAATGGGGCGCAATGACCGCATTTTCTCCGGCATCGCTGTCCCGGATACAGTCCGGCGGCGGCGTTCCGCCCCTGTTTCACGTCCGCAACATACCGGGGCGATACAGTCGATTTCGATCAGCCGGAGAGCGGCGTCAAACGCGCAGCGCCTGGCATGTTTGATGACACGACTTGATCGGGAATGACTCTCCGGGTCCGCGCCATGCACGGCTCCGGCACCATCACTCCGGCACAAAAAAGGGGGCACCGACCGGCACCCCCTCCCGTCGTTCTGCCGAACCCGGATCAGATCGCTTTCTGACCCATCTGCTCGGCGATGTAATCCGCCTGCCGGATCGCCAGCGACACGATGGTCAGGGTCGGGTTTTCCGCCGCTCCGGTCGTGAACTGAGAGCCGTCAGAGACGAACAGGTTCGCGATATCGTGGGTCTGACCCCAGCGGTTCACAACCCCGTCTTTCGCATCCGCCGACATCCGGTTCGTCCCGAGATTGTGGGTCGAGGGATAGGGTGGCGTCGGATATACCTGCGTGGCCCCCACCGCGTCATACATCGCCGTGCCCTGTTGCCAGGCATGGTTCCGCATCGCGATATCATTGGCGTGATCCGAGAAATGCACGTTCGGCGCAGGCAGGCCGTACTGGTCCTTCTCATCCGACAGGGTGATCGCGTTCGATTCCTGCGGCATGTCCTCGCCTACGATCCACATACCGGCCATGTGGTCGTAATTATCCATGGCGGCGGCGAATTCACGTCCCCAGCCGCCCGGATTGAGGAAGGCCGCCATGAAAGGCAGGCCCAGCGCCAGCGTCTCCAGCTCATATCCACCGACGAAACCGCGCGACGGATCGTGCCGTGCCTCATCCTGCACGATGCCGGCCATCGTCGTCCCGCGATAGAAGTTCACGGGTTTGTCGAAGCTGGCATAGACCGAGGCGGTCATGTGGCGCATGTAGTTCTTGCCCACCTGACCCGACGAGTTGGCCAGCCCGTCCGGGAACATGCTCGACGCCGAGTTCAGCAGCAGGCGCGGACTTTCGATGGAGTTACCTGCAACCGCCACCACACGCGCCTTCTGCACATGCTGATTTCCGTCCTTGTCGGCATAGAGGACGCCGGTGACCTTGCCGTCCTCGCCGTGCTGGATTTGCAGCACATGGGCATGGGGACGCACTTCCAGTTTGCCGGTTTCCTCGCCCTTTGGAATCTCCGTGTAGAGCGTGGACCATTTCGCGGCGAATTTGCACCCCTGAAAACAGAAGCCCGATTGCTGACAGTGGGTGCGCCCGTCGCGATCCTGACTGTTGATCGCCATGTTGCCGGTATGGACATTCTTGTAGCCCATCTTCCTCGCGCCCGCCTCGAACACCTTGTAGTTGTTGTTTCCGGGCAGCGGCGGGATGCCATTGGTATTGGTCACCCCCATCTTGTCCTCAGCCTTGGCGTAGTAGGGGGCCATCTCCTCCGCATTGATGGGCCAGTCGAGCAGGTTCGCGCCCTCGACATCGCCGTAGGTCGTCTTCGCTTTCCACTCATGCGGCTGAAAGCGCAGGGAAGCGCCCGCCCAATGGGTCGTGGAGCCGCCGACCGCCTTGACGATCCATGCGGGCAGGCCGGAAAAATCCTTCGCCACGCGCCAGTCGCCGGAGGTGGTGCGCTTGTCCAGCCATGCGAGCTGGCCGAAGCTGGCCCATTCGTCATTGATGAAGTCTTCCGCCTCGTGGCGTCCGCCCGCCTCCAGAATGACGGTATCGATACCCTTCTGGGCCAGTTCGTTGCCGAGCGTTCCGCCGCCCGCGCCGGAACCGATGATGACGACGACCGAGTCGTCGTTCAGATCATATGGTGCAGCCATGGTACTGATCCTCCCTCAAACCCACTCGATGTCATTGAAGCCGCGCTCGATATATCCACCCTTTTCGGCGGATGCGCCCTCGTATCCGAACAGCGGCCACAGCGCCTTCTGGTTATAGAGGCCCACGACAAGACTGCCGCGCATGGTCTGGAAGAAGTCGCTGTCCTCGATATCGCGCAGCACGGCCACCCGGTCAGCCTCCCAGCCAAGATCGAGATAACCGCCCTTTTCGGTGGCAGCATTCGTCAACTTCAGGCCTGCCCGCGCGTTGAGGTCGCCGACGCCGTCTTCGAGCAACGCCTTCTTCGCATCGTCATCGACCGATGCATCGTCATGCGCGCGCAGGGCCTTGGCGTAGAACTTGTCGGGCACCCGGTCATGCGGATAGATATCGCGTGCCATTTGCAGCATCGTGGCCATGGTTTCGGGCTTGAGGGCCTTAAGCTCCATGCCCCAGCCTTGCGAGGGCAACAGCAGCGTACCGCTGCCGACCACCATCGCCGCGCCGATCGCGGTCTTGCCGGATGCGGCGAGGAAGTCGCGCCGGTTGACGCCCTCCCCCCGTTCGTTCGTCATCATCGTCTTTCTCCCGGTTTTATTGTTTTTGCCAGTTTTCTTGTTGTTGATTGTGGTTCCCTGCCTGAGCGGGAAACCATCCGTCACCTGAACCGCCCACCCTTCTGGATCACCTCGATCTGGTATCCGTCAGGGTCCGCGATAAAGAAGAACCGCGCGATCACTGTATCGCCCGGCTTGAAATCCACCAGCTTACGGGGTTCGTGCCCCGCCTCGCTCAGCCGCGCGTGCAGCGCATCCACGTCATCCACCACAAAGGCGAGATGCCCGTAACCGTTGCCGGGGTCATAAGGCTCCGTCGTGCCCTTGTTGACCGTCAGCTCCAGCTCGAAATGGCTTTCCGCATTGCTGAGATAAACCAGCGTGAAGCTGTCGAAATCCAGCCGGTCAGCAACTTCCAGCCCGAAGGCTTCGCGGTAGAACGCAACCGAGCGTTCCTCGTCCAGCACCCGGACCATCGAATGAACCATCTTCGCCATCGGCGCGTCTCTCCCTGATAGCTGACGCTTGCCTGCGTCCTTGCTTCAGTGAAGCCTAGCCGATGTGCTGCGGTCAATGGTGGTAGCGGAATACTACGCCGCCGCCTCGGTGCGGCGCGCGGCCTGTTCCAGATGCACCAGACAGGCGGTACGGAGCAGGGAGGCGAAATTCAGCACCTCGCCATGCAGGTCGAGAACCTCGTCATAGAGCGTCGAGAGGAATTTGGGCGTGGTCATGCCCTGCGCCTTCGCGATCTCGTCCACCATGCGCCAGTAGCGGGCCTCCAGCCGGATACTGGTGGACAGGCCGTTGAGCCGTACGGAGCGGGTGATGCTGGCATAGTCCGCGCGGTCCTGACCCGCGAAAATCTCACACATGGTTCGGTCCTCCAGACACTGATGTTCCGACGGACGCGCCGTGATTGCAAGCACGGGATGCACCCCGCGATTGCGGTACGATGTCCGATGCGCTTGCCAAATCCCGCCTGCTGCGCGACGCTTTGCAATCGGCGCGGTAGCGGGGGAGCGCCGTAACGGGAACAGAAAATCCCGCACGGGGAGAACCATTATGGACATACAGTCACCGATGGGCCGCGTGAATACATGGCTCGACACGTTCGGCGCGGCCCTTGAAGGGCGCGATATCGAGACGCTTAAATCGCTGTTCGCCGAGGATTGCTACTGGCGCGATCTCGTCTCTTTCACCTGGAACATCAGAACGATGGAAGGGCGCGACCAAATCGGCGAGATGGCGGCGGCAACCCTTGATGCCGTCAATCCGACGGACTGGAAGATCGACGGCGACGTAACCGAGGCAGACGGCATTGCCGAAGCGTGGATCACCTTCCGCACCGACGCTGTTCACGGGCGCGGGCATGTTCGTCTGACGGAAAACGGGGCCTGGACCCTGCTGACCACGGCACAGGGGCTGATCGGCCATGAGGAAAAGGTCGGCACGGAGCGCGATCCGGGCGTCGTTCACGGGGCCGATCAGAACCGCGAGACCTATGCCGAGCGGATGGAACGCGAGCGGGCCGAACTCGGTTATAAGGAACAGCCCTATGTCGTCATCATCGGCGGCGGTCAGGGCGGCATCGCACTCGGCGCGCGCCTGCGACGACTGGGCGTATCGACCATCATTGTCGAGAAGAACGAGCGCCCCGGCGACAGTTGGCGCAAGCGCTACAAGTCGCTCTGCCTGCATGATCCGGTCTGGTACGACCACCTGCCCTATCTGCCCTTCCCGGATCACTGGCCGGTCTTCAGTCCGAAGGACAAGATCGGCGACTGGCTCGAAAGCTACACGAAGATCATGGAGCTGAACTACTGGGGCAGCACCACCTGCGAAAGCGCCTCCTATGACGAGGCCACCGGTGAATGGACGGTCATGGTTGATCGCGACGGCGAGAAGGTGACGCTGAAGCCGAAGCAACTCGTCTTCGCCACCGGCATGTCCGCTGTCCCCAATATGCCCGATCTTCCCGGTGCGGACGCATTCAGGGGCGACATCCAGCATTCCTCGCAGCATCCGGGACCGGATGCATATAAGGGCAAGCGGGTCGTCGTCGTCGGTTCCAACAACTCGTCCCACGATATCTGTGCCGCGCTATGGGAAGCGGGCGTCGATGTAACGATGGTGCAGCGATCCAGCACCCATATCGTTAAGTCCGACACGCTCATGGATGTGGCTCTGGGCGACCTTTACTCGGAGAAAGCCGTCGCCAACGGCATCGACCACAATATGGCCGATCTCATCTTCGCCTCCCTGCCCTACAAGATATTGCCCGCCGTGATGGGGCCGCAGGTGGTCGAGACGAAAAAGCGCGACGGCGACTTCTATGACCGGCTGGAAAAAGCGGGCTTCAAGCTCGATTTCGGTGCCGATGATACGGGTCTCTTCCTGAAATACCTGCGGCGCGGTTCGGGCTATTACATCGATGTGGGGGCCTCCGAACTCGTGGCCGACGGCAAAATCAAGCTGGCCCACGGGCAGGCGGATCATTTCACCGAAACCGCGCTCGTGCTGGCGGACGGCACCGAACTGCCCGCCGATCTGGTGATCTTTGCCACAGGCTATGGCTCCATGAACGGCTGGGTCGCGCAACTGGTCAGTCAGGAGATGGCAGACAAGGTGGGCAAATGCTGGGGTCTCGGCTCAGACACGCCCAAAGACCCCGGCCCGTGGGAGGGCGAACTTCGCAATATGTGGAAGCCCACGCAGCAGGAGGGATTGTGGTTCCACGGCGGCAACCTGCATCAGTCCCGCCATTACTCGCAGTTCCTGTCGCTGCAACTGAAAGCGCGCGAGGCGGGCATTCCCACGCCAGTCTACGGACTGGCCGAGGTTCATCACCTCTGCTGAGCCATGGCCTTCCGTTCCTTCCCCCCGCTCACAGGGGGGAGGGACACACATTCCGAACGGCCTTCCGTATGCACATTGACCCGGCACATGGCTACCTTGTACGGCGAAAGAATATAGCCTCCGAGGAAATACCCCATGTCCCATCTGCCCGATCTCGACCATCCCGATGATGACCCCTATCTCTGGCTGGAGGAGATTGAGGGCGACAGGGCAGTCGAATGGGTCGATGCCGAGAGCGCGAAGACGCTGGCGGCATTTTCAGGAACGGGGTTCGAGGCAGACCGCGCCGCCCTTCTGGCGATCATGGACAGCCCCGAAAAGCTGCCCTACGTCTCGCGGCGGGGCGATCATCTCTACAATTACTGGATCGATGCCGCCCAGCCGAAAGGATTGTGGCGCCGCACGACCTTTGCGTCCTTCCGCTCCGGCACGCCGGAATGGCAGACGGTGCTGGATCTTGATGCGCTGGCCGAGGCCGAAGGGGAGGACTGGATATGGGCCGGTCCGTCCACCTTGCCGGGAACCCACGATATCGCAATGATCGCCCTGTCGGTCGGCGGGGGCGATGCGACAGTCCTGCGCGAATTCGACATGGAGAGCCGTACCTTCATCCCGGACGGATTCACGCTGCCGGAGGCCAAGACGCAGGCAAGCTGGTACGACCGCGATACCCTGATCGTCGCCTCCGCTCTGGGTGAGGGAATGGCAACCGGTTCGGGCTACGCGCGCACGGTCAGGGTCTGGCGGCGCGGAACGGATTTCGTGCAGGCGAAAATCGTGTTCGAGGTGCCCGAAGACCACCTCGCCTGCGGCATGGAGATCATCCCGACCGAGAGCGGCAAGCCACTGGTCCTCTATGGCGACGTGATCGATTTCTTCCATACCGACGATCACCTCGGCACAGTTGACGGCCCGGTGACCCCGCTCGATCTGCCCAGCGATGCCACCAAACGCATGACCGAAACCGCCCTCGCCATAAAGCCGCGCACGGACTGGACCGTGGAGGGCACGACCCATCCGTCCGATGCCGTCCTCGTTATAGACTATGCGCGTTTCGCGGCGGGCGAGCGCGATTTCCAATGCGTTTTCACCCCCGGAGAACGGCTGTCGATCAGCCATTTCTACTGGCTGCGGGACGACGCGCTCATGGTCTGCGCCCTTGATGACATGCGGCCCGTCCATACGATCTGGCGGCGCGACGGAGATCGCTGGACGCCCGAGAAGGTGGCGGGCCTGCCTGAGATCGGCACGGCCTATGTCTGGCCCTTCGACACGGATCGCGAGGAATCCGACGGCACTCTGCTGGCCAATATCGAAGACCCCCTCACCCCCGCCTCGCTCCTGCACCTTCAACCAGACGAACAGGCCGCCCCGACCCTTCTCAGACGCGCGCCTGTTCATTTCGACACGAGGGGGCTGGTCGTCTCGCGCCACGAGGCGATCTCAACCGACGGAGAGCGCATTCCCTATATTCAGGTCGGCCCGCAGGGCGCATCGGGGGATGCCCCCGTGCATCTGACAGGCTACGGAGGGTTCGGGGTGCCGATGCTGCCCGGTTACAATGCCGGGATCGGCAAGACGTGGCTGGAGCGCGGTGGTGTCTCGGTAACGGCGAATATCCGGGGCGGAGGCGAGTTCGGCACCCGCTGGCACGAGGCCGGGCGTCTGGCCGGAAAACGACTCTCCCATGATGATTTCGCCGCCGTGGCCGCAGATCTGGTCGAGCGCGGCATCACCGTGCCGGGGCGTATCGCGGCGGAGGGCGGATCGAATGGCGGCCACCTCATCGCCAATATGCTGACCCGCTATCCCGACCGGTTCGGCGCCCTGTTCTGCACCATCCCCCTGATCGACATGCGCCGTTATACCAAGTTGCTGGCCGGGGCGAGCTGGATGGCCGAATACGGCGACCCGGACAAACCCGAGGACTGGGAATACCTGTCGCAGATGTCCGCCTATCACACCGCGCGGAGCGATGCCGACTACCCGCCCACCCTCATCGCCACGGCCAGAAAGGATGACCGCGTACATCCCGGCCATGCCCGCAAGATGGTGGCGAAACTCAAGGCCATGGGCCACGGAGCATGGCTCTATGAACCCCCTGCCGGGGGCCATGGCTACGGCAAGGACAACGCTGAACGGGCCACCTTCACTGCCCTCGGCTACGCCTTCCTGCGCGACAGGATAGGCTGGACCTGATCGCCCGTTGCTCCGATCCGGGCGATCTCATGAGCCGATACTCGGTATTTCCACATCGCGCGTCTCACGTTCAGGTACTGGAAAGCTGTGCGCTGATAATGCATTCCCAAACAGGAGCGCGACATGAGTTACCTCGTTACCGGATGCGCCGGATTCATCGGGATGCACACAGCGAAACGTCTGCTCGAACGCGGCGAGCGCGTGGTCGGCATCGACAGCCTGAACGACTATTACGAGGTCGCGCTCAAACGCGAGCGCGTGGCCGAACTGACTGCATCGACAGGCTTTCGCTTTGTCGAGGGCGATCTCGCCGAACAGGGCATCCTCTCCGCGCTGATGGGTGAGGAACGCCCCCGCCGCATGATCCATCTGGCGGCACAGCCGGGGGTACGCTACTCGCTGGAAAACCCCCACGCCTATATCCAGTCGAATATCGTCGGACATCTGAACGTGCTGGAGGCCGTGCGCCATTCGGATACCGTCGAGCATCTTGCCTATGCCTCCTCCTCTTCCGTTTACGGCGCGAACGAGGCTCAGCCCTTCTCGGAGGAGGATCGTGTGGACAGCCCGGTCTCGCTCTATGCCGCCACCAAGCGCGCCGACGAACTGATGAGCCGCACCTATTCCCATCTCTACGGCATGAGTCAGGTCGGCCTGCGCTTCTTCACGGTTTATGGCCCGTGGGGGCGGCCCGACATGGCTCCCTGGCTCTTTACCAAAGCGATCCTTGCCGGAGACCCGATCAAGGTGTTCAACCATGGTGAGATGAGGCGTGATTTTACCTATATAGACGATATTGTCAGCGGAGTGGTCGCCGCCGCTGATATGCCCGCGCTTCGCGGCGAGGGTGCCGAACGGCATCGCGTCTACAATATCGGCAACAACCGTCCCGAACGCCTGATGGATTTCATCGAGGCCATCGAAGCGGCGACAGGGCGCAAGGCCGAAAAGATCATGCTGCCGATGCAACCCGGCGACGTCTTCGAGACCTATGCGAATATCGACCGCATCGGGGCCGATCTGGGATTCGCCCCCACCACGTCGCTGTCGGAGGGAATTCCGCGCTTCGTGGAATGGTACAAACATCGTCACGGAATCACCTGATGCTTTTCATCGCGATGATACTCGACGCCGTTTTCGGCGAACCGGACTGGGCATGGAAGCGCGTTCCGCATCCGGCGGTCCTGATGGGGCGTATGATCGGCATGTTCGACCGGGTGTTGAACCGGGGCGGCACAAGGCGGGCCAAGGGTATCGTGGCCCTCGGCCTCTCGATCATTATCGTCTGGATCGTCGCTCGCCTTCTGTCGCTCGATATCTTCTTCGGCGTCTTCGAGATTATCGGGGCGGCGATCCTGCTGGCGCAGCGCAGCCTGATGGACCATGTTCGCGCGGTCGAGTCCTCGCTGGATCTGTCGCTCGATTTCGGGCGGGCCGAGGTCGCCAAGATCGTAGGGCGCGAAACGGCGACGCTGGACGAGGCAGGCGTCTCGCGGGCGGCCATCGAATCGGCGGCGGAGAATTTCAGCGACGGCGTCGTCGCACCCGCCTTCTGGTTCATCCTGCTGGGACTACCGGGCATGGCGATCTACAAGGTCGTCAATACCGCCGATTCCATGGTCGGATACCGCACCGAGCGCCATGAGGAATTCGGCTGGGCATCGGCGCGGCTGGATGATCTGTTGAACTGGATACCGGCACGGATTTCCGCTGCTCTCATCATCGCGGCCAGCGTACTGCGAAAGCGCGACCGTTGGGGTGACGGCATTATCACGGCCTTCTCGACCCGCTTTGATGCGGTGATGGAGGATGCGCCCCGGCACCGCTCTCCCAATGCGGGCTGGCCCGAGGCCGCGACCGCCTATGCTCTCGATATCGCCCTGTCCGGCCCGCGCGTCTATGACGGCGAGCGGAGCACGGACCCCTTCGTCAACCAGGATGGCGAGCAGGCTCTGAATGCCTCCAACATCCTCGAAACCGTCCAGCTTCTCTGGCGTAGCTGGGGCATTCTTCTGGTCTTTGCCGGTATCGGGTTCGTGATTCTCGGGTAGCGCAATCGACGCAAGGGATTGCCCTGTTGCTGAAAAAAGCCCCTTACTCCGCCCGTTGCAACGTATCGTACAAGCCGCTCAAATCCCGTCGATCAACGCCCCTATCGCCTTACGGTATCGGCCAATGATCGCCTCGCGCGCGCCATGTTGTCCCCCCGTCACCACATGCCGACCGGCTGACCAGACATCGCAGACAATGCTCTCCCCCGCCGCGAAGACCAGCCCGTCCAGAATCTGATCGTCACGCAGCGCACATAAGGCGGGTGACCGACTGTCGATGGCGACCATATCCGCGAGCAGGCCCACTCTGATCGCGCCGCTCTCCCGGCCCAGCGCCCTTGCAGACCCACCGAGCGCCCCCGCATACAGCATCGCCCCGACCGAGCGATCCGCCGGGGCCAGCACGTTCCGCGCCCGGTCACGCAGCCGCTGGGAATACTCGAAGGTCCGCAATTCCTCGCCCAGTGCGATGCGGATATTCGAGTCCGACCCGACCCCGAACATACCACCCGCCTCCAGAAAACGCGCGCCGTCGAAGATGCCGTCCCCGAGATTGGACTCGGTGATCGGGCACAGCCCCGCCACCGCTCCCGATGCGGCCAGCCCGCGCGTTTCAGCCTCTGTCATATGAGTAGCGTGGATCACGCACCACCGCCGATCCACCCCCGCATTCTCCAGCAGCCATGCCACAGGAGGCATACCCAGCCATTGTGTGACCTGTTCGACTTCCTGCACCTGCTCTGCGGCATGGATATGCACCGGCCCGCCGGGACAGACCGCCAGCAACGCCCCCAGATCATCCGGGGCCGTCGCGCGCAGGGAATGCGGGGCGACCCCTGAGACGGTATCACCCGGCAATGCCGCGAGATGCCTGCCCGCCGCCTGCACCATCGCCAGAAAGCGGTCGGGGTTATTCCCGAACCGCCGTTGCCCGCCCGTCAAAGGCTGTTTCCCGGCCCCGCCATAGGTATAGAGCACAGGCAGATACGTCAGCCCGATCCCCGTCTCCGCCGCCGCCGCACAGATACGGCCCGACAATTCCGACGGATCGGCATAGGGTGAACCACCCGGTTGATGATGAACATAGTGAAACTCACCGACGGCGGCATATCCCGCCTCCAGCATCTCCATGAATACCAGCGATGCAATGGCCTCGATCTGCTCGGGGTGCAGCCGGTCCAGAAACCGGTACATCAATTCGCGCCAACTCCAGAAGTTGTCCCGTCCCGATGCGCGGCGCTCGGTCATCCCCGCCATGGCGCGCTGAAAGGAATGGCTATGCAGGTTTCCGGGGGCCGGCAGCAGCGTATCGACACGGGTATCCCCCGCAAGTGCCGCCGCTCCCGTCTCGATATCCGTGATGCGGAGTCCCTCCACCGTCACCCGCACATCCTGCGCCCAGTCTTCCTCCAGAAGCGCCCGCCTCGCATGGATCGCCATTCTACGCACCTTTCGCGCAAGAACCGTTTCATACAACCTAACCGAATAACGGCCAAAACGATAGGAAAGCGAGGCTATATGAAAGGGTTTGTACTCACCGGTGCATAGGATGAGAGACGCAGCCGGAACGGATACCGAAAATCGGCAGTACCGTCGAACCCTCTCGATACCCCCA
>CAKZUT010000185.1 GCA_937922185.1 uncultured Neomegalonema sp.
AAGATCATCGGGAACGCGCGCGGCCCCGCCGCCGATATCGTTCGTGATCTGGCGCAGGCATTCCGGGCTATCGCCGCGCGGGACTGGCCCGAAGCCGAAAGCCACCTCGCCGTTGCCCTGCGCGACCACGCCCGCAGCGGCGGCTCCCGCGCCCAGCGTGACCTCGTCGAATTCGCCATGGCCAGCACCTTGCTGCGCCAGGGCCGTGGCGCAGAGGCCCGCCGCCTCCTCTCCATCCGCCGCCCCCTCGCCACGCATGAGGGTTCGGTAGTGCAGTAGGGGTGTTTGAAGGTCGGCTACTGGCCGGAATTTGCCTTTCTCACATGCGAAGGCGACGGGAATGTATCGCCGGAAGCGGTCAGAAACGGTCGATTCTGGCGGTGTCAAAAACGTATGAGTTTCGGCGGATTTGAACGCTGTGGCTTTGCCCGCTTCGTACCCAGACCGGACTCTCGTGACTGCGAACACGGCGGTGAAATACTGCGGAAATCTGACATCGGGTGAGCGTCCGGTGATGCCGCTTGGTAGTCTATGCCGATTGGATAACTTGATGTGGACAATCGACTGCAAACCAAGTCGAACAATCTACAGGTTCTGGATCGGGATTCTCTGCGATGACGAAATGGAACGAAAGGTTCTTGCAAACCGGAAGATTTTCCAACTCTAACGCGAGTGACGTTGGTGAGTATTTGACGACGGCAAGATCTTCGCAGCGCAAAATTGGCAGGCGGGCGTTCAGCCATTCACCGTCTTCCGTTCCAACAACAACCAGATTCCCGTCCTTACTCCATTCTTGGGCGTCTAAACCCTGACCCGTACATGGATCACCCGAAACGCCTGAGCTGAGTGCAATCTTAAAATCTATACGGGATAACCGAGACATTGGTTCAGCGTTCTGGACCGACAACAGCGCGGCCCGACAGCGCTGAACGCGCATTCCTTCAGGCAGTGGGGGTTTTGGCTCTCTTTCTTCGAGAACAACTTTGGGTCGCCTTGATCCATTCGACATCACCAACGCGGTCACGACGAATTCACCGATGGCGGTTTCGAATGACAATGAGCGCGAATCTGTAGATGCCAACGTTCGATCCAAAGTACACTACCGTCTAGTCAGCTTAATTCCAAAGTAGCAGTTCGTCGAGGCAGGTCACTCGTTGCAGCGCGTTGCGCCGCACCCTCAAATTTCCGGTTCTGGCTATTTTCCACCGTAGTCCGATTTTCCAAAAACCCCTGCCAAAACTTGCCTGCAATAAACGGTCGTTTTTGGCGGCGTTCTGATTCCGCTTAGAATCCCTGCGTTTCAGAGTGCCAAAAACCTCCGCCGAAACCTCTTCAGTTTTGACAGGTTTTCGCCCCTAGAATATGGCCGCTTCGCGCTCTCTGTCACCGTGTGCGCTGCATAACGGAAAGGCAACTTCGGGCACGAAGCAGAAAATGACCTGCCCCGAGTTCACGGCCTCATCACGACGAGCAACCATACGATGTCCTTTGCCGTGGTGGCGGGCGACACACAGGCAGTGGCACACGATGCCTCAATCTCCCTTCCGCGCCAGCGGGTGTTTCGCCAGCACCAGATCGGCCAGATCGTCGGGCACCACATGCGTATAGATTTCCGTCGTCGCGATATCCGCATGGCCCAGCAGCGTCTGAATCACCCGCAAATCCGCTCCGTTGGCCAGCAGATGTGTGGCAAAGGCATGGCGCAGGGTATGGGGCGACACCTTCGTCGCATCCAGCCCCGCCTCCGCCGCCAGTCCCCGTAATATCTGGAAGAACCGCGCGCGGGTCAGATGCCCCGATTTTCCCCGTGACGGGAACAGGAAGGGTGACCCTTTCCCCCGCGCGGCTTCCACGCGGTCCCGCTCCGGCAGCCACGCGGCAATCGCCTCGCGCGCCCGCTCCGACAGCGGCACCATCCGCTCCTTGCCGCCCTTGCCCTTCACCGGCACCATGCGCGGCAATCGCCGCACCCCGGCCACGGGCAGCGACACGAGTTCGGAGGTCCGCAACCCCGAGGCATAGAGCATCTCGACAAGGCAGATCGTGCGAAGCGCCCGGTAATCGCGTCCCTTGCGCGCCGTGGCCAGCAGGGCCGACACGTCATCAACCGTCAGCGTCCGGGGCAGCGTGCGCGCCTTCCTCGGCCCCTTCACCGGTGCGGCGGGGTCGTCCTCGCGCCAGCCCTCGGCGAACAGAAACGCATGGAACTGACGGATCGCCGACAGGTGCCGGGCGCGGGTCGAGGCGGCGAACCCGGCGGCACCGAGACCGGCGATATGGCCTTCGATATCGCTCCGGCTCGCCGTGATGATATCCGGCACCGATTTCTCGTATTCCGCCAGATCGCGGCGATAGGCGTCGAGTGTATTGAGCGCCGCCCCGCGTTCGGCGGCGAGGTGGTTGAGAAACGCCCCGAGCGGGTCTAGCGCCATCGCTCGGTAATCATGGTTTCAATGGCGATACTGCGGGCTTCGTCGGACAGCCCGATATCCTGCAAGGCCCGGATCAGCGTATCGAGGGTCCGCGCCGTGGGCGGCGTTTCCTTTCCGATCTCGGCGGCGGACCACAGCACGGCCTCCGCTGCCCGTCCCTCGCGCGCCGCTCTGAGAAATCCCTCATCCGGCAGATTGGGGCGCAGGGCGATCCTGAACCCGGCCAGTGAGGCCAGCGCCCGCCGTGCGTGTTCGTCGCCGTTCCGGGTGCGCTGGCGCAGGGTATCGCCATATCCGCGCTGCCATGCCCCCGCCCGCTCGGGATCGGCCACGGCCATGACGGCGGCGATATCGGCTTGCTCCGCGATGGTCTTCGTTCCCTGAGCATCCGACCATGCGCCCGCCTGCCTGACGAACCCGCCCAGCAGCATTGCATCACGCAGGGCATAGCCGACCGCTCCCAGTGTGGCCGCCTCGCTCACGGGTACCTGTGCCGCCGCCGGAGCGAGCACGCGCGCAAGCTGTGCGAAGCCACCGGGGCCACCCGAGCGCGCCGAGGCGATCAGCGCATTGCCCATCGCCGTCGCATCCGGTTTGTCATCGGCGTCCTTCACGGCTTTTGCGCGTGTGCCCAGCGGCCCATCGACCTCATCGGCAAAGGAGACATACATCTCGCGCAGAACGGCTGTATCGATGGCCCCTACGGCCTCCAGCCGCTCCGCTGCGACCAACGCTCCGTCCGCGCCTGTGCTTTCCAGCGCGAACAGACCGGCGATCATCGGCAGGGGCGCGCTCTCGATAGCGGGGCGGTTCGCGCGGCCCAGACTCCGCAGCATCGCGATCCGCAGCGGGGTCAGCATACTGGCATGGGGAACCGGCACGTAGTCGATCAGGCTCTCATCCACGAGAGCTTCCAGCAGCGGCGCATCCGTCGGTTCCACCCCGCCCAGTTCGACCATCGCATTGACGGCCACGGCGGCCAGCGGATCGCCGCTCCGGGCCAGGCAATAGGCTCGCAGAGACGGCCAGAAGGTATCCCCCTGCTCCCCCTCGGGCGGGTCCGCCCCCAGCACATCCTTTTCGCACAGCGTTTCGTCGCGCCCCACGATCAGCGCCGCCTCGGCCCGTGCGCGTTGCAGGTCGATCCCCGGATCGCGCCCGGCGGCTCCGGCAAGACTGGCCGCTTCCTCCGCCGCCCCGAATCGCGTCAGCGCCCTTGCGCGCGCGGCGAGCAGGCCCTCGGATTTCTCCGGCGGCGTCACCCCCGCCACCAACACCCGGCGCACCAGCCGATTGACGGTATATAACCGCGTCGGCACGGCGGCATCGATCAGCTCGATGGCGCGGGAGCCGGTCGTCGTTCCCCACATCGCATCGTCCAGCCCGAGTGCTCCGGCCCCGGCAAGGCCCGCCGCCTCGACCGAAGGGGCTTCGAGACTGGTTGAGTCGATGCCGTCATCGAAGCCGACGGCGCTGTACCCGTCCGTTGGCGCGATCGTGATCGGCTCATCCGGGTCGCCCGCCACTGTGGGTTGCCCAAGCAGGACTTCCTGCGCGGGGGCGGGGCCTGTCCCGACCATCATGAAGGCGGGAATCAGCAGCAGGGGCTTAATCACCTTGGAAGAGAACATCCTTGGGAACCTCATGTACGAGTTCGCGAAGCGGTGACGGAATATCGACGATCACGACATACGCCGCCGCGACCAGCAGGGCCAATAGCACCAGAACGAGTAGAAACCTCAAGAAGCGGCCCACCGCATTACCCTTTCCATGCGACCTTGAGAGGATTATAGCCTCGGCAGGTCTGACCTGAATGTCGTCCGGTATGTGTATATTTCGTGAGCGCGCGTGTCACACCGCGTTTTCGTGGTGACGGGAAAATATGGCGAAAGATCAACAGATCCCCGATACCCGCGCCGTTCTGCAACGGCATGTGGTGCTTGTCGGCCTCATGGGGGCCGGAAAAAGTGCTATCGGACGCCGGGTCGCCAACCGGATCGGTGCGCGGTTCCGCGATGCGGATACCGAAATCGAGAAAGCCGCCGGGATGCGGATCAGCGATATCTTCGCCGTTCACGGGGAAGGGGAGTTCCGTATCGGCGAACGCCGCGTCATCGCGCGCCTGCTGACGGGCAGGCCGCTGGTGCTGGCCACGGGCGGCGGGGCCTATATGGATGACGAGACCCGCGCCCTGCTGAAAGGGGCCGCGACGACCATCTGGATGCGCGCCGAACTGGATACCCTCGTTCGCCGCTGTGCGAAGCGGGGCAACCGCCCCTTGCTGAAGAACGGCGATCCGCGCGAGATTCTCGCCGGTCTCATGGATATCCGCTACCCGGTCTACGCCGAGGCCGATGTGACCATCGAAAGTCGGGACGAACCCCATGAATACGCCGTGGAGGCGATTATCGATATCCTGCACAAGCGCGGGGATCTGCTGATATGAGCGCCCCCTCCTGCACCGTGGTTCCCGTTGCCCTGGGCGAGCGCAGCTACGAGGTCGTTATCGGAACCGGCTTGCTGGCCACTGCCGGCTCCCGCCTCGCCCCGTTTTTTCGCAGGCCCCGCACGGTCATCGTCACCGACGCCACCGTCGCGCCCCTGCATCTTGCCACCCTGCAAGCCGGTCTTGAAGCGGGCGGCATCGGGTCCGAGGCGATCATCGTCCCGGCGGGTGAAGGCTCGAAAAGCTGGCCCGTTCTGGAGCGTGTGGTGGAGGAACTGCTCGCCCACCGGGTCGAGCGCGACGATCTCGTCATCGCCTTCGGCGGCGGCGTTATCGGTGATCTGGCGGGATTCGCCGCCGCGATCCTGCGCCGGGGCGTCGGCTTCATCCAGATACCGACCTCCCTTCTGGCGCAGGTGGACAGCTCCGTTGGCGGCAAGACGGGAATCAATTCCCCTCTGGGCAAGAACCTGATCGGAGCCTTTCATCAGCCGCGCCACGTCCTGATTGATATCGACGTACTCGACACCCTGAGTGACCGGGAGTTTCTGGCCGGGTATGGCGAGGTGGTGAAATACGGCCTTCTGGGCGATGCGGATTTCTTCGACTGGCTGGAAACCGAAGGCCCCCGCCTGCGTGACGGTGACAAAACGGGCCGGATCGAGGCCGTCCGCCGGTCGGTCGCCGCCAAGGCGGGCATCGTATCCCGCGACGAGAAGGAGCAGGGCGAGCGCGCTCTCCTGAATCTCGGCCATACTTTCGGCCATGCGCTGGAGGCTGCCACCGGCTATTCCGCCCGTCTCCTGCATGGTGAGGGTGTGGCGATCGGCATGGGCCTCGCCTTCACCCTGTCCGCGCGCCTCGGCCTCTGCGCGCAGGAAATCCCGTCACGGGTCGCCGCCCATTTCGCCGATATGGGCATGAAGCGCACGCTGGCGGATATTCCGGGCGACCTGCCCGATGCCGGGGGCCTGATCGAGTTGATGGGTCAGGACAAGAAAGTCGTCGGCGGCGTCCCCGCCTTCATCCTCTGCCGCGCCATAGGCGACGCCTTCATCAGCCGCGAAGTGCCCCCCGATGCCGTCCGCGCTGTCCTTCAGGAAGCCATCACGGGCCGCCGCCTCTGACGCAGCCCGTTATCGCTCCCGTCCCGCATGAGGATGCGTCGAAGGGAAATCCGATCACCCGACAAACACGCCGGGCCGATCCTGCCTGCGCTCCAGAAAATCCGGCGTCGGCAGGTTTTTCGAGCGCAGGAATTCCGGGTTCCACAGCTTCGACTGATAGCGGCTGCCGTAATCGCACAGGATCGTCACGATGGTATGGCCCGGTCCCATCTCCCTCGCCATCCGCACGGCTCCGGCGACATTGATGCCGGTCGAGAGGCCCATGCACAGCCCTTCATGTTCCAGCAGGTCGAACATGATTTCCAGCCCCTCCGCGTCGGGGATGCGATACGCGAAATCGGGGGTGAAGCCCTCCAGATTCGCCGTGACCCGCCCCTGTCCGATACCCTCGGAGACCGAAGATCCCTCGGAAGCCAGTTCACCGGTCTTGTAATAGCTGTAGAGGGCCGCGCCTTCGGGGTCGGCAAGGCCGACTTTCACGCCTTTCGGCTGAAGACCCGCCGCGACCCCTGCGATTGTGCCTCCTGATCCGGCGGCACAGATAAAACCGTCTACCTTGCCGCCCGTCTGTTCCCAGATTTCGGGGGCGGTCGAGTCGATATGGGCCTGCCGGTTTGCCACATTGTCGAACTGCTGCGCCCAGATCGCGCCGTTCGGTTCGGTTTCGGCCAGCTTTGCGGCCAGACGCCCTGAGTAATGCACGTAATTATCCGGGTTGCGATAGGGCAGGGCGGGCACCTCGATCAATTCGGCCCCGATCAGGCGCAGCGTATCCTTCTTCTCGTCGCTCTGGGTGTCGGGAATCACGATGACCGAGCGAAAACCCATGGCCCGGCCCACCAGCGTCAGCCCGATGCCGGTATTGCCCGCCGTGCCCTCCACGATCACGCCGCCGGGTTTCAGCGTCCCCTTCGCCATGGCATCGCGGATGATCCACAGGGCCGCCCGGTCCTTGACCGACTGGCCCGGATTCATGAATTCGGCCTTGCCGTAGATATCGCAGCCCGTCATCTCCGAGGCTTTCGCAAGGCGGATCAACGGGGTATTTCCCACGGCTTCGGGCATATCGGCACAGACGCGCATGGCATGATCCTTTCCTGTTCGGCAGTGCGGCATAGGTAGAGCCGGAATCGGGGCGCGTAAACACCCTGCGTTAAACATCCGGCAGAACCGTTTCCGCCACAAAGTAGCACTAGCCTGCGCGCCGAATCATTGAGGAGCCTTCCATGACCGTTATGACCCGCCGTTCATTCGCCGCCGGTGCCGCGACCCTTGCCGTTCTCCCGGCGACGCCCGCGCTCTCCGGTGTCGCCGCGCGCACTTTTCGCGTGATGCGGGGCAGCAGCCAGATCGGCACCCATACCGTCAGTGTTCAGCGCCTTGCCGACGGCGGCAGGCTGGCGACCAGCAATATCGATATCGCCGTGAAGGGTCTCGGCATCATCACGCTCTACAGCTACACGCTCAGTTGCACGGAAACCTACGACGCACAGGGCCAGCTCGTCTCGATGGACGGCCAGTGCAATGACGACGGCGATTCCCACTTTGTTAAGGTGGACCGGGAAGGCGATATGCTGGTCGTCAGCGGATCGTCCTATAACGGCCCCACGCCGCTGGCTTCGACCGGCGCGGCCAGCTACTGGCGCAAGGATAACCTTTCCGCATCGCCGTGGATCAGCACGCAATCGGGCGAATTGCTCGCCGTATCCGCATCGCCGATTTCCAGCCCGGAGGCTCCGGCGGGGGCGACTGCCTATCGCGTCACCAACAATACCGACTACACCATCGACGTCTTCTATGATTCGCGTGGTGAGTGGGTCGGCTCGGCGTTTGACGCCAAGGGTGAGCGGGCCACCATGCAGTATCTTTCCGAGACCGGAGCGTTGCAGGGCTGACGCTCCCCTTCCCCTTCCGAGGAGCGTAGTTATGAACGGTGCCGATTACATCCCCAGACCCGATCACGGGGCCGTCTGGCTGACGGGCGCGAGTGCAGGCATCGGCAAGGCCGTTACCGCGCGGCTGGTGGAGGACGGCTGGACCGTCTACATCACCGCCCGCAGCGAGGATAAGCTGGTTGCCATGGCCGAAGGGTCCGGCGGTAAGATCATCCCCGCCCCCGGCGACGTCACCGACCCGGAGGCGATGGAAAAGATCGTCGCGCGCATCGAGGCCGGGCACGGCCTCGCGCTGGCGATCCTGAATGCCGGGGTCTACATCCCCATGACCGCACGGGAATTCAACGTCGAGGATGCGAAGAAGCATTTCGACGTGAATCTACAGGGCGTGGTCAATGGTCTGGTGCCTGCGATGCAGGCGATGCTGGCGAAAAATCGCGGTTGTCTCGCCCTCGTATCCTCGGTCGCCGGATATCGGGGATTGCCCAAAGCCGGGGCCTACGGGGCGACCAAGGCGGCGCTCATCAATATGGCCGAGGCACTGGCCTATAACCTCTACCCGGAGGGAGTGCGGATTTCGCTGATCTGTCCGGGATTTGTGGAAACCGATGCGACCTCGGTAAACGAGTTCGACATGCCGTTCCTCATGCAGCCGGAGGATGCGGCGAACCGGATCGTGGACGGCCTGCGGACGAAGAAGTTCGAGATCACTTTCCCGCGCCGCTTCTCCTACATGCTCAAATCGTTCCGCTTCCTGCCTGCCAAATGGTACATCGCCCTGGGGCGCAAGGCGATGGGCATGGACAAAGATTAGACCGGGCGGCGACAGGTCGGCTCGATCCGATCATCGGCCAGGTCGGGGACAGGGGCGGCGGCCTGACGCGCGCCGCCTCTGTTCTTTGTTCTTACTTCCAGGAACTGTCGTCTTCCTGCTCGATCACAGGCTGATATGTCGGCTGTGCCGCCTGAAAGGCAGGCTCCTGATAGGCAGGTGCCTGATAGGTGGGCTGTCCCGACTGGAAGATCGGCTCCTGATAGGAGGGCTGCGTCGCCTGATACGTGGGCTGGGGTGCGGCCTGATAGGTGGACTGCGCCGCCTGATAGGTGGGCTGATAGCTCGTCGTCGTATCGGTCGTGCCGATATAGGGCTGCGCCGTGAACGCATCGGCGGCGAAGGTTTCCGTCGTGGTCGTCGTGTAGCTTTCCGTGCTGCCGGTATCACCGTTCGGGAAGTAGGGCTGCGTATCGAACACGAGTTCGCCGAACTGCGACGTGCCGGTATCGGCGACCGGCGGCTGATACGCGGGCTGCGTCTGATAGGTCGTCTGGGTCTGGAAGCTCGGCTGTACGGGCTGCGTCTGATAGGACGTGATCGTCGCGTTCGTATCGGTATCCGACAGCGTGTATTCGTTGGTCCCGCTTGCGAAAGCCTGCGATGCCAGCATGGGCGCGCAGAGCGCGCAGACGGTGAGAAGGCGGATGGTCATGGAATCTCTCCGAAGGAGTTGCGGTTGCGTGTATAGAAATCGCGCATTCAGGGTTAAAGAACACTGAAGTCTCTCTGAAACTCCCTAAACATGGCGGCGACAGGGCGATGGCGCGAAAGTGACGCAGGCGCTTGCGGTGTCTTTTCCCGACAAGTTCCGTTCCCCGCGACGCTATGTGTCCGCATCCGGCGCGCCTAGGCTGAGGCATCTTTCCCGGAGGGTCTGTCATGTCGCATTATTCCGTCTGGTCCGTCCTTCGGGAGGGTCTTCGCGGCCAGACCGGCTGGGATCGCGCATGGCGCGACCCGGAACCGAAATCCGAATACGACGTGGTGATTGTCGGCGGCGGGGGCCACGGACTGGCGACGGCGTATTACCTCGCGAAGAATCACGGCATCACGAATGTCGCGGTGGTCGAGAAAGGCTGGCTCGGCGGCGGCAATACGGGGCGCAACACGACTATTGTGCGCTCGAACTACGTGCAGCCGGTCTCGACGCAGTTCTATGAGCATTCCGTGCAACTCTGGGAAAATCTCAGCCACGACCTGAACTACAACGTCATGTTCTCGCAGCGGGGGCAGCTCGGACTGTTCCATACCCCGGCGGCGCGCGACGGACAGGCAAAGCGCGTCAACACCATGCGCGCCTGCGGCATTGATGCCGAACTCCTGAACCGTGAGCAGGTGCAGGCCATGGTGCCGCATCTCGATTATTCCGGGAATGCGCGCTTCCCGATTCTGGGGGCGGTCCTGCAAAGACGGGCGGGCACCGCGCGGCATGATGCCGTGGCCTGGGGATTCGCACGCGCGGCGGACAGGCTGGGCGTCGATATCCTGCAACAGACCGAGGTACAGGGCATCCTGCGCGAAGGGGGCCGGGTCACGGGTGTCGAGACATCGCGGGGCACCATCCGGGCAAAGAAGGTCGGGGTAGCCGTTGCGGGCAGCACGGGGCACGTCATGGCCATGGCCGGGATTGAACGTCTGCCCATCGAAAGCCACAAGCTACAGGCCTTCGTTTCCGAGCCGCTCAAGCCTTTGCTCGACTATGTTATCGGCTACGGCGCGCCGGGGGCGCATTTCTATATCAGCCAGTCTGACAAGGGCGGCATGGTCTTCGGCGGCGATCTCGATTTCTACAATTCCTACGCCCAGCGCGGAAACCTGCCCATCGTGCAGGACGTCGCCGAATGCGCCATGGCGATCATGCCGTGTCTGGGACGTGTGAAGTTGCTGCGCCACTGGGCCGGGATCATGGATATGTCCATGGACGGCACGCATATCATGTCCAAGACCCCGGTGGAGCATCTCTACATGAATGCGGGCTGGTGCTCTGGCGGGTTCAAGGCGACCCCGGCCTCGGGCTGGCACTTCGCGGATCTGATCGCCAATGACCGCCCCGACGACCTGACGGCGGCTTTCTCCCTCGACCGCTTCGAGCGCGGTTACGTCATCGACGAGAAGGGCATGGGGCCAACCCCCAAGCTGCATTAGGAGCCAGCCCTATGATCCGAATTACATGCCCCTTCTGCGGCGAGCGCGACCACAGCGAATTCAGCTATGGCGGGGACGCGACCGTCGCCTATCCGGCTCTGGACGCCAGCGTCGAGGACTGGAACGAGGCCGTCTATCTGCGCTCCAACCCGCGTGGCCCGCATAAGGAATACTGGCACCATCTCAACGGCTGTCGCGCATGGCTCATCGTCGAGCGCGACACCCTGACCCACGAGGTCGGCAAGGTAGAGTTCGCCCATCCGGGGCTGCGAAACGCTGTGAGGACTTCGGTATGAGCGGGTATCGTCTCGACCAGGGCGGATTGATCGACCGCGCCGATCCGCTGACTTTCACCTTCGACGGCACCGAATATCAGGGCTTCGGGGGGGACAGCCTCGCCTCGGCACTCATGGCGAACGGGGTCGATGTGGTCGGGCGCGGGTTCAAGTATCACCGCCCGCGCGGTGTCATGTCGGCGGGGGTTGAGGAGGGCGGTGCGATCCTGACCGTCGGCTCCGGGCGCTTCCGCGAACCGAACGTCAAGGCCCCGGTTCAGCCGCTGTATCAGGGGCTGGTGTCCAGCGGACAGAACGCATGGCCTTCCGTGCGGCGTGACGTGGGGCGCATCAACGACGTTATGAAGCGGTTCCTTGCCGCCGGGTTCTACTACAAGACCTTCTTCGGTGTCCGGGGCGGCACGAAGGACTGGATGCTTTTCGAGAAAGTCATCCGCAGGGCGGCGGGCATGGGCCGCGCCTCCCGCGCGCCTGACCCCGACCGGTACGAGACGGCCCATGCCACCTGCGACCTGCTGGTCGTCGGCTCCGGTCCTGCGGGGCTTGCGGCGGCAAAAGCGGCGGCGGGTGCGGGAAAGGACGTCATCCTCGCCGAGCAGGATTTCACGCTGGGCGGCTCCTTTCTGGCGCGTTCCGGCGGTATCGAGCAGGCGGTCGCGGCCATTGAGGGGCTGCGCGCGGCGGGCGTGACGATCATGCCGCGTACCTGCGTTTTCGGCCTCTATGATGGCTGCGTGGCCGGTATGATCGAGCAGGTCAGCGACGATCCGGGCCTGCATGGGGTAAGGCAACGCACATGGGTCGTGCGCCCGCGCGAGATCGTGCTGGCGACCGGCGCTATCGAGCAACCGCTTGCTTTCGGCAATAACGACTGCCCCGGCGTGATGCAGGCGGGGGCGGTCAGCACCTACCTGAATCGCTATGCGGTGGCCCCCGGCAAGCGCGCGGTGATCGCGACGACCAACGATTCCGCCTATGCGGTCGCCGCCGATCTGGTGACAGCGGGCATTCCCGTCACGCTGATCGATGCCCGTCCTTCGGGGCCGGATGCGCCGGAGGGCGTGAAGGTCATGCATGGAACCGTGCCGATCCGCACGACCGGCAGCTACGTGCTGGAGGGGGTCGATGTCGGCCCGCTCGCCGAAGACGGCTACGCCACGGTGAGCCGAACGCTGCCCTGCGATCTGCTTGCCGTGTCGGGCGGCTGGACGCCGGTGGTGCATCTGACCTCGCACCGGGGACCGAAACCCGTCTGGAACGACACCATCCACGGCTTCCTTGCCGGATCGACAACCGAGCCGATCCGCACCTGCGGCGCGGCGGCGGGGATTTATGCTCACGATGACTGCGTGGCTTCCGGTCAGGCGGCGGGCACAGGCGATGCGGGACCGCAGCCCGAAGCAGGTCCGCACCCGGCCATGCCGCTCTACGAGATCAAGACCCACGGCAAAAAGCTCAAACGCTTCATCGACCCCCAGCACGATGTCACCGCCGATGACGTGCGACTTGCCGAGCGTGAGGGCTTTGTCTCCATCGAGCATAACAAGCGTTATACGACCCTGGGCATGGCCACTGATCAGGGCAAGGTCGGCAACATCATCGGCATCGCGATCATGGCCGATGCCTCCGGTCGCACGATTGCCGAAACCGGCACCACGACCTTCCGCCCTCCCTATTCGCCCATCAGCATCGGGGCGCTGGCCGGTCGGGGCACCTATATGCATTTCCGGCCCGTGCGCCGTACCCCGCTGCATGAATGGAACCTCGCCAACGGCGCGGTGATGACCGATGCGGGGCTGTGGAAACGCCCGTGGTACTTCCCGCTGGAAGGCGAGAGCGTGGATGACGCCTATATCCGCGAAATGAAGGCGGTGCGCGCCACCGTGGGCCTGTGCGATGTGTCATCGCTGGGCAAGATCATGGTGCAGGGGCCGGATGCGGGCGATTTCCTGAACCGGGTCTATGTGAACGGCTTCGCGAAACTGCCCGTGGGCAAGGCGCGCTATGGCGTGATGCTGCGCGATGACGGCATGGTCTATGATGACGGCACGGTCTGGCGCATGTCCGATACCGATTTCCTCATGACCACCACCACCGCGAATGCTGCGGGCGTCATGGCGAAGCTGGAAGAACTGCTTCAGACGCGCTGGCCCGATCTGAAGGTCCAGCTTACATCCGTATCCGATCAATGGGCGGGCATCGCTGTGGCGGGGCCGAAATCGCGCGAGACCTTGCAGGCGGTGACAACCGATTGCGACCTGTCCGATGCGGCCTTCCCCTTCATGGGCATCCGCGAGGCCAGGATCGCCGGGGCCGATGTCTGGATCGCCCGGATCAGCTTTTCGGGCGAGCGGGCCTTCGAGGTCTATGTCCGGGGTGGCGCGGCGGATGCGGTGATGCAGGCGCTGTGGGATGCGGCCAGACCTCTGGACGGTGTGCTCTACGGTACCGAGGCGCTGGGCGCATTGCGGATCGAGAAGGGCCATGTGGCCGGGTCCGAACTCGATGGGCGCACTTCTTTGCATGATCTTGGCCTGGGGGGCATGGCCTCCTCGAAGAAGGCATTTATCGGCAAGGCCATGATGGACCGCGAGGGAATGCGCGATCCCGACCGTCTGCAACTGGTCGGTGTCGCCCCGGTCGATGCGTCCAGACGCCTGCGCGCGGGGGCCTTGCTCGATACCCGCACCGACCTGATCGACCACGGGCAGGGCTTCATCACCGCCGTTACCGACAGCCCGGATCTGGGCCACTGGATCGGTCTGGCACTGGTCAAGGGCGGGCTGGAACGCTGGGAAGGCAAGGAGATGACGTCCTACGATCCGGCGCGCGACGGCAATACGGCGGTGCGAATCCTCTCGCCGCATTTCTTCGACCCGAAGGGAGAACGGATGCATGGCTGACGGTTCGAGTGTCGCGCAGGGCGTGACCATCACCCGCGAGGACTGCGGCCCCTTCTGGCAGGTTACGGCATGGCCTGACACGCTGGATGCAGTCGCCGTGCGGCTCGGCGGCATCGCGGGCGTGCAGGCCCCCGGTCCCGGTGCCATGGTGGACAGCGATATCGGACAGATTGCCCGCATCGCCCCGCTCGTCTGGTGGGTGGTCGGCACGACTGCCGAGGCTGCGCGCGCCCTTGCCGATATTGCGCCGGAGGAGGGCACCGCCCTCGATATGACCGATAACCGGGTGCGGTTCTCGGTATCCGGGCCATATGCGCGCAGCATGATGATGCGCCTCGCCCCGCTCGATTTCCGGGATCGCAGCTTTGCGAGCGGCACCATCGCGGCCACGGCGGCCCATCACATGAGCGTCCAGATCGCACGGCGCGAGGAGGCGTGGGACATCTACATCACCGCCACTTTCGCCGATGCCCTTGCCGAAGTGCTGGCAGAGACAGCGGCGCAATGGGGATAGGGCAAGCGCCCTCTATCCGAACCGCGCCTTCAGTTCCGCCACGGTCTCCGGCGTCAGCATCCGTGTGCGTGTCTGCTTGAGCAGAACGAGAAGTTTCGCCGTCTCTTCCAGTTCTTCCGCCGCATATACCGCCGAGAGCAGGTCTTTGGCGCTTACCACCGGCCCGTGATTGGCCAGCAGCACGGCGGCACATGCACCGTTCAGTTCCCGGATCAGGTCGCCTGCCGCCGCATCGCCGGGATGGACATAAGGGACCATTTTCACGGTCCCGACCCGCATCACGACATAGGGGGTGAGCGGCGGGATGCAGTCTTCCGGGTCGGTCGTTTCCAGGCAGGACAGCGCCGTGGCGAATGTCGAGTGCAGATGCACCACCGCCCCCGTTCCGGGCCGTGTCTCGTAGAAGGCCCGGTGAAGGAACACCTCTTTCGAGGGCTTGTCTCCATCCACATGCCCCCAGTCGGCATCCAGCCGCGACAGGCGGGCGGGGTCGAGGTGGCCGAGCGAGGAATTGGTCGGCGTCATCAGGAACCCGCCCCCCGGCAGGGCGGCGGAAATATTGCCCGCACTGCCCACCGAAAATCCCCGGTCGAACAGCGATTTGGCCATTCGGACCATCTCGTTCCGCAGCGTTGCCTCATCCATTGCGTGATCCCCCCAGCACGTCGAGCGCCTTGGTGAAGAAATCGGGCGCACCGAAATTCCCGGATTTCAGCGCCAGCGCGACCGGTTCCGCCCCGACCGACACGAGCGCGGGCACACCGGGGTCGATCTCCGCCCCCAGCGTCAGCGCGCCGAGATCGAGCGCCGAGACGACCGCTCCCGATGTCTCGCCCCCTGCCACGACCAGACGTTGGATGCCGCCTGCGAGCAGCCTCTGCGCGACCGCGCCGAAAAGCGTGTCCAGCGTTTCCGAAACCCGCTCCCGCCCATGCGTTTCCTGCAAGGCGCGCACCTGTTCGGGCGTCCCGGAGGAATAGGCGAGCGGGGCCTGTCCGGTACGGGCCAGCAGCCATTCGGCGATATCGGGGGCGGTGATGCTGCCGTTCATCACGCCGTTCACGTCGATGGGCAGAACCGGATGCGATGCGGCGTGCAGGTCGATCTGCGCCCGTGTCGCGCCTGAACAACTGCCTGCGATAATGGCCTCCGGCCCGTCGATGCGCGGGGCCGAGACGGGAGTAGGGGTTGCAAGCCCGGCCTCGAAGAAATTCGCGGGCAGGCCCAGTGCGATCCCCGATCCTCCGGTCAACAGCGGCGCGCCCGCCACGGCCTTGCCAATGGTGAGCAGGTCATCATCGCTGACCGCATCGACGATCACGAGCATCTCCTGCGCTCCCTCCAGTGCCGCGCGCAGGGCTTCCGGCCCCGCCCGTACCGTATCGGCAGCGGCCAGACCCACCGGCCCCCGCGTCTGCCGGGCTAGCCAGCGGCGCAGATCGGCATCGGTCATCGGATTGAGGGGGTGATTCTCCAGCCCGGATTCATGGAGCAGCCGATCATGCACGAACAGATGCCCCTGATAGACCGTGCGCCCGACCGTCGGAAAGGCGGGACAGGCGATCACGCCCGTCGTCACCCCCAGCGCATCGGCCAGTGCCTCGCCCACCGGGCCGATATTGCCCTCCGGTGTCGAATCGAAGGTCGAGCAGTATTTGAATACGATTTGCCGGCATCCCTGCGCCCGCAGCCATTCGAGCGCCGCCAGTGACTGAGCCACGGCGTCGGACACCGGAATCGACCGGCTCTTGAGCGCGATCACACCCGCCGCGATCTCCGGCGGTGCATCGCTCTGCGGAATTCCGAGAAACTGCGCGGTCGCAAGCCCGCCTTTCGCCAGTGTATTGCCGATATCACTGGCCCCGGTAAAATCATCCGCGATGACACCCAGAAGCATGAGAAAACCCCGCTTGAAAGCCAACCGGCTCCTCAGTGGCGCAAAGCGCGGCGAGCATTCTTGAAATGGTGCTGCCGGAGAGAATTGAACTCTCGACCTCTCCCTTACCAAGGGAGTGCTCTACCTCTGAGCTACGGCAGCGTCGGCGCGCGTTCTAGCGGGCGGTTCGGGCGGTGACAAGCGATAATCGGATCGACCGTCACGGGTTTATCCCTGACAGCAAAACATGAGGGAATTATTGTTCACGGTCGCCAGTCGCTGAAGGGCCATTGTGCCACGCGGCTTTCGGCCAGCACGGTGCCTACCTTGCGCGGGGGTGCGCCCTGTGCCTGACCGTCGATCAGGCGCAGGGCCATCCAGATCGCGAGTGCGGAGAAGATTGCGCCGCCCGCATACTGACCCACCAGCACGCCCCGCGCGCCCATCATCTCCGCGCCCAGCCATGCGAAGGGAATCGTGCCCAGCGTATGACGCCCCCAGTTCAGCAGGGCGGCATAGGTCGGGCGCTCCAGATTGTTGAACGCCGCATTCGTGGTGAACAGGGCCGCATTGAAGAAAAACGCCAGTGACAGCGGGCCGCAGAACAGGAACACCAGATCGCGCGCCGCGCCGCTCGCACTGAAGATATCCGCGATCTCCTCGCGGAACAGATAGAGCAGCGCGGAGATGACGATCACATAGATCAGCACGAAGACCAGGGCCGTGCGAAAGGCTTCGCGCACCCGGTCGAACTGTCCGGCCCCGAAATTCTGCCCGATGATCGGGCCAACCGCTCCCGACAGCCCGAAGACGAGACAGAAGGCGAAGGGTGTCAGCCGTCCGATAACCGCATATCCCGCCACGGCCTGCGTTCCGAAATCGGCGATCATGCGTGTGACGAAGGCAAACCCGACAGGCGTGGCGATATTGGTCAGGATCGCGGGTCCGGCGATGGCGAACACCGCCTTCGTATCCGCGTGCAGCGAGGTGGGCGAGGGCCGCACCACTCCGTCATGGACGGCGATGATGGGCCGCCAGGCCACGATGAACAGCGTAATGCGCGCGATCACCGTCGCAATGGCCGCCCCCTCCAGCCCCAGCCCCGCCGTGAAGATCAGCAGTGGATCGAGAATCGCATTGATCGCCGCCGCCGACAGCGTGGTGGTCATCGCCCGTCTTGCGTCTCCATGGGCGCGTAGCAAGGCCCCGCCGCCCATTCCGAGCATCAGAAAGGGTGTCCCGAAAGCGGCGATCCGCAGGAACGAGACGGCATGGGCATGGGCCTCGCCCGTGGCCCCGATAAGGGTCAGCAACGGCCCCGCAAAGGCGACCATGACAATCGTGGAGAGGATGCCGACCGCGACGGTGATCGCGCCGATGGACCCGGCCACCCGCCGCGCGCGGGCCTCATCCCCCTCGCCCAGCGCCCTTGCCGCCAGCGCGCCCATGGCGATGGCCAGACCGATGCTGATGGAGGTGAAGAAGAACAGCAGGGTGCCCGCATATCCCACCGCCGCCGCCAGCGCATCCTCACCCAGCAACGAGATGAAATAGAGATCGGCCAGATCCACGAGAAAGATCGCCAGCAGCCCGGCCCCGGAACTGAGCGTCATCACGATCGTATGTCGCAGAATCGATCCTGTGACGAATTTGCCTGTACCGGATGCCATGCGACGGACCTACCACATGGATAGGCAGGGTCCATCGCGAAGTTGAGCGCCTATGGCATCGCCCCCTCCCGCACCGGATATTTGCCCGGAGCGGGAAAGTTTTCAGGTTTTCGCGCGAAAATCCGCCACTGCCTGCCTCGCGCCGTTCAGCATCCAGGCATGTTCGGAGGCGAAGAACATCATGTTCACGCCCAACGCCGTCAGGTCATCCAGCGTCCCGGCATTCGGCGCGAATGTCACTGCCGATTTCCCGTTCGCCTTCGCCGCGTCGCCGACCCGGCCCATGGCGGCGCGTACCTGACTGTCGTTGATATCGGTCTTGCCGTAGCACACCGCCAGATCGGCGGGGCCGACGAAGACCCCGTCGATCCCTTCCACGGCGGCTATGGCCTCCACGGCCTCGACACCCTCCGGCTCCTCGATCTGGCCCAGCACGACCGTTTCGTCATCCATGGCCAGGACATCCGGCATTCCCTTCGTCGCGTATCCGGCCCAGCGGGTCGATCCGGCAAAGCCGCGTCCTCCATGCCCGAACCGCGCTGCCTTCGCCACGGCCTCGGCCTTCTCGACCGAATAACAATGCGGGATCACCACCCCCGTCGCCCCGCTGTCCAGAGCCATGAGAATCTGCGCGGGGCTGCCCTCGGGCAGGCGCACGAGGCACGGAAAGTCCAGCGCCCGCGCCATGGCCAGACACGCATCCATCCGGCCCCGGTCAAAGGGGGCGTGCTCGCCGTCGAGGCACACGAAATCCAGCCCCGATACCGACAGGATTTCGATCAGCTCATAGGCGGGTGTCTTCACGAAGGTACCGCATAGCGGCTCACGCCGCAGCACCCGTGCCCGGAATCCGTTCTCTTTCATGGTCTCTTTCCCGCTCCGCGCCCGAGGGCGCTCCTGTTGATGGTCATGGTGCCGTCCGGTCCTCTGGCCTGTTGCCACAGGGCGATACCGTCTTCACGGATCGGTTCGGCGGTGGCTATTCGGCTCAAGGGGGCATTCCCGTGCTGGACAGCGAGGCATATCGGGGGTCACGATACAGGACGAAGCGAGTCGCGCAAGCCGCGCGCACCGAGGGGGGCCGATGACGGCGGCGGCGCATCCACCAGCGATACAGGCAACGCGCGACCGGCTGCTTGCCTGCGCCATTCTCGCGCTCATGGCCTTCGAGCTGGCATGGCTGGCCCTCGGATGGTGGCCTTTCCGCATCGCCGCCTTCGGGGCCATGCTGTCGGTCGTCCCCTTGTCGGCTCATCGTCTGGGCCTGCGCGAGGCGTATCTGCTCACCCTCTGCGCCACGCTGACCGCCTGCATCATCTGGCTGCATCCCGATCCGGTCACGGCGGCCTACACGGCGTTGGAACAGGCCGCGTTTCTCATGGCCTTCATTCTGCTGATCGGTCTGATCCAGCAGGCGGCGATGACCAGCGACGCCATTCGCGAATGCGGCACCTATCTCACGCGGCAACCCCCCGGACGCCGCTATCTCGCCGTCTTCGGCGGTACGCATATGATGGCCCATCTGTTCAATCTGGGTGTGGTCAGCCTTCTGGCCCCCCTCATCAAGCGTGGCACCGAGGGCGTTGATCCGCTCAATCCCCTGCGCGAGCATCGTCAGATCAACGCGATGCTGCGCGGTTTTTCGTGGAGCGTCATCTGGTCGCCCACGGCGGTCGCGCCCCTCGTTCTTTCCACCCTGTTGCCCGAAGCCCAGCGCGGCCCGTGGATCGGTGCGGGGATGGTCATCGCCTTTATCGTCATGCTGGCAGGCTGGCTGGAGGACCGCTGGGAGTGGCGTCGCTACAAGCCCCGCCCCGGACAGACGGCCCCGCCTTTCCCCGCCCGCGCCTATCGCGATTTCGCCGCCGTCTGCCTCGCGCTGGTGGCCCTGACTATCGGGGCGATGGTGCTGTTCGACGGCTCCGTCGTCTTCGGCCTGATGGTCGCCTCGCCGATCATTCTCATCGGCTGGCTCATGATTCAGAAGCGGGGCGCATGGCCACCCGTGAAAGCACGGCTTGGTGAGATCGCACTTGGGCATCTTCCTGCCGCCGCACCCCTGGCCGTGACGCTCGCCTGTTCGGGCTATGTGGGGCGCGCGGCGGCGGCTCTGATCCCCGCTGCCGAGTGGGCCGAGGCACTGGGGCTGGAGGCATGGCCCGGCTGGCTGTTCCTCCTGTCGCTGTCGGTCGGTGTGGCGGTGCTCAGCCAGTTCGCGCTCAGCCCTATCATGATGGCGGTGTTCTTCGGCAGCCTGATCGCTGCCGTTCCCGCCTTGCCCGCCGATATCACATGGGCGGCGCTGGCGATTTCCTGCGGCTGGGCGCTTTCGATGACCGCCTCGCCCTTCGCCACCGTCGTGCTGCTGATCGCGCAGGCCACCGACCATACGGGCCGCGAACTGACCTGGCAGTGGAACGGACGGTTCAGCCTTCTGACGGTCGTGATCCTCGCCGTGGCCTTCTATCTTCTGGCGGGTCATTGAGGCTGTCAAACGCCGCCGATCCGGTCTAGAGGGGGCCATGCTCGACAGTACCATCATCGCCTTCGCGACCTTCTTCGCGACCATCGGCCCCCCCGATGTCGCCATTGTTTTTGCGGCGCTTACCCTCAAGAACACACCGCGTCAGCGATTGGTCCTCGCGACGAAGGCGGTGCTGGTCGGCGGGGGTATCCTCCTGTTCTTCGCTTTTCTCGGCAAACCGCTGCTGACCTATCTCGGTATCTCGCTGGCGGCGATGCGGACGGCGGGGGGGATTCTCCTGCTGCTCATCGCCATCGACATGGTTTTCGCGCGCGGCTCCGGCGCGACCTCCACGACCGAGGAGGAGGAGACCGAGACCGCCGCCCGCGACGATATCTCTGTCTTTCCGCTGGCCACACCCCTTATCGCCGGACCGGGGGCTATCGGAGCCGCTATCCTGCTCATGGCGCAGGCACAGGGTGATCCGCAGGGCATTGCCGCCGTGATCGGTGCGCTTCTTGCGGTTCTTCTGCTGGTGTTCCTGCTGATGATCGCCGCCTCACAGGTGCAGCGCGTTCTCGGCGTGACCGGGGTGCATGTCGTCACGAGGGTCATGGGCATTCTTCTGGCCGCTCTCGCCGTGCAGTTCCTGTTCGACGGCATCATCGAAAGCGGCGTCTTTTCGTCCAGCGCATGAGCCTTGATTTTATCATCCTCCTCGCCCTCGGGGCCATTGCGGGCGGGTTCATCAATGGACTGGCGGGCTTTGGCACCGCGCTGTTCGCCCTCGGCTTCTGGCTCCAGATCATGCAGCCGGTGCAGGCCGTCCTCGTCGTCCTCGTCATGTCGGTCCTGAGCGGTATTCAGGGCGCGATCCTGGTGCGGAAATCTATCCGTTGGCCCCGGCTGGGGCGTTTTCTGCTACCCGCGATCATCGGTATTCCCATCGGTACGGCGCTGGTCGTCTGGATCGACCCGACCCTGCTCAAGCTCGTGATCGCCGCCTTCCTGATCCTTTACGGGCTGTTCTTCGCCTTCCGCAGGGAATTGCCGGCCATGACCCGACCCACGCCTGTCATCGACGGCACCATCGGGTTTGCGGGGGGCGTTCTCGGGGGGCTTGCGGGGTTGTCCGGGGCTTTGCCGACGATGTGGTGTGCCATGCGGCCATGGCCGAAGGCCGAACAGCGCGCGGTTCTGCAACCCTATAATCTCGCCGTCCAGACCATCGCGATCCTCGTCTTTCTGGTGCAGGGCGCATTCGACCGCGAGACGCTGGTGATCCTCGCCGTCGCCACCCCGTTCACCTTCGCGGCGGCGCAGGTCGGACTCCATGTCTTCAAGCGGATGGGTGACGCGCAGTTCCGCCGCCTGCTCATCGTGCTGATGCTGGCCTCCGGCCTGATCCTCATGGCACGGGAACTGATCTTCAGATAACCTCGTCCGTCCGGTCATCCGTTTCGCCATAGCGTTTCAGCACAGCGGGGCGCGTCCCCTCATAGGCGGCGGCCAGCCCCGGCGCGATCTTGGCGTTCTCCCGCTCGAACAGGCAGTTCCCGTCCAGATCACTCGCCACGATGAACGGTCCCATGCCGGAGCATTCCAGCACCCACATCGCCTGTGCCAGACCCAGTTCCTCGTTCCAGTGGACCGCCTTCACCGCCTGCACTCCACGCCCCAGCAGCGCCCCGGTGCCGTACCCCACGGTTGTCAGATAGATCGCCCCGTTCGGCACGAAATCGCGCTTGTAATCGGCGGAGGACATCCCCCCCTTGCCGATGATGAGCTTCGCGCCCGAGCGTTCCATCCACGGTCCGATCCACTTGGCGAAGCGGAACGAGGCCGTCGCCGTCACCGCCCCCAGCGTGAAACTGCCATCCCCGTTGATCGTCGCGGCGGGCGAGCAATGGAAGTTAGCGGCGCTCTCGGCAGGCAGTTCCATGGGGATATTCGCGTTCTTCTCCAGCGCCCGCATATAGACGCCTTCGCGCGCGGTATAGATCGTGCCGTCGAGATAGACGACATCGCCGAGGCGCAATTCGGCGAGAGCCTCCGGGGTCGGCGTCGTGGACAACGCGATCTTCCGGGGGGCGCTCATCGGATGACCCGATCAGGCTGTGCAGGATCTCGGAAAACCTGCGGCAGTCGATTGACATCGTTACCCCGTTTGATCGCTGCTCTGATAGCCTCGTTCATTCCGCCGCCTCCCGGTGCCCGTTGTTCCATCCTACCGTCTCGCGCCGCTGATAGGGTGTGAACCATTCGGGATCAGTGCGATATTCGACCTGCCCGTCCGCCCGGATTCGCGCCACGGCCCGGCGGGAGGACAGGCAGAAGGCATGAACGCTCATCTGCATCCCGCCGGTATGGCAATATCCCACTTCGATATGGCAATCGATCACCATGGATTTCCCCACGAAGCCCATGGCGCCCATGCCGATTGAATTGCCCAGTTCCCGGAATTCCTCTTCCAGCTTCGCGATTTCCGGGTCCGGGTTGCGGTCGCCGACGGTTCGCAGACAGGCCGCGCGCTTGCCCAGCACCATGCAGGTATCCTTCGAGCCGCCCAGCCCGATTCCGATGATCGCGGGCTGACAGGCCAGTCCCCGCTTGCCGAAGGCTACGAGACTGTCGAGAAAGAACCGCCTGATTCCCTCGATTCCGTCCGAGGGAAACAGCATCCGGTAATCCGTACCGAACAACCCTCCCTTGTGAACGGTGGTCAGGTCGATCCATTGTCCCGGTTCCGGCTCGAACCCGTATTCGATCTCCGGCGCGCCGATCCCGACATTATTGTCATGATCCGTGCGCCAGAGCGGATGCACCCGGTTCGGACGCAGGGGCACCCCGTTCGTCGCGTTTGCCGTGGCCTGCCGCAGCGCCTGCTCCAGCGCCACAGGTCCGCCTTCCACGACCGCCTCGTTTCCCATCTTCACATACCAGCGCGGGCACCCGGTATCGCCGCACATCGCGCGCCGATCCTCCTTCGCCGCCTCGTAATTCTCCAGCATCGCCTGCAACACGAAGGATGACAGATCGCCATCCTCCACGGCGGCGGTCGCCCGCAGCCCGTCGAGATAATCCTGTGGAATTTCGATAGCGGCCTTGTCCATCAGCGTCTCTGCCGTGGACTGGATCAGGTCGATGGAAATCATGGGGTCTCCCGGATATCGTCATTCAGTGACGGCAGGTCGAGCCTGTCATCATGGACGGAACCCCGTCAATCGCTTCGATCATCCCGTCTTTCGTGGCCCCCGGATCGCGACGATCCGGCGTGTTGCATCGGGGCAGGCTCCATGTAGAAGTCTCCCTTCAGGACGGGGAGTGCGCCATGAACGCCGAACAGACCGAAGCGGCCATATCGGTTCGCAACGTCAGCAAGTATTTCGGCGATTTTCGCGCCCTCTACGACGTCTCTCTCGATGTGAATCCGGGGGAGCGTGTTGTCGTCTGCGGGCCGTCGGGATCGGGGAAATCCACGCTCATCCGCTGCGTCAACCGGTTGGAAAAGCACGAGAGCGGTACAATCCTCGTGGACGGCCTCGAACTCGATGACAGCCGCCGCAGCCTTGATGCCATCCGGGCCAGGGTCGGCATGGTCTTTCAGCAGTTCAACCTGTTCCCCCATCTCACGGTCCTGGAAAACCTCACCCTCGGCCCCCTGCGCGCGCGCCGCAAATCGCCGGAGGAAGCCCGTGAACTCGCCATGCGCTACCTGACGCGCGTTCGCATTCCCGAGCAGGCCGACAAATATCCGCGCCAGCTTTCAGGCGGTCAGCAACAGCGTGTCGCCATTGCCCGTTCGCTCTGCATGGAACCGCAGATCATGCTCTTCGACGAACCGACCTCCGCCCTCGATCCCGAGATGATAAGCGAGGTGCTGGAGGTAATGACCGAACTGGCGGGCAGTGGCATGACCATGGTGTGCGTGACCCATGAAATGGGCTTTGCACGGGGGGTCGCCGATACCATGGTCTTCATGGATCATGGCGAGATTGTCGAGACGGCTCCGCCCGAAGACTTCTTCGCCGCCCCGAAGACCGAACGCTGCCGCGATTTTCTCCGCAAGATTTTGCACCATTGAGCGGAGTGATCATGAAACGCGCATCCCTCCTTATTGCCCTCGCACTTCTCCTGGGCGGCTGTTCCGCTGACTGGGGCTGGTATGTGGTGAACCCGGCCACCCCTTCGGGCTGGACGAACCTGAAATTTCTGCTCAGCGGTCTGTGGTACACGGTCCTTCTGTCCCTCACCGCCATTTCGATTTCCGTTGTCGTCGGCTTGCTTGTCGCTTTGCCGGGCCTCTCGACCAACCGGGTGCTGCGCGGCTTCAACCGCGTCTATGTCGAGGTGGTACGCGCCATCCCGATTCTCGTCCTGATCCTCTGGGTCTATTACGGCCTGCCGCAGGTGATGGATATTTCCATCGGCGTATTCTGGGCCGGGGTGATCGCGCTTGCTCTCTCCGACAGCGCCTTCCAGGCCGAGATTTTCCGCGCGGGCATCCAGTCTATCGACAGGGGCCAGTACGAGGCTTCCCACTCCATCTCGCTCAGCTATACCGACACCATGCGTTTCGTGATCCTGCCCCAGGCAGTGCGCCGCATCCTGCCCGCTCTGGGGAACCAGCTTGTTTACATGCTCAAGATGTCGTCTCTCGTATCGGTCATCGGGATGCAGGAACTGACCCGCAAGGCCAATGAACTGGTGGTCAGCGAATATCGCCCGCTCGAAATCTACACGGTTCTTGTGCTGGAATACCTCGTCCTGATCCTCATCGTCTCCGCTCTCGTGAGACGTCTGGAGCGACGGATGCAGACGGATGAGCGTTGACGATTTCGCGTAAACGGACGTCGATATTCCCGCAAGACAGTGATCCGACGGAATGTATGTCTACCGGGGAAACTTTTCTAACCCCGGCACCGCTCGATCAGCCGCTCGATGAATGCACTTCCCGCCGCGATCTCGTCCAGTCCGATATATTCGTCCGCCTTATGCGCCCGTCCGATATCGCCCGGCCCGATCACCACCGTGGGAATATCGGCCATCGTCTGGAACAGGCCGCCTTCGGTCCCGAAAGCCACCTTCGCGTGGTCGTTGCGTTGGGCCAGTGCCTTGACGAAGGACACGACATCCGCCTCCGGTTCCGTATCAAGCCCGTCCACCCCTGATATCTCGTGGAAGTCGAAGCCCGCATCCGGGTGAACCGCTTTCATCGCCGGTTCCAGTTCTTCCCGCGCATAGGTTTCGACCCGCGCCACCAGCGCATCGGCGTCGTCCTCGCGGATCGCCCGGAACTCGTAATCGAATACGGCCTCGTCGGGCACGATATTGAGCTGCGTCCCCCCGTGCAGCATCCCCACATGCGCCGTCGTATGGCCCACGTCATAGAGCGGATCGACCGCCCCGGTCGCGGCGAAGTCCCGTCCGATATCCGAGATGAACACGCTCAGCCGCGCGGCGTATTCCACTGCATTCACGAAATCGGGTGCCAGTGAGGAATGCCCCGACTTCCCGCGTACCGTCACCCGGATCGAGCGTTTGGTCTTGTGGCCCAGTACCACCTGCATCATCGTCGGCTCGCCCACGATGCAGGCGCGCGGTTTGACCGGCCAGTCCGCGATTTCGCGGATCGCGCCGCGCACGCCGATACAGCCGACCTCCTCGTCATAGGAGAACACGATATGCAGCGGGGTTGCCAGCGATGCCGCCACCATCCTCGGCACGGCGGCCAGGACACAGGCACAGAACCCCTTCATGTCCGATGATCCGCGCCCGTACATCCTACCGTCGATGACCGTCGCCTCGAAGGGATCGGTACTCCAGGGCTGACCCTCCACCGGCACCACATCCACATGCCCCGACAGGATGATCCCCGGCGCATCCTGCGGCCCGATGCTGGCGATCAGGTTCGCCTTCTCGCCCGTCTCGTCATAGACCCTGTGCGAGGCGACGCCATGGTCCGACAGATACGCCTCCACCCATTCGATCAGGGGCAGGTTGCTCTTGTGGCTGACCGTATCGAAGGCGATCAGTCTGGCGAGGATGTCTTGTGCGGTCATGGGATCGTCGCTTCCGGTGCTGGGGTGCCGCTACCCTAGGCCTCACCGTCCGCCGCGCAAGGGCGCTCCCTCAACTTCGCACTGGGAAACCTGAAAAACGGTGATAGCGTAGAGGTCAACCTGTGCATGAACATAGGCATCGAACAAGGAACCGGGAGAACGATATGACCTTTCGCAGAACCGCAGCCAGTGCCGTGGCGTTGTTGGCTGTCATGGCCACCGCCCCCGCATGGGCCGAGAAGCTGTCCATCGGCATCGCCTCCGAAGCGACCGCCGTGGACCCCCATTTCCACAATCTGACGCCGAACAACATGATCTCGGCCCATGTCTATGATGCCCTGATCGGTCAGGACGAGAAGCAACGCCTGATCCCCGGCCTCGCCACTGCGTGGAAGCCCATCGACGACACGACATGGGAATTCACGCTGCGCGAGGGTGTCACGTTCCATGACGGATCGGCCTTCACCGCCGATGATGTGGTCTGCACATGGGAACGCGCGCCGAACGTCCCGAATTCGCCCTCCAGCTTCGGCACTTACACAAAGGGCAAGACTGTCGAGAAGATCGACGACTTCACCATCCATGTGAAGACCGAAAAGCCCTATCCCCTTGTCCCGAATGATATCTCCACGATCTATATCGTTTCCGACGAGGGCGGCTGCGAGGGCACGACCGAACAGTTCAACGATCTGTCTGTCGCCAGGGGCACCGGCCCCTTCATGATTACGGCCTATGAGCCGGGTTCGGTCATCTCGCTGAAACGCAACGACGATTACTGGGGCGACAAGCCGCAATGGTCCGAGGTCGATCTCAAGCCGATCAAATCCGCCCCGTCCCGCGTCGCGGCTCTCCTGTCCGGTGATGTGGACATGATCGACGGTGTGCCGACCACCGACATCGAAACCCTGAAAAATCGCGACGATCTGACCCTGAGTCAGGGGTCGTCCAACCGCGTGATCTATCTCCACATGGATCAGTTCCGCGAGGACAGCCCCCATATCACCGCCAAGGACGGCGGCAAGATCAAGAACCCGCTGATGGATCAGCGTGTCCGCCTCGCCATTTCCAAGGCGATCAACCGCGATGCTATCGTCGAGCGCGTCATGGAAGGCGTTGCCATCCCCGCCGGTCAGCTTCTGCCTGACGGCTTCTTCGGCGTTTCCGACAATCTCGAAATCGAAAAATACGACCCGAAGACCGCGAGGGCGCTGCTGGCGGAAGCGGGGTACGGTGACGGCTTCAGTATGACGATCCACGGCCCGAACGACCGCTACATCAATGATGCGAAGATACTGGAGGCGATCGGTCAGATGCTGTCGCGTATCGGCATCCAGACCGCCGTGGAGACCATGCCGCGCTCGGTCTTCTTCAAGCGTGCCTCGCGGGGCGGAGAGGGCGATCTGCCCGAATTCTCGCTCGTTCTCGTCGGCTGGGGTGCAGGGTCGGGTGAGGCGTCCTCGCCGCTGAAATCGCTGATCCACACCTATGACAAGGATCGTGGCTTCGGCGCGTCGAACCGGGGCCGTCACTCCGATGCGGCCATCGACAAGATGATCGAGGATGCGCTGGCGACCGTCGATGACGCTATGCGTCAGGACTTGCTCGCCAAGGCGACCGAAATGGCCATGGAAAACCTCGCGATCATCCCGCTGCATTATCAGGTCAACACATGGGCCGCGAAGAAGGGCATCACCTACCCCGCCCGCACCGACGAGCATACGCGCGCTGCGAATGTGGTGAAGGAGTAACGATACATGCTGTGCCGGGCCTGGCCCGGCACCTCTACCATATTACGCGGTGAACTCTCCACCGGCACCATCGAGGCTCCGGGCCTTTGCCCGGAGCGGAAGACAAGAGCAGAAGATCACAGGATAACAGAAAGCCCCCATGACCGTCTTCGTTATCCGTCGTCTCATACAGGCCGCTATCGTCGTTCTTCTGATGTCGATGATCGTCTTCTTCGGCGTGAATGTCGTCGGCGATCCCGTGGATATGCTCGTCAGCCCCGAGGCCGATCAGGCTGAGATCGCCCGCGTCATCCGCGATTTCGGTCTCGACCGTCCGATATACGAGCAATACTGGTATTTCATGAAGGGCGCGGCCTCCGGTGATCTGGGCAACTCGTTCATCTTCGGTCAGCCTGCCCTGAAGCTCATCCTCCACCACATGCCCGCCACGCTGGAGCTGGCTTTTACCGCGCTGCTCATGGCGATCATTCTGGGCATTCCGCTCGGCCTCTATGCGGGGCTTTATCCCGACCGCGCCAGTTCAAAGGCGATCATGGCCGGGTCCATTTTCGGGTTCTCGCTGCCGACCTTCTGGGTCGGGCTTATGCTCATCATGATTTTCGCGGTCTGGCTCGGCTGGTTACCCGCCACCGGACGAGGCGACACCGCCACCTTCCTCGGCATCGAGGCCAGCCTTTTCACCCGTGACGGTCTCTCGCATCTGATCCTGCCCGCGCTCAATCTGGCCCTTCTGAAGATCAGCCTCGTGATCCGCCTGACGAGGGCCGGGGCGCGCGAGGCGATCCAGCAGGATTACATCAAATTCGCCCGTGCGAAGGGTCTCTCGACCGGGCGCGTCGTCGGTGTTCACCTGATGAAGAACATCATGATCCCGGTCGTCACTGTGCTGGGGCTGGAATTCGGCAGCCTCATCGCCTTCTCCGTCGTCACCGAGACGATCTTCGCATGGCCGGGCATGGGCAAGCTGCTCATCGAGGCGATCCTGCAACTCGACCGCCCCATCGTCGTCGCTTATCTGATGATTATCGTCCTGCTGTTCGTCGTCATCAATCTGGTCGTGGATATTCTTTATTCCCTGCTCGATCCGCGCGTTCGCCTCGGGGAGCAGGGCGCATGACCATCGAACACACCGACACCGCCGCCCCCGTCGCACCCGTGCCGAAAGTACAGGCTCCGTGGCGGCGCTTCGCCTCGGAATTCTTTGAAAGCTGGATCGCGCGGGTCGCCCTGTTCACGCTGCTGGCGATTATCGCGCTGGCTCTCGCCGCCCCGTGGATCACGCCCCAGAACCCCTATGACCTCGCGCAGGTCGATATCATGGACGGGCGGCTGTCTCCCGGTGCGGAGGCATTCGCGGGCTATACCATGTGGCTCGGCTCTGACGGTGCAGGGCGCGACCTCTATTCCGCGATCCTCTACGGCCTGCGTATCTCGCTGGCGGTAGGCGTTGCCTCCGGCATCATCGCGCTGGTCATCGGCTCGCTCATCGGCCTCTTCGCCGCCTATGCGGGCGGGCGGATCGAGACGATCATCATGCGGCTGGTGGATCTGCAACTGTCCTTTCCCGCCGCGCTCACCGCGCTGATCCTCGTGGCGATCCTCGGCAAGGGCATCGACAAGATCATCATCGCCCTCGTTCTCGTACAATGGGCCTATTACGCCCGCACCGTGCGCGGTTCGGCCATCGTGGAGCGGCGCAAGGAATACATTGAGGCGGCGACCTGCCTGGGCCTCAGCCACGGGCGCATTGTCATGCGCCACATCATGCCCAACTGCCTTGCCCCCCTCATCGTCGTCGGCACGGTCCAGACCGCCCATGCCATCGCGCTGGAGGCGACGCTTTCTTTCCTCGGTGTCGGCCTGCCCCAGACCGAGCCTTCTCTGGGCGTTCTCATCGCCAACGGCTACGAATACATGCTGTCGGGCCGTTACTGGATTTCGGTGTTTCCCGGCCTCGCCCTGCTGCTGACCATCGTGTCGATCAACCTCGTCGGGGATCGGTTGCGGGATGTATTGAATCCGAGGCTGTCGAAATGAGTGCCACCCTGAGTGTCGAGGGTTTGCACACCCATTTCTTCACCCGTGCAGGCGTGGTCAAAGCCGTGGATGGTGTCGATTTTCGGATCGCCCCCGGCGAGGTCATGGGCCTTGTCGGCGAATCCGGTTCCGGCAAGTCGATCACCGGATTCTCGATCATGGGTCTGATCGACGAACCGGGCCGCATCGTCTCCGGCTCCATCAAGCTGCAAGGCGAGGAACTGGTCGGGGCGTCCGACGAGACGATGCGCGCCATTCGCGGCAATCGCATTGCGATGATCTTTCAGGACCCCATGATGACTCTCAACCCGGTCCTGCGGGTTGATACGCAGATGGTCGAGGCCATTCGCGCCCATGAGCGCGTCAGCAAGCGTGATGCCCTTGTCCGCTGTCGCGATGCGCTGGGCATGGTCGGCATTCCCGCGCCCGAGGAACGTCTGCGCGCCTATCCGCATCAGCTTTCCGGCGGAATGCGCCAGCGCGTCGCCATCGCCATCGCCTTCCTGAACGAGCCGGACCTCATCATCGCCGATGAACCGACCACCGCTCTCGACGTCACGATCCAGTCCCAGATCATCCACGAGGCACAGGCGCTCTGCAAACGCACCGGTACGGCCCTAGTCTGGATCACCCACGACCTCGCCGTTGTTGCCGGAATCGCCGACCGCATTGCCGTGATGTATGCGGGGCGCATCGTGGAGGCGGGCGGCATCGACGCCGTTATCGACACGCCGCTGCACCCCTACACCGTCGGCCTTCTCGGCTCTGTCCCCACCTCCAATCGCCGGGGAGAGCGCCTGACCCAGATACCGGGGATGCCGCCCAATGTACTCAACCTGCCTGTCGGCTGCACCTTCAGGGAACGATGCCCCCGTCGCACCTCCGACTGCGATGTGCAGCCCGCCATCACCGAGCCACGCGCAGGGCAGGCCGTCCGCTGCTTCCACCCGCATGTGGAGGAGGGCACATGACCGCCCCCATCCTCGAAACCCGCAATGCTACCAAACGCTTCTCGAAAACCCTTGATGTGGCGGCAAAGCTCGCCCGTCGCCTCGGCGCGAAGGTCTCCGAGGAAACCGTCCATGCCGTCGATGGTGTGGACCTGACGATCCTGCCCGGAGAGGTCGTCGGCCTTGTCGGCGAATCCGGCTGCGGCAAGTCCACACTCGGGCGGATGGTCGCCGGTATCCTGCCCCCCACCGAAGGCTCCATCGTCTTCGACGGCGTGGATATCGCCGCCATGGACGCAAAGGAGGCCCGCAAGGCCGCCCTCGAAATCCAGATGATCTTTCAGGACCCCTTCGCCAGCCTCAATCCGCGAATGCGCGTGGATCAGATCATCGGCGAGGCCCCCCTGTTCCACGGCATCGTCAGCCGCGCGGACGTATCCGATTATGTCGATGATATCATGCGTCGCACGGGTCTCGACCCCAGCCTCAAGCGCCGCTATCCGCATCAGTTCTCCGGCGGTCAGCGCCAGCGTATCGGCATTGCCCGCGCGCTGGCGGTCAAACCGCGCTTTCTCGTTTGTGACGAGGCCATCGCCGCGCTTGATGTCTCGATACAGGCGCAGGTCATCAATCTGTTCGTGGATCTGCGCGAGGAACTGGATCTCACCTATCTGTTCATCAGCCATGATCTCAGCGTTGTGGAACATATCTCGGATCGCGTGGTCATCATGTATCTGGGCCGCGTGGTCGAGAGTGCGCCTATCGGCGATATCTTCGATGCCCCCAATCATCCCTATACCGTGGCCCTGCTGAACGAGGCCCCCCGCCTTGACCAGCGCAACCGTGATTTTCAGCCCGTGAAAGGCGAAATCCCGTCCCCGCTCGATCCGCCCCCCGGCTGTCACTTCCATCCGCGCTGTCCCCACGCCCATGCCCGGTGCAGCGCCGAACGCCCCGCCCTGCGCGAGATTGCACCGGGAAGGCTGTCGGCCTGTCACCTGAACGACGGGTGATCTTGAAGTTACTCGCTGCCCCGGACTTGATCCGGGGCCTCGACGGCACGAAGCGCAATGATGCAACACTCTACCT